>DASSFL010000233.1:0-8634 GCA_035694525.1 Candidatus Udaeobacter sp. | reverse complement strand
CGGAACTTTCCGAAAACCTGTATGTAGATATCAGAGAATCAGTGGTTCTTCTTTGAAAGATCAACATCGGTCCCCAGGGTACGACATCGCGCTTGCGTCGCTGCGAAAGCGGCGAAACTGCCGGTGCGGTTCCGCACTCTGGTGACAATAGCGCGGTGGTCCCACCCGTTCCCATTCCGAACACGGAAGTGAAACGCTGCAGCCCCGATGGTAGTACGGCGATAGGCCGTGCGAGAGTAGGACGTCGCCAGAACTAAAAATCCCACCCGGTTTATCTCGGTGGGATTTTTACATTTCTAGGTTCGAAGGTCTCACGCGAGCACGGCGCCGCGGAACGGCCGCATGCCGCAAGAGGACATCGCCGCGGGCAGCGGCGAGGTAGACGGGCAACCCCGCCAGGGTAGCGGGTGAGCGTGCGGGAGTGCGCGAATCAATGGGACGACGCCAGAACCAGCACTTCGCTATTCAAAGCGCCAGACTAATTTGTGCCGGTTCTACGGGACGTTCGCCGAAACCTGAATTTCACAAATTCGGTAAGTCAAACCAGAAGCTCACGGAGACTTGCCTCGTCGAACGCACCTACAGGCATTGTTGCAGCGCGTCCTCGTAACGACACTTGTGTTAGGGCCGGTGAAATGTGCAGCCCAGTTGCCCGGAGCGTCTCCGCTGACACGACTAGCGGCGCGCTCAGTTCCCTGGTCATCCTTTCCAACCGTGCAGCAGTGTTCACTGAGTCGCCTACCGCCGAAATGATCGGCGTCTTAGGCGGCCCCATTCGGCCAACGATCGCCTGACCGGTGTGAATGCCGATGCCGATTGCCAGCGGCGTTTCCAGTTCGTCGACGAGCCGTTGATTCAGGCTATCGAGCCTCTCGAACATCGAGAGCGCACAACGCAGAGCAGCTTTCGCACCCACCCCTTTTTTTACATCCAATCCGAAGAGGGCCATCAGACCGTCTCCCGTAAAGTTGGAATAATATCCCCCGGAGTCTTCTACTGCCTCGGCTAACGCAGCGAACAAAGAGTTTAACAAAAAAACGACGTCATAGGGCAATCGTGTTTCGGCCAGTGAAGTCGAACCGCGAATATCAACAAACAAAATGGTAACCTCTCGTTCCTCGCCGAAGTCCTCGCCGGCAGCGTGATGTGTCGTCGTCACCAGACTCGGGTGCAAAAGAGGCTGTACCGTCAGATCAACGTCCGGTCGCAGTTGGCAGGCGAGACGCACGTCGGTGGGTGCGCCAATGCGCCGGAGAGCCGCGGCTTCGAGTTCTGCTGGATCAGGTAATTCTCCGGCGGCGTCGGTAATAAGGACACGGCAAGTTGTGCATCGTGCGCGACCTCCGCAGACCGACATGTGGGCGCGACGCGCCATCCTACTCACTTCGAGCACTGACATGCCGATGGGCGCTTCAATCACACCATCATCCGGGTAGCTGACTTTGAAGCGGGCGTGACGTTCTCGCCAGTTACGGATCTGGGCGATGACGAAAACAAGCCCGACGACACCGAACCACGATGGTCCTACCCAATTCTTCAGTGTGGCACGCAACTCGGCCCGATTCGGATCGGCCGGCACCCCGCGTGCTTTGATCTCGCGCATCCATTGGGGATCGCTTCGTGCGCGGGATGTCATTGTCATCCCAACTTCTGCGAATCCCAGCAGTGCGGCCATGGGCACCAGCACTAGCGCGACGAGAATGGCTGGAAAAGCGCGGCGATACCAACCATGAAGCCGCCACCAGAAATGTAAACCGACGGCAAAATGCCCCCAAACCAGTAATACAAGGGCAATTTGTCGAAAACGTGTCCAAGGATCGACCCAGAGATTGGCAATTTCGTACGTGTAATCGATGTCGATGCCGGTGAGGATGCGCGTACCCCGCGTGTTTACGATATGCACGAGCAAGAGATAAGGAATCATCAGTCCGAGCAAAATTTGGATTGCCTCCCATGCAGGCATGTAATAGTGGCGTCGCCGAAATAGGATTATCAGCGCGATTGCCGCGTGAGTGCTCAGACTGCCATACAACAGCACCTGGCCTGCCGGTGAGTGCCACAGCGCCATCACCCACGGCCGCACTGCTTCTTGCGCGTGCACCGAGATCAAACCGAGCGCATGGTTCGACAGATGCATGGTGACATACAGTCCGATGATGAGCCCGGTTACCGAACGAAGATCTCCAATCGTCAGTCTTCTTCTCGATGTGCTGGTTCGGTGACTTTGCATTGGATCACGCAAACTTCATTCCAGAAGTACAAGGCGCGTTCATTAGAAACAATCCCAATCGTATGATCGCGAACGCTTGCATCGCCTTGCCACTGAACGAAAGGAAACCGCTTCGAGCGATGGCAGAATCAAGGTCACGGTCTCCGGCACGTGAACGAAACTGCCAGAGCTCAATAAATAGGCCACACTGCAAGTGGGTTACACAGACAAAGAAATGTTTTGGATCGTAATTACCGACGCGAAAACTGCCGTCGGCAACATGACGCTGGAACAACTGACGCGTGATCGGATGCTGCACAAAATGAAAATCGCGTCCGCGCTGAACCTGTTGCACTGACGATCGATGGTCATCCCACCTTGCAAGACGAATTAAGCGGGACGGAAAACAACACCAATGTCGTTTTTCTTCATACTACGGTGGACGACGGCAACTATTTTCAACAAATTCTTGCCTGGACGCCCAAGTCGCGCTGGGAAGTACAGAATCAATCGCTACGCGAAATTACCGGAATGTTTCGTAGTGAGAAATAGACAGTGGTCCAGATAGGAGAAGTCGGAATAAGCGGGAACGACACGAGTGCCCCCCGAAACTCGACATCCAATGTCCGCCTCTTTTCATCATATCCGACTGCGTCGATTGCGGAAGAACCGAGGCCCACACGTTGTCATTCAGATCATTGATCGTCGCGAGTATATGCGCTAAGACAAGGATTACATCAATCGAAAGGTTCCTATGCTGACCAGTCAGAAAGTTATCGACGCGATTAACGAACAGATCGGATACGAGTTCAGTGCGGAGTTGCAATATTACGCAATCGCTGCGCATTTTGCCGCTGAGGCGTTGCCGCAATTATCCCAGCATTTTTTCAAACAAGCCGAAGAAGAAAAGGGACATGCGCTGCGGTTCATCAAATATGTCGTGGACGCCGGCGGACGCGTGGCGATTCCGGCGATTGACGCGCCGAAATCAAAATTTAAGACGCCGCGGGATGCGGTGAAGCTTTCGCTAGATCAGGAAATTCATGTCACCCAGCAAATCAACGGGCTCGTCGAACTTGCGCGGAAGCAGAATGACTACATTACGATCAATTTCCTTCAGTGGTTCCTGACCGAACAGCTCGAGGAAGTCTCGTCGATGGATAATCTACTCAAGATTATCGAGCGCGCTGGAGATGATCTCTTGCAGGCGGATGAGTACCTGGCTCGCGTAGGCGTAAGAGCGATTCCGGAACCGCCCAAGGAATAGCAACGTGACGTTTTGCGGCTGACACAGCCGCCGCTACAAGAGCGGAAGGCTGGTATGAGCTTCAAAGATCATTTTTCGAAACAGGCTGCGGATTACGCGCAATTTCGGCCAACCTACCCGCAGGAGTTATTCGATTATTTGGGGAACATCGCGCCGAGCCGTCAGCTCGCATGGGATTGTGGTACGGGAAACGGGCAAGCAGCGGTCGGCTTGGCATCAGTGTTCGATAGCGTCATCGCAACGGACGCGAGCGAGAAACAGATCTCGAATGCCGCGCTGCACGAGCGCGTGGATTATCGTGTCGCGCCAGCAGAAGACAGCGGCATAGACTCTGGGACGGTCGACCTAATCATGGTCGCGCAGGCGCTGCACTGGTTCGATCTGTCGCGCTTTTACGCGGAAGCGCAGCGAGTATTGAAACCTGACGGCGTCCTCGCTGCTTCGGCTTACAACTTGTTACAGATCGAACCGGGGATCGATGAGATTGTGGATCGATACTATCACGACGTGGTCGGACGTTTTTGGCCGCCGGAGCGCAAGCTCGTTGAACGGTTCGCCGATCTCCCCTTCCCGTTTCACAAGACTGATCCGCCAAAATTCGAAATGAGAGCGTCGTGGAATCTCGATCATCTAATGGGCTACCTTAGAACGTGGTCGTCGACCCAGCGGTTCGTCGCTGCGAAAGGCAGCGACCCGGTGAACCAAATAGTGGACGAGCTTGGCGCTGCGTGGGGAGCTCCGGAGCAGACGCGAAACGTTGTCTGGCCTCTAATCTTGCGGGTTGGGCGTAAACTAGAAAGTGACGGTCTCCAGTCCGCCGATTAAAAGCAGCTTCTACGCAAAAAGCTTGAATAGCATAGACGAGATCAAGCGGTGCCAAGTCATTACGCGAAGCGCCTTTCCCACGGGCGGACTGGAGGCCGCCGCGCCTTAACAAAAACGCTTGAATAGAAGTGATGGGAGGCGGTCTAATTGGTCACTATGATTATGAAAACAGCATTCAGCTTATTGGCAGCAGCGAGTCTGGCTCTCAGCAGCGCAGCTTATGCTGCCGGGGGGAAGACCTACGAGGTGACCGGGCCAGTTCTAGAGGTGACAGACACGATGATTGCAGTCCAAAAAGGGAAGGACCGTTGGGAAATCAATCGTGACGCGAATACCAAGGTCACAGGCGACCTCAAGGTTGGCGAAAAAGTAAAAATCACTTACACGATGTCGGCCACAGAAGTGGAAGTGAAGGCGGGCAAGGGCAAAAAGAAAGAAGCCGCGGCTGCGCCCACGCCATAAACGAGAACAAATCAAATCGCCGGATGCGCAAAAACGTATCCGGCGATTTTATTCTGTTGCCACGTCGCTGCGCGACGTGCACACGGTCCACAGGGCGGTGGCTCCAAGAACTATCTTCGCCGGCCGCTGCCGCCGAGAATTCCTCCGAGAATTCCGCGAGCGATTTGCCGGCCGATTGAGCTGCTGGCAGCGCGCATTGCACTTTTTACCATAGAAGTTGCCAGTGAATCGTAGCGGCCGCCGCGCGGTCCGATTGTGGGTTGGAATGCGGCCGTGGCGGTGCCGAGAGCTTCAGCCAATAACGAAGGCTTCTCTCCCTCGGGCGTTGGGGGGCTGGGAGCCACAGGCGGTGCGGCGGCTGTTTGCGCTTTCTCCCCTGCTCTCGCCTGGAGTTTTTCGTAGGCCGATTCCCGATCGATAGCTTTCTCGTAATGACCGGCGATGACAGATGAAGCGATAATCTCTTTCCGCTGATCCGCCATGATGGCACCTACCTGGCTGCGCGGTGGAACAATCTTTGCGCGCTCGACAATTTGTGGACTGCCGTTTGCATCCAGCATCGAGACGAGCGCCTCGCCAACCGCGAGCTGGGTAAGGACAGTCTCCACTTTCAGCTTTGGATTTTGCCGAAAAGTTTCCGCGGCGGCTTTCACGGCTTTTTGATCGCGCGGGGTAAATGCGCGCAACGCGTGCTGCACGCGATTTCCAAGCTGCCCAAGCACAACGTCGGGGATATCGAGCGGATTTTGGCTAACGAAATAAACGCCGACGCCTTTGGAGCGAATCAGTCGTACCATTTGCTCGATCTTTTGCTCGACGGCGGGCGCGATGTCAGCGAAGAGCAGGTGCGCTTCATCAAAAAAGAAAACCAACTTCGGTTTTTCCGGGTCGCCGATCTCCGGAAGATTCTCGAACAATTCAGAGAGCATCCAAAGGAGAAATGTCGCGTAAACTTTCGGCGATTTTTGCATCAACTTATCTGCAGCAAGGACGTTGACCGTTCCTTTGCCGCGCTGCGTTTGAATCAAATCCTCGAGATTGAGTGCGGGTTCGCCGAAAAACTTGTCGGCGCCTTGCGATTCGAGCGCCAGGAGGCTGCGTTGGATCGCTCCGGCGCTGGCAGTAGAGATATTTCCATATTGAGTTTTGAATTGATCGGCATTGTCCGCGACGTACTGCAACATCGCGCGCAGATCCTTCAGATCGAGAAGCAGCAGTCCGTTATCATCGGCAATCTTGAAAACCATGTTGAGTACGCCTTCCTGCGTGTCGTTCAGCTCCAGTAACCGTGCGAGCAGTAGCGGACCCATTTCGGAAACAGTGGCGCGCACGGGATGACCCTGTTCGCCGAACACATCCCAAAACACCACGGGGCAGGCTTCGCCTTTGAAATCGTCGATCTTAAGCTCTTTCGCACGCTGGACGATCTTGGGATTGTTTCCGCCCGGCTGACTGAGCCCAGCCAGATCGCCTTTGACGTCCGCCATAAAAACCGGCACACCACGCGCGCTGAAATTCTCTGCGAGCGTTTGAAGCGTGACCGTTTTCCCCGTGCCGGTGGCGCCGGCGATCAAACCGTGGCGGTTTGCCATTTTGGGGAGCAAAAAGATTTGTTCCTTCGATTCAGCAACGAGGATGGGCTCGGCCATGGTTGGACATTAAGATTGTGCTAACGACGGCGCGATTGTCCAGCGCGGAGCGGCTGTCATCAAACCCTCACCCTCCCTATTGCTTGCGAAGGGAGAAGTAATCCTATTGCATCGCTCAATTGATGATCAATCAGTAAAGGTACGGTTTGGACAGCGGAAACGCGTTTCTGATTAATTCGACGCGCGGTTTCGCGCCGTCCGCGATGATGACTTCAACAACGTCAAATCGGAAAAGGATATCGGGATTATCCAGCATTCGCAACCACGCCAGGGCACCGCGGGAAATGCGCTTTCGTTTTTCGCGATCAACCGCTTCAACGGGCCGGCCGAAATCTTCGCGCCCGCGGGTTTTTACTTCGACAAAAACCAGCGTGTCATTCTCACGACAGACAATATCGATCTCACCGCCACTGCGACCGCGAAAATTGCGAAAGAGGACCTTGTAACCGTTACGCCTGAGATAGCGACACGCCAACGTCTCGCCCCGCGCGCCTCGTCGGAGATGACCGGATTTGGACGATGTCCTCCAACGCGAGAAGCGGCTGCGCCACCGGCTCGAAAGATCGGCGATGGATCGGGCAAGGGCCGAATTCATGGAGTCTAAGCAGGTGCAACTCGGTTCCGTAACCTTTGTGCTGGGCGAAGCAATACTGCGGGAACTGGACGCAAAAGTCACGCATCATCCGGTCGCGCGTTACCTTGGCGATCACGCTGGCAGCAGCGATGCTCAGACTGATGCAGTCGCCATCAACAATCGCAGTCTGCGGAAGCGGAAAAGGAATGACGGGCAGCCCATCGATCAATACGTGTTCCGGCGGTTCGATCAGAGCCGTGATCGCCAGGCGCATCGCTCGATGGCTCGCGCGCAGAATGTTGATCCGATCGATCTCGGTGGAATCGATCATGCCAACGGTCCATCTGACTTCAGGGTTGTGCACCAGTTCCGAATAAATTTCCTCGCGCAACTCAGGTGCAAGCTGTTTCGAATCGTTCAGACGACGATGACGAAATTTTTCAGGAAGAACTACTGCGGCAGCCACAACAGGACCCGCCAACGCCCCCCGACCAACCTCATCAATCCCGGCAATCCGCGCGACGCCGGTAGCGCGAAGTTTTTTCTCATAACGAAATCCGCAGCGCCGGCGCATGCGGCATATTATGCAGAAATTCTATTAGTGAGAAGTGAGATGTGCCTCATGGCAAAATCTCTCACCAATCACTCTCACATCTCACATTTTTACTCGCGCACAGCTGTCGCTTCCTTGCCCTTGCGAGTGCGAAGATAATTTAGTCTGGCGCGACGTGCGCGGCCTTTTTGCTCTACTTCTACCTTTGCAATGCGCGGCGAATGCAGCGGAAATACACGCTCAACGCCTTCTCCGTAGGAGATTCGGCGCACGGTGAATGTTTCATTGAGTCCCCGGCCCTTACGGCCAATGACTATGCCAGCAAATATCTGGACTCGTTCTTTGTCCCCTTCCACCACGCGGGTGTGAACGCGCACGCTATCCCCGACAGAAAACGGTGTGGCGTCGCTTTTGTGCTGTTCTTTCTCAATAGCATCGATAATCTGATTCATGAAAAATTCCCCTCTCCGCCCGCTCGGGCGGGTGAACAGTTTCCAGCAGGATAGGTGAAATTGCAACCGCCCACGGGATCATTTAGCATCTACCGAGTTTGAGATTCGGCGACCCGATAACCAGTAAATCCCTTGAATCGCTAACCGGTTAATTTGCGGTATGTTCGGGGTTCAATCGCGCCCGTAGTTCAACTGGATAGAGCGACGGCCTCCGGAGCCGTAGGTTGCGCGTTCGAGCCGCGCCGGGCGCATTTGGTGTTACGGTAGGGAATTGGCGCCACCGGCGGGGATGGGAGTTGGTGTAGGTGCAGACTCCCAACGGACGTGTTTATCTCGGCCTGGATTCCGCTCGACTAAGTGCCCGCTTGTAGATGCGCGCGTCATCAATTATCCCATTAAAAAGCGCAATTCTCGCTCCCCATCGTGATAAATGTTCCCGGCGAGCTTTGATTGTTGTATTCGGCAGTAATCCAGGCAGCGGAGCGATTCGTGCTGGAAACGTGAACTTCATCTATATCCCCATTCCAATAAGATCCGCCAAACGCCGAACCAATCGTACCTTGAGAGTAGGGCGCGGTAGCAGGCGACGCCGCAGTAGGCCCAGCGAACAGCGATCCGTCCTTGTATAATCTTAAATTTGACC
>DASSFL010000232.1:0-9961 GCA_035694525.1 Candidatus Udaeobacter sp. | reverse complement strand
TGCCAAAGTGCCGGTTCGCTTTTGTAAATATAGTTCAGATGTTGCACCAGCCGGCGCAGACCATCGTGCGGAGGAAGACTAACGAGTTGCCAATCAAGACTCGTATCGTGGTTCCATTCGTTCCACTGGCCGAATTCGCCGCCCATGAAGAGCAGCTTTTTACCAGGATGCCCGTACATCCACGCCAGAAACATCCGGAGATTAGCAAACTTCTGCCATTCGTCGCCAGGCATTTTGGATAGCAGCGAGCGCTTGCCGTACACCACTTCGTCGTGGCTGAGCACCAGGATGAAATTCTCCTGGAACGCGTAAAGCAGCGAAAAAGTGATGTTGCCGTGATGATAACGCCGGAAAATCGAGTCGAGACTCATGTATTGCAGGAAATCGTGCATCCAGCCCATGTTCCATTTGAACCCGAACCCGAGCCCGCCCAGATAAGTCGGACGCGATACGCCGGGCCACGCGGTTGATTCCTCCGCGATGGTCATGATTCCGGGGAAACGCTCGTAACAAACTTCGTTGAAACGTTTCAGGAAATAGACGGCGTCGAGGTTCTCGCGGCCGCCATAAACATTCGGGATCCATTGGCCGGGCTTCCTCGAATAATCGAGGTAAAGCATTGAGGCCACGGCGTCCACGCGCAGACCGTCGATGTGATATTTATCCAGCCAGAAAAGAGCATTGCCGATAAGAAAATTGCGAACTTCGTTGCGGCCGAAATTAAAAATGAGTGTGCCCCAATCCTGCTGCTCGCCTTGGCGCGGGTCCATGTGTTCATAGAGATCTGTGCCATCGAATTCGGCCAGAGCGTGGGCGTCCTTTGGAAAATGCGCAGGCACCCAATCCATGATCACGCCGATGCCGGCCTGATGGCATTTGTCGATGAAATAACGGAATTCATCAGGAGTGCCGAACCGGCTCGTAGGCGCGTAATAATTTGTGACCTGATAACCCCAGGACCCTTCGAATGGATGCTCGGCAACCGGCAATAATTCGATATGCGTGTAACCCATTTCCAACACGTACGGCAGCAACGTCTCGGCGAGCTCGAGATAACTGAGCTGGCGATTTCCTTCCTCCGCTTTGCGACGCCACGAGCCCACGTGCACTTCGTAAATGCTGATCGGACTTCTCGGCCAGTTGCGCGTCCGGCGCGATTCCATCCACGCGCCATCGTTCCATCTGTAAGGTTCCAGGTCGTACACCAGCGATGCGGTGGATTTTCCGTGCTGATTGAAAAATGCGAACGGATCGCTCTTGAGCAGCAGCGCACCGGTCTGAGCGCGGATCTCGAATTTGTAGTGCGCTCCTTGTTTGATGCCAGGCAGGAATAATTCCCAAACGCCGCTGCCGATGAGTTTGCGCATGGGATTGACCCGGCCATCCCAACCGTTGAAATCCCCAACCACGCTGACGCGTTGAGCGTTAGGCGCCCATACCGCGAAATAAACGCCCGCGGCATCGCCGATGGTACGCACATGCGCGCCAAACTTGTCGTAGATCTTCCAGTGCTGTCCTTCGGCGAACAGATGCAGGTCGACTTCGCCCATGATCGGCCCGTACTGATAGGGATCGCGTGTCAGGTAGTGCGATCCGTCCCAGGCGGTAATCCGGATTTGGTACGGAAGATCCCGCGTTGCGTTCCGGACGGTCGCGCAAAAGAAACCGTCTTGTTGAATTTTCTGCGCTGCGACCGGTTCTTCGGGATGTTGATCCAGCACGATTTCGATCCTGCGCGCATCGGGCCGGAAGACCCGGATCTCCAAATCGTCCCCGACCCGGTGCGGGCCCAACACTCGAAAGGGATCGGAATGCTCCCCGGTGACAAAGCGGTTCACTTCGTCAGGTGGCAATCCAGCGATCTCGAAAGATTTCATAGTTACTCGTCGACGCGTTGAATGGTTAAACGGTTAAAGCGTTACATCGATTGGGCCCTCAATCGCTTCAACCCTTCATCACATCACGCTTCAACGTTCTTTTCCATCGCTTCAATCGATCATCGTTTCAACGAATCGTTTTGATCGTCCGCGTCAAATCTAAGGCGACTCTGACATATTCGACAGGGACTGAGCGGACCTGACCGCGCGGATGATTGTTATTGTCGCGTATCGGAATATGCTGACTTTCAGCGATGGGCGAGCCTATTATTGTCATTGTCGCGTATCGGCCCAAACCCGGAAAGGAAAGCGAAACTCTGGACCTGGTTCGAAGTCGTGTTCCCACATTGCGCAAGGAAGGGCTCGTGACGGACCGCACACCAATTATCATGCGCGCACGGGACGGCACAATTATCGAAGTCTCGGAATGGAAATCGCAGGAAGCAATCGATGCGGCGCACAAGAATCCAAATGTCCTCGTGATGTGGAACCGGTTCTTTGAAGTTTGCGATTGTATCCCGCTGAACACGTTATCTGAATCCGCCGAAATGTTTGCCGGTTTCGAACCGGTTCCAGATTGATTGTCGGCTTCGAGAAATAAGCTAATAAACCCGGCTTGCTCGCCTCTCCGCCTAGCCAAGGGGAGAGGACTAAGATGGGGGTTTTGCAAGACTCGCGCCAGTTGCCCAGACGAAACCCTCATGCTCCCCTCTCCCTGCAAGGGCGAGGCGACCCGCTTACCGAAGCCTATTTCAGCTAGAACGACAGTCCGCGTAAGACTACATCTTACATTCCAGCAGTCCGAAATCAGTCTGGAAAAGTCTGGGTCGAACACAATATTACCGGATGTTTATGATCAGACGCGCTACCGCGCGCTCGTTCGCGCCGCACCTATCTAGCGCTCTGATCGCCTGTGTGCTGACGGCTACGATCCTGTGCGGCGGAAGACTGCTGGCAATTTACCTCGAGGAACGGACGATTCATTCAACCGCGCCAAGGGATTTCTTCATCAAGAATCAAGGACTGGCATTCGAGCGCGCTGCGACACGCGCTCCAGACATCTTGCTTCTCTATGGCAGCTCGGAATTAATCGACCCGATTCCCAACAGGGCATCTGATTTTTTCCGTAAGGAGCCGACCGGATTTGAGGTGTGTCCTGTGGGCAAAGGAGGTACCTTTTCATTGACTATTTTGCAAAAGATCGGCGCATTGGGATCCGAGTTGCGCGGCCGGAAAGTTGCGATTTCGCTATCACCGAGCGCGTTTGAGACCCCTAACGCCAATCCAGATTTTTACGCGGGGAACTTTTCGTTACCGGCGGCCAGCGGCGTCCTCTTTAGCAATTCTCTCGATTGGAACCTGAAAAGTGAGATCGCAAAACGAATGTTACGGTTCCCAGACACGTTGGGAAAAGACGGGCTACTGCGGCTCGCGGCCAGTTGCCTCGCTTCCGGCCGTCCATTGGACCACGTTGTTCTGATCGCCATGTGGCCATTGGGGAAACTGCAAAACACGATACTCGATTTGCAAGACCACTTCGAAGCGCTCATTTACATTTTAGCTAGGGGCAAACCGGTCCCAAATTGGTTGCGACCGCGCGCTTCGCATAAGGGGCACCTTCACAAGGGGACCGCTGGCGACGGTCGGGGGACGATGACGGCCGAGTGGCTCGATGCGATTCATCCGGCCAGAGATGCGGCCTTTCGCGCGCGCGTCGCGTCGGCTGGCGAGTGGACTGACTTGGAATTGTTGTTTCGCACGCTTACGGAAGTACGAGCCAAGCCGCTCATTCTAAGCATGCCAATTGACCCTACATATTATGCCGCCAGGGGCGTTTCACGATCAGCTCGCAATCTGTATTACGATAGAATGCGCGAACTTGCCCGGCGATATCACTTTCCACTTATCGAGTTTGAAGACCATGATGCCGACCCGACGTTCCTGATTGCTCGTCGGGAACATCCCACGCCGAAAGGGTGGATGTATTACAACCGCGCGCTCGATAACTTCTTTCATAAGACGAAATGACCGACGACGAAAACAACATCCAGCTAAACGCGGTGGAAGATCACGATGGGATATTGACCATTCGTGGTGGCGGGGCTCAAAGGAATTGGAACGGCATCCACTATAAGCAGGGCATGTCTGCGAAAAATGTCGGTACAAGGAATTTATCCGCGAATATTGCCACCATTCCTCCGGGCGGCGTTGCCTACGCGCATATTCATGTCGATTTCGAAGTGATTCTTTACATCATCGAAGGAAGAGTGCGCCACGAATTCGGTGCCGGTCTCAAGCAGGTGGTCGAGAACGAAGCCGGCGATTTCATTTACATCAAGCCAGGCGTCCCGCACGAAGTCTTCAACATGAGCAAGACCGAACCCGTGGTCGCCTTTGTTGCGCGCTCATCCGCGGACGAATGGGATAACATCGTTCCATACGACCGCACATCAGACATCTGAATTTCGAAATTGGGCGTTCGATGTTGAGCGTTCGGCGTTTGCTTCTAGCATTGTTTCATGCCGAAGCATCTTGTCATCAGCACCAGCGGTAATCCTGACAGCAATAGCCGCCGGATGGGGCGCGCCGCATTCGCACACCTGCAAAAAAAGGAGGTCAATTGCGATTGGATCGATATCCGTGAAATGGATCTGCCGCTCTGCGACGCACACAAATGCTATGGGATGCCTGGTTCAAAAAAATTGAGCGCAGCCATTGAAGGCGCCGACGGCATCCTCATCGCCGCGCCGGTTTATAATTACGACGTCGCCGCCGCGACCAAGAACATGATCGAGCTAACGGGCAGCGTTTGGGAAGACAAGATTGTCGGCTTCCTTTGCGCTGCCGGAGGGCACGCGAGTTACATGTCGGTGATGGCGTACGCCAACAGCCTGATGCTCGATTTTCGTTGCGTCATTATTCCGCGTTTCGCGTTTGCCACATCCCATGCTTTCGACGGTCAGCGCATCAACGACAAAAAAATTACTGAACGAATCAAACAAGTCGCCGACGAACTGGTTCGCTTCACCAAAGCGCTCCGGAGCTAAATTTCGGGTTCATGTCCCAATTGACAAGAAAGACCCCATGCGATCCAGCTCTGCCTCGAGCTCAGGCTTAAAGGAGCGATCGCGCGGTCCGCGCGATTCGACATAGCCAAACTCAGACCTGAGTCTCCCCTTCTCCACGGAGAGATTTGCCCAACCAACGACGCGTTCACGCCAAAGCAGTGGCATTGCGTAATAGCCGAGTTTGCGTTTAGGCGCGGGAGTATAAGCCTCGAAACGGTAGACCCAGCCCCACAACAGTTCAAAGCGGTCGCGGTCCCACACGACTGGATCAAAAGGAGTCAGTAAGCGCACCGTGCCCGTCGAGTCAAAACGCGCCACATCCTCCTCAGCCGGCCAATACCAATCAACGCCACCAACCCGGGCATGCGAGAGTCTTTGTTTGACTCGCTGCAATGCACTCTTCAATTCACTTCGCCATTGCGGAACAGCAAAACGCAGGCGGCGCACAAGATCAGACAGGCCGGGACCAGGCAACGGTGCGTAGATTCGCACAGCTACGTCGACAAGTGCGTCAATCCGCGCAAGGCGTTCGGCTGTGTCAGCCGGCTCGATTCCATTCGGCTGCGCAGCGTAGATGCGCACGCCACGCTCCCGCCGTACCACACGCAGCATTCCGCGATAATGCATCGCTATCAGCAAATGCGTCGTCGCACTCGACGAACCGCCCCAATAGTTTCTGACTGTGCCGTGGGAGAAATAACTATCCACTTCGCGGGGATGCACTGCACCATGTGCCTGCACAAAGTCCAACAAAAGCCGGGCCCGCTTTTCGCGCGCGGCGGGCCATGGCCCAGAGCCTTCGGCAGGCACACCCGCGTTTGCGCGTGGATGCATCAGCGCCTGTATAGGTTTTGTAAGAAACCCATACACGACAAAAAAATCCTCTTCGATGCCAAGCCTTGGGTACAAGCGTTCGAGATCGCCGGCATGATAATCCTTAACGCGATGGCGCAGTATCAGATCCTGAGCACGAGCGGGCGCACGGATTGGGTCAGCCTGAACAAAGCCGAGTCGCTCGAGAGCACGTTTTAGCGTCGTCGGCTTGAAAAGACTGCGCGCGACGGCAAAGCGGCGAAGATCATCCAGCGTAATCAACATGATTCAAACTTGACTAAAGTGCTCGCAGCCATACACGGCGATGATCGCATGATCATACCTACCGCACTGGTATCGCGTTTCCATAGTGGCAATCAACCTGGCGAGAAACGGCCTAGTGCGATTTTGCCTGTAGAGGCGAGTGCGGTGAATGCGGAGAGCGTCGCAGCTCGAAAATATCCGCAGGCTCAACAAAGCCGCACCGACGATAGAGCGTTTTGCTTCCAGGAGTCGCCCAGAGAATAACCGCGTCGGTCCCACGAGCGCGACACCATGATAGCGCTTTGTTCAACAATCTCTTGCCGAGTCCGAGGCTCCGCATTTCCGGGACGACATAAAAGTTTGTGACGTAAGCATGAAGCTCCCGTTCGTTAACAGGATTGGGGATTTTCTCAAACAACTGCACGCAAACGTGGCCGAGTAACTGTCCGCCATCGTCTAGGACCCAACAACGCCACGGAGAAGATTCGGAGCGAAAACGCCTCCTCATCCACGATGTGCATCTGCGCAGAAACCCCGATTTCGTTTCAGTGGCTGATCCGGTTTCAGTGCGGAATCGATAGCGCAGGTTTGCCAATGCACGGAAATCGCCTGAGCTTGCCAAGCGGATCCGAACCCGAGTCATCGATTGACGGTACTTGATTGAATGATTCGCCGCTACTCGCAAACAGACAATTCTCCTGTCATTGTCGCGACATAGCTTTGCGATCATCGAACGAACGCAGATGATCTTGCTGCTCGGGCAGCCCTTTGTCAGGATCACAACATGAAGCATCTTCTTCTGGCTTGTGTCTTTCCGATGACGCTAACAGCTCAGACCATGCAGCAGCTGACCGAACAGTTGGGTAAAACTGTCCTCTACGGCGACGTTGCACTTTCTCCCGACGGCACACAGGTCGCGTGGGTGCAATCCACCGCTGCATCAACATCTAGGCAAACCTACATTCGTGAAACGTCAGGAAACGCGTCAGCGACATTGGTCAAAATTTCGATCGGCAACGAAAGGACCGATTTCGATCCTGCCTGGTCTCCTGATTCCCAGACGTTGGCATTTTTCTCCAGCGCCGGTGAGGGAGCGCAGCGGCAACTCTGGGTAGTAAATGCCGATGGCTCGAAGCCGAAGGTGACTCCGAAGCTAAACGGATACGCAGCGCGCCCGCGTTGGTCGCATGATGGGAAACAGATCGCGTTCCTCTATGTCGAAGGCGCGGGTGGCGGCGGCCCGCTAATGGCTGCGCCAACGACGACCGGCGTGATCGATACCGCTATTCATAATCAGCGGATCGCTGTTCTAGATGTTGGCAGCGGGCAGTTGCGCCAGGTTTCTCCCGAAAATCTTCACATTTACGATTTGGATTGGTCGCCCGACGATAAGACCTTCGTAGTAACCGCAGCGCCGGGACCGGGCGATAACAATTGGTGGATCGCACAGATTTACACGATCGACGTTGCTACGGGCAACGCGAAACCAATCTACAAACCCTCGCTTCAAGTTGCCGTTCCGCGTTGGTCGCCCGATGGCGAGTCGGTTGCCTTCATCGA
The DNA here is from genome assembly GCA_035694525.1 of Candidatus Udaeobacter sp. Lineage (GTDB taxonomy): Bacteria > Verrucomicrobiota > Verrucomicrobiia > Chthoniobacterales > UBA10450 > Udaeobacter. Next base: position 2,379 of record DASSFL010000232.1, on the reverse strand, counting down.
AGGCTTGATGAGTGACGAAGGATTTCACGGCGGTGATCTCTTCACAATGTCCGCTGACGGCAAAAATCTCACAAACCGCACCCGAGGTCGCAAAAGCTCCGCGAGTTCGCTCTTTTGGCTCACGCCGGACCGAATCCTATTCACAGAGATTGTCGGCGGTGGTGGTGCGGTTTCCGAACTCGACCTCACGAATAAGTCGGTGCGCACAATCTGGAAAGGTGTAGAGGCGCTTCACGCCTCCGGTAATTTTCCAGATTTTGCCATTTCGAAGGACGGCAAACTCGCCGTCGCAGAACGTAGCACATTTGATACGCCGCCAGAGGTCTGGGCAGGACCGATTGGTGAATGGCGCCAGCTAACGAATAATAACTCCGCGTTATCAGCGACGTGGGGAAAAGCCGAAAGTCTTGAGTGGGCGAACGAAGGCTTCAATATCCAGGGTTGGCTTCTGTCGCCGGCAAAAATTGAGCCGGACAAGAAATATCCCATGGTTGTTCTCATTCATGGCGGACCCTCAAGCGCAGTAACCCCGGACTGGCCCGCCGGCTTTGGAATGTCGCGAGCTATAATCGCCGCGCTATCGTCGCGAGGTTATTACCTGTTGATGCCGAACCCCCGCGGTAGTTACGGTCAGGGCGAAGAGTTTACGCGCGCAAACGTGAAAGACTTTGGCGGAGGTGATCTTCGCGACATCCTCGCCGGAGTCGATGCTGCAATAAAAAAACATCCAATCGATCCAACGCGTCTGGGTGTGACCGGCTGGAGTTATGGTGGTTACATGACGATGTGGACTGTCACGCAGACCAATCGTTTCCACGCTGCCGTTGCCGGCGCCGGTATCGCGAATTGGCAAAGTTACTATGGCCAAAACTTGATAGGCCAGTGGATGATCCCGTTCTTCGGCGCGTCAGTTTACGATGACCCTACGGTTTACGAGAAAAGTTCGCCCATTCGTTTCATTAAGAACGTAAAGACGCCAACTCTCGTTATTGTTGGCGAGCACGATGCGGAATGCCCGTCATCACAGTCCTACGAATTCTGGCATGCGTTAAAGACGCTGGGCGTGCCGACACAGCTCATCATCTATCCTGGTGAAGGGCACATGTTCATCAAACCCGAGCACCAGTCCGATCGATTGGAACAAACAGTGGGTTGGTTCGATAAATACTTGAAGTAACCTCGTTCGCTTTTCCTGGCACTCACGGCGTTTCGACGCCGCTGAGAATTCCACCGAGATGTCCAGTGAGCGTGATCACCATCAGCGCGAGCAACGTCACTGCGAAATAAGCAATACCCGGCGAGGAGCCTTTCGCGCGGAGGTGCAAGCGCATCCAGTAGAGAAAGAAGATGAGCAAAGCGGAAGTCAGCGCGCAGATCATATGCAGCCGTAAGTTGCCTTTTAGAGTTGCGCCTTCGAGCTGCCATTGCCATGCTCCCAGGCCAGTGGCGATCGCAAATGGGACGGTCAGCGCGGCGCCCAGTAGGTTGTAATAGGCGACCGTCGCAAAAAGCGGTTGCTTGCGCCAGACCGCCAGTAACTCGAAGACGGCGCTCGTGATAAAGAGCGCAATTGGAAAATGAATAATGACCGGATGCTGTGCATGCCCGGCGAGGAGCGCAGCCTTCATATCGAAGGGATTCGTGGAAGCCACGAGAAATAGTTTCATAACGCTGCGGGTTCGAGGGCCTCGTAAGTGGGCACTAGTCGCTCATCACGGCTTCACGACCACGATCGTGCCAGTCATCTTCGGGTGAACTGAGCAGAAATAGGTGTAAGTACCAGGAGCGCCCGCTGTGATCGTAAACTCCTGGTCCGTGTCGAGCGCGGTCGATTTCTTGAACTGCTTCTCGACACTCACCACAGTGTGCGGTTCTTCGTCTCGGTTGATCCAGGTCACCTTCTCTCCAGCCTTTACGGTTAATGTCTGTGGATTGAAGGCGAAGTCTTTAATCTCTATTCTGTTTTGCTTATTGCTGGTGCTATCCATGTCCTTCATCTGGCCAGCAAGTGCGAAGATGCTTAGATTGAGAAAACTGATGGCACACAATAGTGCCATTCTCTTGTTTCGTAGAGTTAGTGTAGTCATAGTTTGGTGTGGTTAGGTTGAGTTAGATTAGCCGAGGTTGGAGTCGACGACGGCAAGGGTAGTTTTGCCTTGCTTATACTGAACGCTCGTTAGGCCAAGCATGCTCCGCAGTTTTTCAGCCGGCACTTTCATAGGACCGGGCGACGTCGCGGTTCCAGGAGCAGGCTGAGGGAAAGCGGTAGACATCGCGGTATGGAAAGTCACGTTACCTTCGACTTTCTGGAGCACCTGATGGATGTGACCGTTTAGCACCGTCACCGAACCGAAGCGTTTCAGATATCCTAGAGCGCGT
>DASSFL010000231.1:0-1927 GCA_035694525.1 Candidatus Udaeobacter sp. | reverse complement strand
AACTGGCTTTCGTTCTTGCAGGTCTTTCATTTCGATACCTGCCGGATCGACCACTAGTTTATCCCCAATCACCTTTCTGACATTGTCCACACGACTGTTCATGAACCAAGTTGCATGGCTTTGCAACTGGTCGCACATATCGGTCAAAGATTCGTTGACCACCCTAACCTGATCTGGGCTATACTCCCCCAGATCATAAGTGAATTGGTTGTGCGGATAGTTAATTGGTTCGGCTTTTAGGATGAATGTGTCATTGGCATACCAAACAACAAACAAAGTCGGATAGTCATCGGTGCCCAACGGGTTTTTTCCATTCGCGTCAGTGAAATCTTTAGGTGTAATCCAAACCTGTATCTCCGTCACAACACACATACCAGAACCCTTCTCACCGCCAGCAGCAGTTTTTAGATTGTCGCCAAGACTCATGTTGGCATAGTTCAACCTGCGTGTCTGCATCGCCTCAAGACCGAGTGGCTGAACCTTCTCCACATTGACGACCATACCGTCCTTCTGCATCTTCTTCAACCGGACGATGCTAAACTCGTCTTCGCTGGCGCAGAACTCACCTTCTTGAAATTGACTAAGTGGCAACCGGACGTCGGGGTAGAAATGATATGGTGACACAGCCCGCACTTTATTTCCCTGACGTGTGAAGCGTGTTTCCGGTGTCGGCAGGGTCGTAGGTGCTGGAACTGTGCCACCAAAAAGTGTTGGTTGTTCCTCTGCAGGTGGTGCTGCAGCGGCTACTTGTTCAATAGACTCTTCTTCCCACAGATGCTTGATTACACAAAACGAGGAACGGCAAAGGTCAAGATAACACTGGTATTGGACTCGACTGAACATGGATCGTCTTATGTCCCGAGCAAGGCACAATTCGGCGTCTAACTCTGGATTAGGACCATCCAATCCAGTGTCCTCTATCTCGTAGAAAGTCGCCCTTTGGTTAAACAGGGACATCATAAAAGCGACAAATGTCTGGCACTGGGCGTAACTAAACGGAAGGACCAGTTTAGTTGGTTCCCCACGTTGCGCCGCCTTCTGGTCAGCTTTGTCGGGTATGCGTTCGCCCCTAACCGTTTTATCATTAGCGTCCCACTGATCGTAAAATCTGCACATGAACGACCTAGACATATCCGCTAACCGTTTCACATGCTGTAACAATTGATTGTGGAACGCGGCGTCCGTGTCTAGTGCCTTACCAATATCCTTGTCCATTTGAATAATTCAAATCTACCCGCCAGCAGGTTCCAGTTTGTATTTCTTACCGTCAACCACCGCGGGCATACCTGGCCACAATTCGTAGAGGTAAATGCGGTTGGAGTCGCCACTGTTTGCTGTTACCTTGGGGTTGAGTTTTCGCGCTAGACAGATAGCCGCTTCACCTGTTTTGTCGTCCGGTCCGATTTCACCTGTAACCGCTGAAAACCACTTACCAGTCTTGAGATTTGTCGCCCGTGCCTGACAGCCCATTACAACGGGATCAACCATTGAACGCACCTGCGGAGGTATAACGATGTACTGATCTTCATCGGCGTTGAGAAACTTTCCACCATTGTAGTAAGCTGTTTCGTCCTGCGGACTCTTGTCGTTGTAATGTTGCCCTGTGCCGTCAGTGCAAACATCGAGATCGCTGACAAAAACTACATACTTACCACCAAACGCTGTGCCTATAAGAACCTTACCAACGACCAGCAAAGGTTCCATTATTGCTTCATGTGGGTTCATGGACTTGTTTTAGTGGCCTTTCATTTCTATTGGTTCCGTTCTGTTTAACTTGCTCCCATGTTCGAAGTCCTGCGAGACCAAATACTAGAACAGTGATGTTTCGCATATACTCAGCTAAAAACTCCCGTAGCTTTTCCACTCGCTCGGGGTTGGCAACCATGAAACCTGGGTGTGTCCAATTATACAACTGAACAACCAAAAT
>DASSFL010000230.1:0-3491 GCA_035694525.1 Candidatus Udaeobacter sp. | reverse complement strand
GGCGCGCTTTGCCGGATATAAATCAGCCGGTCCTCGTCGCGATTGACCAGAGGCTTAATCAGCACCCCGCGCACGAGCGTGAAGATGGCGGCGTTGGCGCCAATACCCAGGGCCAGCGTGATAATCACGACAAATGTAAATCCAGGCGATTTGCGAAGCTGGCGCAAAGCGAACCTTAGATCATTCATATCACTCGGTGCGTAGTGCTTGAATCGGATCGACAAGCGTGGCGCGGCGCGCCGGAATCAAACACGCCAGCAGCGCGGCGACAGCCAGAACGATCGCGGTCGCGCCCAGTAACAACGGATCGTAGGGTGAAATCTGATAAAGTTGAGCCGCCAGCAAACGGCCGACGCCAAATGTTCCGGCCAGACCAAAAATCAAACCGAGAATGACCGGATTCATCCCCTGACGTACGACCAGATTCAATACATCTTGGGTCTGCGCTCCCAGCGCCATACGCACACCGATCTCGCCGGTACGCTGTTCGACGGTATACGCAACGGCGCCATAAATTCCGACGACTGCGAGGAGCAAGGCGATGGCGGCGAAAACACCAAGCAACGTCATCGTCAATCGCTCTTGCCCGAGCGATTGCGTTACGATGGCATCGAGCGTGCTGGGTTGCAGAATCGGCAACCCGTTGTCGATCTTGTTCAGGGCCGCACGCACAATCCCTGCCGTCGCCTCCGGTTTGGTCGCACTACGCACGACCACGTTGAGAAATGGCGCGCTGCGTTGCGGCCACGGCCGATAAAATTCCACGTCGTTCGCTTTGGACAGCTGTTGAGAGCGAACGTCGCCGACCACGCCAATGACTTCCGCCGGAAGCCCGTTACCGTTCTCAGTGCCGAAAAGAATCTGATGGCCGATGGGATTTTCGTTCGGAAAAAGCTTTTTCGCCGTTGAGTTGCTCAGAATCACGACGAGCCGCGAGTCCACCTTATCTTGCTCGGTGAAATCGCGGCCGGAAAGGAGCGATATCCCGAGCGTTCGAAAATATCCGGGCGAAACGCTTCGTGTCAGCCCAAGTTGCCGCTCGTTGACCGGCACCGGGTTCCCGTCCGCGCGTGCGTAAGGCGATCGCGAAGAGTTTCCGGAGAGCGGAACAGCATCCACGATGGCTGCGGCTTCGACTCCGGGAGCGGTCTGCAATTCGGCTTGCAAGCGCTCGGCGAAACGGCCACGGGTTGCCGGGTCCGGATATTGCGCAGGCGGAAGACCGATTCCTCCCGCCCAAACTCGTTCTGACCGGAAGCCGGGTTCCTGCCGGCTGAGCCGGACAAAACTGGAAACCAGCATGCCCGCTCCGGCCAGGAGCACAACCGATAATCCAACTTGCCCAGCGACCAAACCGCGGCGGAAACGATGTTGACCGCGACTGCCACTCGTTCCGCGTCCACCCTCTTTAAGCCCATCGACCAGATCGGCGCGCGAGCTTTGCCACGCCGGATAGAGGCCCATGAGCAGGCCGGTAATGAGCGATAGTCCCAGCGTGAAAATGAGCACGGGCAATTGCAGTTTTACTCCGCTTTCGAGCGGAATGTTTTGACCAGCCAATTTCGGAACGACCGATACCGTCCACAGCGCCAAAGCCAATCCAATCAAGCCTGCGATCACGCTGACGAGCGTGCTTTCGAAAACGAATAAGCGCACGATTCCGCGCCGCTCCGCACCGAGCGCCATGCGCAACGCGATCTCGCGCTTGCGTCCCGTGAAGCGCACCAGCAACAAGTTCGCGACATTGCTGCATGCGATGAGCAATACCGCGCTCACTGCCGCAAGCAGTGTCAGGAAAGCTGGACGCAGATCTCCGGTGACATCTTCTGCCGCTGAGACCAGGTACGGTGACCACGTGTTGTCGGCCGTTTCCGGGTGGTGCTCTTTATAGCTTTGGAATAGTGCCGGCATCGCCGCCCGCGCCTGTGAGATTGAAACGCCAGGTTTCAACCGCGCCGTCACGCGCATGAAGCTCACGCCGCGCATCAAGCGATCTTTCGTAATGCCGGACGGCTCGAACGGTTTGTTGGCAAAAATCTCCGAGTCACGCCCGAACCACGAAATCGGCAGGTTCGGCAGCACCCCGATGATAGTGGTGGGCACTCCGTTCAGTGTAATGTTGTGGCCTAGAATCGTTGGATCGGAGGCGAAACGTTTGCGCCAGAAATTTTCTGTCACCATCACGACGTCGCCTTTGCTCTCTTCGTCAGGCAGAAAATTGCGGCCAAGAATCGGATGAATGCCAAGCAACTCGAAATAGTTGGCGGTCACGTTGCCTCCGAGTAACTGAATCGGCTCGCCCGATCCTGTCATGATGAAGCCGTTGCCCCAATCCGCAGCGATGCTCGAGAAAACAGTTTGTCCCTCGCGGTAATGCCAGAACTTCGGCACTGAAGACGGCATCTGTTTCAAATCTCGTTCTTTCGACTCGCCGTAAATGCGCAGGACACGCTCCGGCTCAGAAAAGGGCAGGCCGCGCAGGAAAAGGTCCTGTATTAAACTGAAAATAGCGGTGTTCAACCCGATGCCGACTGCGAGCGTGAGCACCGCGAGAAAAGTAAATCCGGGAGATTTGCGGAGTTGTCGCAACGCAAATCTTAGATCATTCATTCCTCTTTCCCTAGGCCGCGATGCGGTCTTCAACTACACGGCCGTCGAACAGATGCACTGTGCGATCGGCGTGCTGAGCGAAGCGCTCGTCATGTGTGACCATGCAAATGGTGGCGCCGTTCTGGTGCAATTCCTTGAGCAGTTGCATCACCGCTTCACCATTGCGCGAATCAAGATTGCCCGTGGGTTCGTCTGCCAGCAGAATGGCTGGCCTGCCCGCAAGGGCCCGGGCGACAGCCACCCGTTGTTGTTGGCCGCCCGAGAGCTGACTTGGCAAATGCTTTGCGCGATGTGCCATTCCCACGCGCTCCAGAGCTCCGGTGACAAACGATTTGCGCTCGCTGGCGCCCATTCCGCGATAAGTCAGCGGTAACTCAACGTTCTCAAAGACACTGAGATCGCCTATGAGATTAAAGCTTTGAAAAATGAAACCGATTTCGCGGTTGCGAATCCGCGCGCGGTCGGCGAACGAAAGATTGGCAACTTCGTGTCCTTTCAGTGAGTAGCTGCCGTCCGAAGGAGTATCGAGCAACCCGAGAATTGACAGCAAGGTCGTCTTGCCGCAGCCCGATGGCCCAGCTATGGAGACATATTCGCCAGGCCGAATGTCCAGGTGGATACCGGATAACGCATGGGTTTCTACTTCGTCAGTGAGAAACACCTTCGTCACGCTGTTTAGTCGTATGAGAGGATCTGATCCGTTGTTCATGATCGAGTTACTTATTTCTGATTGCTGATTAGTTGAGTCGAATACGTTCGTGCCCATCCCATGCGCTGGTATCGGAGAGAATCACCTGATCTCCCGGTTGGAGGCCGCTTAGAATCTCAATCGTGTTGACCGAGCTTTTACCAAGTTTGACCGGTGTGCGCGCTGCTTCCCC
>DASSFL010000229.1:0-19091 GCA_035694525.1 Candidatus Udaeobacter sp. | reverse complement strand
AGCGCGGATCGGTTTGTGATCGTGCGTTGTATAAGTCGCAACGGAAAGCCGCTCGTATTCGTTCCCGGGCGTGACTTGTTCACCACGAACCTCCCATTGCGGGATTTTAAATCCCGCGATCCCGAGCGCGCGCAGATTTGGTCGTACATAATCAGGAACAAGCCCGAGGTCTTCGCCGATCACTCGCGTGGCGCCTGCTTCTTCCAGAACAACGCGCAGGTATTCTTCGCCTTCACGGTTGTTCGCCTCGGAGTTTTCGGGGGTTGCGTCGTCACGCGGAACGAAATGTGGTGCGCGGCCGCTAGTTCGTTCGAGCATTTGATTCCAATCGAGCGGAAAAAATTGCTTGTTCTTCCGCGGCCGCCACGGGAAAGCATAGATGCGATAAAATCCAAGCACGTGATCAATGCGAAAGAGATGAAAAATGCGCCGGACAGCCCGGACGCGCTGCCGCCACCACGCAAAGCTGTTCGCGCGCATTTTGTCCCAGCGATACAGCGGAATACCCCAGTTTTGTCCCCACTTCTGGGTAAATGCGTCTTCTTTGAAGTAAGGCTCGGGAGGCGCTCCGCCGCACCAATCGAGCACGAAGTCATCCGGCCGAGCGAAAACGTCAGCGCTGTAATAACTGACGCCGAATGGAATATCGCCCATCAGTGCCACGCCGCGTTCCTCAGCGTATGATTTGATTGCGCGCCATTGTTGGTGCGCAATCCACTGCACATAACAGAAGAAATTTTGACGGGTTGCCAGCCCTGTTTGTCGATCTTGCGGCAGACCGCGTAACCAGTTTCGCGCTTTTTCTATTGACTGATGTTGCGCCGGCCATCGATTCCAAGCGGCGGAATCCTCATTCTCTTCCATCAGGACGCGAAAAAAGGCGTAATCGCGCAACCATGCGGCCTCCTCTTCGCAAAATGTTTCGAATTCCAACTGACGTTCCTCGCTGCCGTTAGCGGAGAAATTCGCAAATGCTTTCTCTAGGATGCGCCGCTTCAGTTTTTTGACTTGGCGGTATTTTACTTCGCCAAGACGAAGACTGCGAAGATCGGCGCCAGCAACTGCCGCATCAAAGTCTTCGTGTGTTAAATCCGGCGACGAGTTCAGCGCTAGGTGCAACGTGGTTGGTTCGATCGCCATCGCGCTGATCGCGTTGTAGGGGCTGTTGTCGGCCCCGGTCTCGTTGATGGGCAGGAGTTGGACAAGTTTGAATCCAATTTGTGCGACCCAATCGATAAATTCCCGGAGCGCGCCGATATCACCGATTCCTAAATCGTCTGCCCCGCGCAGCGCGAACAAGGGCGCGAGCACACCTGCGATCTTCTTTTCTGGCGAAAGTTTCATCATGTCCACACGCCACCTTGTCATGTCGAGCGAAGTCGAGACATCTCTGATTACAAATTCGTTTTATCCAACAGTAAGAGATTCCTCGACTTCGCTGCGCTCCGCTCGGAATGACAATTATTCGAATCACCGACGCTGCACTTGCCAATCTTCTACTAACTCGTTTGGGATTTCCTGGAGAAAACGCGAGGGCCGCTGGAAAACGTCGCCATATCCTCCGCTCAAACGCATTTGCGGATAAGTGAGATACAATTCATCGCGCGCGCGTGTGATGGCCACATAAAATAGACGCCGTTCTTCCTCGAGTGCGTCGCGTGTATCGAGGGAGCGATTGCTCGGAAACATTCCGTCAGTCAGCCAGATCACGAACACTGTGTGAAACTCAAGGCCCTTGGCCTGGTGCACCGAAGAAAGGTTGACGGCCTCTTTGTCGCTTATCTGAGTTGACGCGGCTTCTGCATCAACGTTGCTGATCAGCGCCAATTGCGAGAGAAATTCGTGCACGTCCTTAAACTGCCGGGCAAAGATTGCGAGCTGATTCAGATCTTCGCGGCGAAGTTCGTAGTTTGTAAAGTTCGCTTTGGCATAATCATCATAGATCGCTTCGACCACGGACGTGACCATTTCCGATGGCATATTGGGTTGACCAGCCGGAGCGATTTCGTCCAGCGTGTGCGCGAGCTGCTCCCACGCCTTCTTTGATTTCACGGGAACGTTCATGGCCAGGAGGCGTTCGCCGAAGCTGTAGTCCGCCTGAGGCGGATCGCTGACCCCGGCCGGCGTTGATGTCGTTCCCGCGGCGGGGTCAACGCCCGCGGCTACAGCGGCAGCTGATTCTTTTTCGGAACCGCGGTCAGCGCCCGCGGCTACAACGTCCGCCGCCCACTTCTGCCAAAGATTTTCTGCGGTGCGATTGCCAATACCGGGAAGCAATTTCGCCATGCGTTTGAATGCAACTTCATCGCGAGGATTGGCCACGAAGCGAATAAACGCGGTGACATCCTTGATATGCGCCTGCTCGAAGAACCTGATGCCACTGGTGATTTGATAAGGTATGCCGCGCCGTGACAGCTCCAGCTGCAGCTCGACCGCGTGATAATGCGCGCGGTACAGCACCGCGATGTCGTTGAGATCAACATTTTCATCGCGCAGTTCGAGGATTCGCTGCGCCACAAACTGCGCTTGCTCTGCACCATCGTTTAACGCCACAAGGGCTGGCTTCAGCGCTTCAGATTCGCGCGTTGCGCTTAAGTGCTTGCGGAATTGGTGAACGTTTGCGGCAATGGCCGCGTTCGCTACTTCCAGAATTTCCGGCACGCTGCGATAATTCATCTCGATCTTGAACACCTGCGCGTCCGGATAACGCTTTGGAAATTCGAGGATATTTTGAAAGTTGGCGCCCCGCCACGAGTAGATCGACTGCGCGTCATCCCCCACCACCATCACGTTGCGATGGTCGCGTGCGAGCAGATCGACGAGATCAGCCTGGATCTTGTTCGTATCCTGATATTCATCGACGAGAATAAACTGAAACTGCCGCCGATAAATTTCAGCGATTCGTTCGTGCTGTTGAAACATCGACAACGTCTTTTGCAGCAAGTCGTCGAAATCCATCGAGTTAGTTGCCTTCTTCTTTTTTTCGTAGCGCTCTCGAACGTCCTGAATCTGCTCGAGTAGCGGCAGGAAATAGGGGAACTTGTCCGCAAGCAGTTCCTCCACCGGTTTCTCCGTATTGACAACAAAACTAAAAATTTCCGCAAGTACATCACCTTTCGGAAATCGAATCTCCTTCGGATCAATTCCTGCGCTGATTACGACGGCATCGATCAAATCCTTTTGATCTTCGCGGTCCATGATGGTGAAAGCGCTTGAGTAGCCGAGCGCGCTGCCGTGCCGGCGCAAGATCCGATTTCCTATCGAATGGAATGTGCCGCCCCAGAGTCCGCTGGCGTCCACCGGCAGCAAATTCGCCACACGGCTCAGCATTTCGCGCGCAGCTTTGTTCGTGAACGTGAGAAGGAGGATATTGCGAGGATCGATCCCGTTCTCGAGCAAGTAAGCCACGCGATAGGTCAGCGTGCGCGTCTTTCCCGAGCCTGCACCCGCGATCACGAGTAGCGGACCCGGCGCCGCAGTCACTGCTGCGAGCTGTTGTTGATTTAGCTCGGCAGCGTAATCGACATGAATCGAGGTCGCTGCTGGCGCGCGTTGCAACGTGTATTGGCGGGACATTTCAGTAATTGCGGATTTTGGATTGCCGATCGCGGACTGCAAACAACCGCAGCGATGGCAGGTTCGCAAATTCCATCATCGATCACACAGCATCAGGTCCAAGCCGAATCGGACTTCCTGGCAAAAGCCATTGCAAACTGGAATGGACGGTGTCCATAATGCCTTCCCCTTGCCCCGCCTCATTACATTTACATTCTTGCTGGCATTGTGCATTGATCCCATGGTTACGGGATTCGGCGCGGGCCAGGAGGTTTCGCAATTGCGAACCCAGCTGGAAGCAGCCAAAGACGCCGCGGACAAACCTGCAATTATCGAGCTGAGCCGGCGAATTCTCGCCATCACTCCGAAGGATTCCGATGTCTGGGAGACACTTGCACAAACGGAACTGGAAACCGAAGACTGGGATCGACTCGAGCAAACGCTCGACGCATGGCAAAAAGCAATCCGGCTTCCAACGGCGGTGATTGACGATTTCCGCGGCGCCCTGTGCTTTAGACGCAAGGATTATCAGAATGCCGAGCGGCATTGGCTTGCCTTTCTCGCATCGAAGCCTCGGCCGGCAGATGCCGCAACCGAGTACGATAATCTGGCGAATTTATGTGCGGCCCAGCAGCGCTGGGAAGATCACGCGAATTATCGAACGAAGGCAATCGCTGCCCAGGATTCGGCCGCGCGGCGAGTCGCGCGCGCAATCGCTTTCCTTCGTCTGCACAAATGGGACGCGGCTAATGCCGACATGGCGAAGGCAAACAAAATGGATGCGACCGACCCGGAAGTGAAGGAATGGCTCCCGCAGTTCGAGCGGTTGCAGAAATTCCTTCCGCAAATCAAAGCGCTCGACGCGCAGATTGCGAAATCGCCTAATGATCCCGCAACCGCGGGACTTTTGCTCGAGCGAGCGCGCATTTTCACTTTGGCCGGCCGACCGTTGCTGGCGCTCGATGACGCCCAAGGCGCTCTGAAACTCCAGCCGGCATCGATGCGCGCTCGCATCCAAACGGCCGAGGCATTGCTCGATGTCGATCGTGTGGACGACGCGGCAAAATTGGAAGTTGGCAGAGATCTTCGTCGTGGAGAGGACAAACACGTTAGCGACCAAGTCCTTCGCGAGCTCAGCGCGCCGGATACACGGCTTTTGGTGAATCCAAAGGATTCCGAGGCGCTTACTGCGCGCTCGAAAATCTTGAGAGAACTGCGTCAGTTCACCCTGGCCCTGGCTGACGCGCGCGCAGCGCTTGTGATCAATGATAAATCGACAGACGCGCACTTCGAAGCCGCGCAGGATCTGAATGGTTTGGGGCAGGCAAAAGAGGCACTGGAGCAGGCTCGCATTGCTACAGAGTTGGATCCAAGGGATTCGGCGAAATGGTTCTTCCAAGGTGTCCTTGAAAGACAGCGCGCAAATTTCGCAGCAGCGATTGAATCGCAAACTCGCTCCCTTGAAATTAGTGAATCCCCGGTGGCGTTAAACGAACGCGAGCAATGCGAGCGACGCATCGGGAAGATACATGAGGCGGATGCCGATCTTCGCCGGATTCGAGAATTGGCGCCAGAACGGTAATGGAAGTGAATCGACGAATGGGCGAGTCGGCGAATCGGCGAAATCCCAGTTTCGCCTTGTTTCGCCGATTCATCCTCATTCTCGCAGTCAGTCTGTCCGCGACAGCATCGGCGCAGGACGAAGAGCAAACGGAAGAGATATCGAATGCAAATCCCACGGCCGGCGGCATCGTGATCGATCCGTCTAGTGGTGAAATTGCAGAAACGAGTCAGATCACCATCACCTTTCCAGTAGCCATGGTGGCTCCCGATCTTATCGATGCCGGCAATCAGCTTCCGCCGTTTACTAGCGAACCGAAACTCGACGGCACGTTCCTTTGGAAAAGCCAGACGGAAGGCGCGTTCACCGTCAGCGGCGTTGTCGCCGGTGCGCATCATCGGTTGACCCTCGCTTCCGGGCTGAAGGACGCGAAGGGGAAACCGTTCGTTGTGAAAAACTGGAGCGCCGAATTTACGACACCAAAGTTTGCGATCACCAGTGATTTCGGTGAACGCGAGGAGCTGTCCGCGCGCCCGCAAATTTACCTGGAGTCCACTTACGCAGTTCAACTCGCCGAAGCTGCTGAGCACATTTATTTTCAAGAGCGCGATTCGCGCGAGCGTTTTCCTGTCGAAGTAATCCAAACGATCGAGGAGAAGAGCGCGGGCCCGCCGGAAGGGACAGGGTTCAGAGTCGCGCCGCGAGAGCCACTTCCCGTCGGGCACACGTTCGATTTGATCGTGAATGGCTTACTCGACGCGAAAAGCCGTCGTCCGCTTCGCTATTTGCGAGTGATCCCAGTCGGAAAAACCGAGCCCCTGAAGGTCGAATGGGTCGGCGCGTTCAATCACGCTCTCGAGGAGCCGTCGATTCGTATCAAGTTCAATGATGACATCGATCCGGTAGAAGCGACGCTGGAACGAATCCATGTCGAGCCTGCGGTGCAGAAAATGAAACTCCTCGCCAGTGGCAGCGAGGTCGAAATCACCGGTAGTTTCGATACTACCCAGCGTTATAAAGTTACGATTTCGCCGGAACTGAAGGGCGACCGCGGTTATGGACTTGCTGCGGAATCGCGCTGGGGCGCGACCTTTCGCCCAAAGGAATCGTGTCTTGTCTTTCCCTCCTCGCAGGTGTTTGCGCGTGCACGCCAGGAGTTGCGCTTTGCATTCTTCCAGATCAACACGCCGCAGGTGACATGGAAACTGGTGCGCATCCCACCAGAAAAATTATCAGCAGTCACGGCACGCGTCCGGGAATTTGAAAAGGATGCTACCGATCCTGTCACAGGTAAGGTCGTAATCGATCCACGCACCGGTTTTTCGAAACAATTCCAAACTGAATTGCTCGTCGACGGATTTCACTTGCCGGTGTCGGCTAGTGGCACATTCGATGCGACGAGCGGGGATGCCGAAACGCGACGCGACGTTCGTTGTGTTCCGCCGGCAAACGAATCATTTGCTGGTGCGTATCTTTTCGAAGCCAGCGCGAGCCTGCCTGAGGGGCGGATCGTCGGGAATCGCTCGATCATTTGCGTTAATGACTATCTGCTAACGCAAAAACGAACGCCTACGACCGTCATCCTGCGTCTGGCGAAAATGTCCGATGCGAACTCCGTCACCGGCGTAACGGTGCGCGCCGTCACCGAAGAGAACATCGAACTCGCCCGTGCCGTTACCGACAAGGACGGCATCGCGCAGTTCCCGAAGGATTCGATTCTTCCCAAAGCGCTTGATCCGAAAGTTCAGAACGCACATCTGTTCATCGCGGACACTGCGACCGGTCCGGCGCTGCAATTCGTCGAAGGCACATCGTATCCATCCGGCAGCGACTACAGTCGTCCTGATAAAAAACCTCAAGCGGAGATTATCACCGACCGCAATTTGTACCGCCCGGGACAGACCGTGAAGATGAAAGGAATTGTGCGGGATATTACCAGCGCTGGTCTCGCCATACCAAGTGAGGCCAGGTCACTTTGGCGCGGCGTGGTCGATGTGCATTGGCGAGTAGTAGCCGGCGATGGCGACCGAATCGTGGGTGAGGGGACAGTGACGCTTTCACCTTATGGCGGATGGGAAGCTGAGTGGAGCATCCCGGAAAAGGCAAAGCTCGGCGATTATGTGATCGATTGCCGTGTGAACGGCAACGATTACCAGGGCTCAACCAGAATCAACGTTCAGGAATATCGCGTGCCCCTGTTCTCCGTCATCGTGGAAACAACGAGTCCGGAAGTTGGTACAACCGCGCACGCCCAGGTCTCCTCTGCATATTTTCACGGCGCGCCAAACGTCGGCGCGCGCATCCACTGGAAAGCGACTTGGGCAACATCGGCTGAGTATGGTGCCGAAGAGGAAGGGTCGTATCGAAAGCGTTTCAACGCTTACGCCGAAGTCGGACCGCGGCTCGACGTTGACAGCGAAGAGCTGAAAACAATTGAAGGGGACACGAAACTCGATGCGCACGGCCTGGCGACGCTCACGTGCGAATCGCCATTCAAAGATAGTCCCGCGGTTGGTCGGGCAAGCGTGATTTGGCGTGTGGATGTGACTTCGGTCGACGGCCAAACGCTGACGGGCGGTGATATGGCAACGCTCTTCTCTTCCGAAACGCGTCTCGGCGTTCGTGCGAACGAACAAACTGCACAGCCTTCTGGCCAGCCCGCCGGAGCCTCGGCGCAGGCGGGAGTGAAGGTCGAGATCGACGCTCTCGATCCAGAAGATCAAAAAGTTAGCGGTGTTGTTGTTCAGGCCGACCTGTTTCATGTCACTACAAAGACGGTAAAGGAGCAGGTCGCGCCGTTTGTTTATCGCTACCGCAATACCGACCAGTTTACGAAAGTGGCGTCACAAGAATCGAAAACACCTGCCGACCTGATTTTCCCGACTACCGAGACAGGCCGATACGTCGTAGCAGTCAGCGCGCCGAAAATCAAAACGCCGCTCGTGAGCGACGAGACGACAATCACAGGTGAAAAGCCGGCCGAACTTCCGGTGATCAACGAGACTACGTTCAAGATCGAGCACCGTGCCGAACCATTTCTGCCAGGCGATACGGCTGCTTTTACGATACAAGCACCATTTGGCGGCGTTGCCTGGGTTTCAGTCGAAACGGAGGAAATTCTGGACACACTGCTTGTTCCAGTAAATGGCAACGCAGGCCGAATCGAATTGCCCATCAAAAAGGATTACGCGCCGAATGCGACGGTTTCGATCTATCTCGTTAAACCCGGCGGCGACAAGGAGCTGCCGAGAGAACGCTTCGCTTATAGCGACATCGAGGTGCGTCGCCCGGATCGCGAATTAAAAATCGAGCCGCACCTTGCAACTGCGACCGCGAAACCGGGTGAAACGGTGCGCGGGGAAGTGAGGGTCACTTCGGAGAACAAACCGGTTCCTGACGTCGATCTTCTGGTCTTCGCAGTTGATGACGCGGTGCTCACGCTCGGAGATTGGAAGCTGCCAGCGATCGGCGCCAGATTTTATCCAAGGAATCCGTTCTCCGTACGCACTTACGAGGCGCTCCACGGCTACATCGATGACTTGGCGAAGCTCAGCCTGACGCAAAAAGGATTCACCATTGGCGACGGTGGCGAAGAAGCTGTCTCAAACACCAAAAATGTCCGCAAGGAATTTCGCACACTCGCCTTTTGGCAGGGGAGTCTGAAAACCGGCACTGACGGAAAGGTGACGTTTGAATTCACCGCGCCGGATAATCTGACGACCTACCGGATCGTCGCGGTCGGCCAGACGAAGGCGAACCAGTTTGGGGGCGACTCGACACAGACCGTGAAAATATCGAAACCGCTCCTCATCGATCCAGCGTTGCCGCGTTTTTTGCGCGACGGCGATGAAGTCGAGCTGCGTGCTATTAGCCGGGAAAACTTCATCGACAACGATGAAATCACAGTACGCTGTGTCACGGATGCAAACTTGAAATTACTCGGCGTAGATAGTGCAACGCTATCCGCCCATCGCGACGCGCCGACAGTGTTCCGATTCAAAGCGAAAGTCGCGGACGTCAATCTCGTGCCGACAAAAGTTCGCTTTGAAGCGGTCTCGAAATCCAACAGCAAGATGTGGGACACGGTGGAGATCACACTCCCTGTGCAACCGCCCACGATTGTGCGCAAGGAAAGTGTCGCCGGGTCGTTCAAGGGTCCGCAATTCGATGCGCATCAAGTGATGCCTGATCCATGGAAGCACGGTCGCGGTCAATTCAGCACGACGATTTCGACTTCGCCCTGGCTGCCCGAGATCATGGGACTGCCGGTGATTCTCCAATATCCGCACGGATGTTTCGAACAGATTTCGACGAAACTTCTGGGCTACAGTTTGCTGGCAAATCTCCTGGCATATTTACCCGACCTGCAGGAACGCGACGTGGAATATCGCGCTACGCTCGAACGCGGGATGAAGCAGTATGCCGACTCACTGCTGAGTAATGGAATGCTTCCGTACTGGCCCGGTGGCGACACAGGCAACGGTTTCGTCACCTGCCAGGCACTGTGGTCAGTAAATGAATCCAGTAATGCGGGGTTCGAGGCGCCCGCGGAGTTGCAAGAGAAACTTAGCGGCGCTGTAAACAAGATCCTCAAAGGCCAGATTCCCGCGTCCCGATTTGAAAAGTGCTTTGCACTCTTCGTGCTGACGCAGTCGGAGAGCCACGATGATTTCCGAAACGAATCGCAGGAGCTTTATCTCCACCGCAACGAAGGCAGCGATGAAGACCGGGCTCTGCTCGCAATTGGGCTACATCAGCAAAACATCATGGCTCGCGAGCAGCAGCAACTTCTGCGCGAAATCGATACGCCGATCAAAGAGCGCGCGTTTAATCCTGCGACGTTTACATCAATGACTCGCACCGAGGCAATGCGCGCCTTCGCGTTTAATGTTATCTCGCCGCCATCTTGGACGAAGCAAAGGAAACAACAGGCCCGCGAACGCATGGCGAAGCTGATGGATGCGGCAGGTTCCCTTTCGACGCAGGAAAATCTTTGGCTGCTGCTGGCGTTCAAATCCATGCTCGGCTCGGAAATGGCGCCGGAGTTGTCGAATGGCATCCAGCCGCCAGGCGTGCTTTCAAAGAACAACCGGGCAATCGCGTGGCTCGATCACACACTCGACGGCGACTTGGCAATCAGGGACCTGAATCAAGGTGCCCTTACGTTTTTGCTGCGGGCCGAATACTCGACTAACGAAGTCGATACCGACCGCGTTGATCGCGGGTTTCGGATCGAACGCGTGGTCAAAAATTTGACCGATCCCAACCGAGTCGGCACTTCTCAAGCTCCGTTTAAGCTGGGTGATCAATTGCTCATCACCTACCGGCTGAACACGCGGAAGGTTCAGAATTTCGTAGCGCTCGAAGACGCTTTGCCGGCCGGCCTGGAGGTGGTAAATCCAAATCTCGCGCTCGTTGCGAAATTCTTCCAGCTTCCGCCACCGGATCCGCAGGACCGAGTGCTTGGATTGTCGTACTCCGAGATGCGCGATCGCTCGGCGCTCCTTTATTTCGACACAATCGATCCGGGTTCGGGCACGTATTCGATTCTGGCACGCACGACGGCGGCGGGCATGTTCCGCTGGCCCGCCACGCAAGTCGCGCCGATGTACGACAGCCGTTTCTCGGGACTGTCGCCTTCAAGTTTATGCGTCATTTCCGCCGAGTAATACCGCTTCCCAGGGTTTTGCGTTCGCACTCACTGGCAATTTGTGGAGTCGTCGTCTTCGTGGTGGCGGTGGCAATCGTCTGGTGGTTGCCAATCCCTGCGGAGTTGCAAAAACCTACGGTCGGTACCTTGACGCTACTGGATTGCCGCGGTCGTGAAATTGCCGAGCTCGCGTCGCCGGAAGCGCGCGCTCAATTGCCGGTCACTCTCGAGAAAATGGGTCCGTGGCTGCCGCGCGTAACAGTGGCCTTGGAAGATAGGCGCTTTTACGGACATCGCGGTGTCGACTGGCATGCAATAGCTGCCGCGTGCACGCGCAATTTGCGATCGGGTCATCTTCTTTCCGGCGCATCGACCATCACGCAGCAGCTCGTGAAACTGGCGACCGGTCGTGAGCAACGCAGCTGGAGCAAAAAACTCTACGAGGCGATCATCGCGTGGAAGCTCGAACACCGGTGGAGCAAGGAACGAATTCTCGCCGAATATTTGAATCGCAGCAGTTATGGCAATCGGCGAATCGGGCCGGAAGCGGCTGCTCGAGCATACTTCGGCAAACCGGCACGAGATTTAACATTGAGCGAAGCAATTTTTCTCTCTGGTTTGCCCCAGGCGCCGACGCGATTCAATCCGTGGCGACATCCCGAGCAAGCAAGCCGGAAATACAGTCGGTCGCTCGCCCGGCTTGTTAGGCTGGGAGTCATCACGCGCGATCAACAATCGTTGCTGGCATCGCCACCGAAAATCGCACACATGGAGCCGCTGCGTCTTGCGCCACACTTTGTCGATGCCGTGATCGTTCGGAACCCGGGATTGCGCGGTACATTGACTACGACGCTCGATCTGGATTTGCAGACGACCATCGAACGCTTGGTTCACTCACATTTATCGGCGTTGAATCGGCACGATATCAGGCAGGCTGCAGTGGTTGTTGTCGAAAACGCCACCGGAGCAATTCGCGCCATGGTTGGCTCGGAGAATTATGCCGCGTCCCAAATCAACGGTGCTACGCTACCGCGCAGTTGTGGATCGACGCTGAAGCCGTTTGTCTATCTCGACGCGATTGATAAAAGGCTGCTCACCGCTGCGAGTTTGCTGCCGGATACGCCCGATGCAATCCGTGATGAGTACGCCGATTACGATCCGCAGAATTACAATCGTCATTATCTTGGACCGGTGCGCTTGCGAGAGGCGCTTGGTTGTTCGCTTAATGTGCCGGCTGTCTTCGCGCTAAGCCGGCTCGGAGCGCGCCCGGCATTTCATCAGCTCCAAAAATGGGGCTTTGGTTTTCAACAGGGCCTGGCGGACTACGGCGCCGGTTTTGTTTTGGGAAATGCCGAAACTCGCCTTGTCGATCTTGCTGCTGCTTATGCGGGACTGGCCCGAGGAGGGACTGCGATGCGCGCGAAATTTTTGGCGGGCGAGCATGAACCCGTGACCCGCATCGCTTCGAAGGAGGCGACCGCAATCGTGAACGACATCTTGTGTGATAATGATGCCAGACAGAAAAGTTTTGGGCTGCGATCGCCGCTGGCATTCGAGCAACGCATAGCCGCAAAGACGGGAACAAGCAGTGGCTTTCGCGACGCGTGGACCGTTGGGTTCGACAAAGAACACACCGTCGCAGTATGGGCAGGAAATTTCGATGGACGCCCCATGCGCGATACGTTCGCCGTGCGCGCGGCAACACCGCTCTGGGCGGCGGTGATCCAGGAGTTACTGCGGCGCGATCACCCTCTTGATCCGCCGGAGGAGAACGACAGCCTCGTGCGCCGCGAAATTTGCAAGGCCACGGGGTCGCTTCCTTCCCGTTTCAGTCAGGCAAAACTGAATGAACTTTTCCTGGCAGGAACGGAACCGCGCGAAGATTCAGCAGATTATTTTGCGAGCGATGGAAAATTGCTATTGCCGGACGCGTACGGCCGTTGGTGCGCGAGCCGCGACAACACGATCGGCGCGCATGTCCGGTCCGATTTTCGCATCACCAGTCCGTCGCCGAACGCGCATTACGAAATTGATCCTGTCCTGCCGCCCTCGCAACAGATGGTCGAACTGACAGCGGCGGAGGCCAGCGACGTGGAATGGTTCGTTAACCACGAGCGAATTTTCCCTCAGCAAGACAGTAGGTTTTTCTGGCAGCTCGCGCCTGGTGAGTGGAAATTACGCGCAGTAAGTCGCTTCGGATCCGCCGAAGAAACGGTCACGGTCGATTAAAATCCGCGATTGCCGGACTGTAACGCTACGCGGCGGTGGCGGCAGCGCGTTTCCGCGCATTCGCGTCGAGAATACGCTTGCGCAAGCGAAGCGATTTTGGCGTTGCTTCCACGTATTCATCTGTATCGATGTATTCGATCGCGCGCTCCAGCGTCATCCGCAGAGGCGCTTCGAGTTGAATTCCTTTGCCTTCGCCCTGGCTGCGCATGTTGGTGAGGTGCTTTTCCCTGCACGGATTGACCGGTAAATCCTCCGGGCGAGCGTTTTCGCCCACGATCATTCCCTCGTAAATGTCCTCTTGTGGCCCAATGAAAAGCCGGCCGCGCTCCTGAATGCTGTTGAGTGCGTAAGCAGTGCTGATCCCGGATTCCATCGACACCATTACACCGCGCCCGCGTCCGCCGATTTCGCCTTTAAACGGCGCGTATTCGCGAAAAAGGTGACTCATCAATCCTTGTCCGCGAGTCAGGTTGACCAGATCGGTCTCGAATCCAATCAAGCCGCGCGTCGGCATGACCGCTTCGATTGATACACGCGACGCGTGATGATCCATGCCGAGAATCTCGCCTTTGCGATTAGCGATGGATTGCAGGATGTCCCCGAGATTTTCATTCGGCAAATCGACATACAGATTTTCAAGCGGTTCGAGCAGGGCACCATCCCCAGCTCGCCCAAAAATCACTTCGGGCCGCGAGACCATCAGCTCATAGCCTTCGCGGCGCATCTGCTCCACCAGGATCGCGATTTGCATTTCGCCGCGCGCGTTGATCTCAAATACGCCTGCGGTTTCGGTGTCGTTGACCTGAAGCGAAACATTGCCCCGCGTCTCTCGGAGCAAACGCTCCCGAAGATGCCGCGCAGTCACAAATTTTCCGTCGCGACCGGCAAACGGCGAGTCGTTAACGAGAATGCGCATCCGAATTGTTGGCGGATCGATATCGACGAACTGAAGTGGCGCGCGTTCCTCGCAATCGGTTACGGTTTCGCCGATGAAAATATCCTCGAAACCGGTTAGCCCAATGATATCGCCGGCGTTCGCGTCTTTGATTTCAACCTGCTCTAATCCCTCGTGGGTGAACAGGGCAGTGACAGTAGCCCGTTCGCGGCGGCCCTCGCGGTGAATGCAGACGATTGGATCGCCGACGGCGACGCGGCCGCTCACAATGCGCCCCAGCGCAATTCTCCCAAGGTAATCGCTGTAATCGAGGTTCGATACGAGCATTTGGAAAAACGGTTCAGGTGAAATTTTCGGAGGCGGCACGTGTTGCACGATTGCTTCAAAAAGCGCCGTCATGTCCTGGTTATTTTCGTGCAGCTCGCGCATGGCAAAGCCGTTCTTTGCGCTGGCGTAGACGATTGGGAAATCGAGTTGCTCGTCGGTCGCCTTCAGTTCGACAAAAAGATCGAAGACCATGTCGAGGACCTTGTGTGGACGCGCATTTTCCCTGTCAATCTTGTTAATGACGACGACGGCCTTGAGTTTGTTTTCCAGCGCCTTGCGCAAAACAAAGCGCGTCTGCGCCTGTGGTCCGTCATGCGCATCGACGACTAACAGTACGCCGTCCACCATTTTCATGATCCGCTCGACTTCGCCGCCGAAGTCGGCGTGGCCGGGCGTATCGACGATGTTGATGCGGTAATCTTTCCAGTGAAAAGACGCGTTCTTGGCGCGAATTGTAATTCCTTTTTCGCGCTCCAAATCCATTGAATCCATTACGCGCTCCTCAATCTTTTGATTAGAGCGAAACGTGCCGGATTGTCGCAGCAATTGGTCTACAAGCGTCGTCTTGCCGTGATCGACGTGCGCAATGATGGCAATATTACGGATTTTATCCATGGAAGGGTCTCTCCCGCGCGGAAGAGCTGCGAAACTTACGAGGGATAACCGCAGAGTCAAACATCAACGTCAGGAATATGCCGGAAATCGATCTGCAGTCGCGAGAACACGCCGGGCAAAGTGGAAGATCCGCGCAGTCACTCGCATCGGAATGGCCGAAGAGACAATCACTGTCGAGTAAGAATTTTGGGATCGCCCGGAACGGACGATCCCAAACATCCTTTGGCTGAGCTGTTGTGCGCTCTAGGCCTGCTGTGTGATTACCGCTAGTTGCAGCCAGGTAGCTTGAACTTGCCGATTCGCGTTTGCCAACCAGCCGTACTGGTTCCTTGTCCAGCAAGCGTATAATATTCGTTCGTGTACCAGAACGTGCAGTCGTCACTGGGGTCGATGTTCATCGAGGTGTAGTCTCCCCAGCGCGAGTTTGTGGTCGTCTGCACGCCAGTACCGTTGATGATGGTGCCTTCGCCCAGAGTCATCATGCCCAGCGGATCGCCGGCGAGCCGCCCCGTGTAGCGACTGCCTGGAAAAACATCTACTCCGTTTACTACACTATAACCAAGAGCCATATTCCCTTTCTTGTCCTGCGCGATGCTGCCCATCCAGCGATGCACGCCGTCGCCTGGGGCGTACGTCCCCTGTTGGTAAATACTGTATGCTATGGTTTGCGGTGGTCGGCTGCCTGTCCTTCGGATCTCGTACCAACGGGCGCCGGCAACGCCGGGTGCCGCCTCGACCGACTGGTTGGTCACGAGCGACTCGTACGAGCCGAAATTCCGATAAGCGAGCCGAAAAGTCGGTCGCTGGCGGTACGACAGAATATCGAGGAACTGCGCAGGGTTAACGATTCCGGGTTCCGGCAGGCAGTCGCGGGCTGTTGGTGCACAAGGATAGATCGAATCAAAGGGCGCGGTAGGCAGCTGTGCGGCGAGAGTTATCGAAGCTGTGGGATGCGCACTCCACTGGATGCTCAGCTCCCAAATGTTGAGGGCGTCGAATGTCGCGCCATAGCCGGCAGCATCGTCCTGCGTGCCTACAATCGGCGCCGGGGCGTGGTCAATGGGCCGGCGATTACCGTCCATGTCAGGTGGCAGGAGACCGTCACCGACGAGCTCCAGCGGCACGGTTCCCGTCGGCGTCACGTTGGCTTCCAGGAAGAACTGGACAGCGCGCGCGTTCGGTTCGCCGTTTACCATCTTGTTCTTCTCGAGCGCATAAACGCTGATCCCGTACCTGTCGATCAACCCGAAGTCCCGTGTCGTGAGGATATACGAATTCGACCACACGCCGTACTTCGGATAGTCTGGGAAGAAGTAGCCGCCATCGACGTCATCTGCCTGGGTGATGAACGCGTAGCGATAGTAGGCGCCTGTGGGGTCGCCGGTCTGCGAAACCGCCACGCAATTGTAAAAGGGCAGCGATGGATCATCGAGTCCGCGGGTCGTGAACTGACTCAGGAGCCAATGGTCGGTGGTCTGGTCGTAGAGCACAACAGGGTCGCCTGACGGATCAGTACAGTCTTCGATTGGAAACCCCGCCCACAGCGAACCGGTATCAACCGGCCCCAGCAGCAGATTTCCCGCCTTGTCGAAGACCGCGTAGACAAGGTTGATCATTTCTACGTAGTGATTGGGACCCACATCGCCGTTGGGGTCGGGCGGATTTACCCGGCCGCCGAAGATGTTGAAATTGTCCTGGTTCGACATTCCCTCGAAAGTCAGTAATGGAGCGGGGATGGTCGGAGTCAGGTTGAACAGCTGACGTACACCATCAGCGCGGTACGGCCGGACGCGGTGGGCCTGTAGACCTTTTGATGCTTCTCGCTCCCGTCGCACCTCCATTACTGCGCCAGGCGGCAACGGCAAGAGTTTCGCAACCTTTGGCATATCGCGAAGAGCAGGCGATACGTCGAACGCCACCGGATTCAAGAATTTCGGAGTAAGACGTGGAACAACAGGCCGAGTGGGAGCAGTCGGCTGAGCAACGGCTGGTGGCGATACGGCTAGTAACACCAATGCTGCCGCGGTCAACACAAGCACGACAGCAGCCAGAATACGTAGATGCGTGAACGCACGATTTTTGGTAATGCGATGGAGTGTTTTCATTTCTTTTTTAGTTGGAGTTGGAGTTGGAGTTGGAGTTGGAGTTGGAGTTGGAGTTGGAGTTGGAGTCTCTAATTCCCTACATGTTCCCCGAGGAACGAGTTTGTTACCGTCAAGAAAGAGAGGTCAAGCCTTTTAAACTTACATTTGTGTAATGTAGACAACGCTGCTGGTCGGAACCATCCAGAGGCACGGCTCTGGAGCGGTACCAATGGAACCCCGAACGCTTTCGGGGTTGATAATCGCGCTATGCTATGAAGCAGGTTCGAGCGTGGCTCTGCGGTCCGCAGGCTCGACCCATTTTCCATGCTCGCGAATCAAATCTTTGAGTCGATCCACTGCTTCTGCCTCGGGTATGTTGAATTTCACCGCTGTTTTGCCGACGTAAAGATTCACCTTGCCCGGAGCGCCGCCCACATAACCAAAATCGGCGTCGGCCATTTCGCCCGGCCCGTTCACAATGCAACCCATGATCGCGATCTTCACGCCTTTGAGATGCAACGTCGCCTCTTTGATTTTCGCCGTAGTGGTTTGCAAGTTGAATAAGGTGCGTCCGCAGGAAGGGCAGGCGACGTAGTCGGTTTTGAAAATCCGCGATCCGGCTCCTTGAAGAATGTTGTAACTCAAGCGCAGTGCCTGGCCGGGGGCTTCCTCGCCCTGTACTAAAATTGCGTCACCAATTCCGTCGCAGAGCAACGAGCCGATATTGGTCGAGGCAGTGAGAAGCGTTTGCAGAAAATCTGTAGGGCGTTTCTGTGAAACGCCGTCTTTTGCATTGGCGTCCGCCGCGGCGGACGCCCTACAATCGAAAACGTCCTTTAACAAAATCGGATGCCGAGGGTGCAAGCGTGCCGCCAACAATCGAAACGCCGGAATCATCGCGAGATCAACGTCGTCTCTCACGGTGACAAATTGCGGGCTTTGTTCCGCATTCAATTTGGCAATCGCGGCATCGT
The DNA here is from genome assembly GCA_035694525.1 of Candidatus Udaeobacter sp. Classification (GTDB taxonomy): domain Bacteria; phylum Verrucomicrobiota; class Verrucomicrobiia; order Chthoniobacterales; family UBA10450; genus Udaeobacter. Next base: position 1,201 of record DASSFL010000229.1, on the reverse strand, counting down.
CGCGTGGATCAACGTCAGCTACATAGGCGTCTTCATAAATGATCTCCGGCTTGTAATCGCCCATCTTGTCGATCTTATGCACGATCTTGTCGAAGTTAGCTCGTCTAACGACTACTCGAATCAATTCTGCGCCGCCGAGTTTAACTCGTTGGCCGGGAGCGCCGATCCCGGCTACAGCGACTGTATCTGTTGCACGTCGGTGATACGAATACGGATCAAAAGACAATTGGGTGTTGGGCGATAGACGTTGGGCGTTGGAGGTTTTCTTAATGTTCTCAACCAGAGCTTTCGCCACCGGAATCTCATGCGGGCTGTCCTCGGTAAGCGACACACGAATCGTGTCTCCGATCCCGTCAGCGAGCAGCGACCCAATTCCGATTGCGCTTTTGATTCGTGCGTCTTCGCCTTCGCCTGCTTCGGTTACCCCGAGATGCAGCGGATAATTCCAGTCCGGGCCAAGTTCGTTTAGCCGTGCGACGAGCAACCGATACGCCGCAATCATGATCTTCGGGTTACTCGCTTTCATCGAGAAAATGAAATCGTGATAGTCCAAGTCGCGCGCGATCCTGACGAACTCGAGCGCGCTTTCCACCATGCCCAGCGGCGTGTCTCCGTAGCGATTCAGGATACGGTCGGAAAGGGAGCCGTGATTTGTGCCGATGCGCATGGCGATACCGCGCTTTTTGCACAGATCGACCAGCGGTGAAAACCGTTCGCGAATCCGATTCAATTCTGCGGCGTACTGTTCATCGGTGTATTCGCGAATGACGAATTTCTTGGAATCCGCGTAGTTGCCTGGATTAATTCGCACTTTTTCCACCCATTTGGCGGCTTCCATGGCCGCTTCCGGCTTGAAATGGATGTCTGCGACGATTGGCGCTTTGCAGCCGCGGTCCCGCAAACCTTTTACGATGTGCTCAAGATTGCGCGAATCTTTCACGGTCGGCGCAGTGATGCGGACGATCTCACAACCCACATTTGCCAATTCGATCGTCTGTTGAATCGACGCGACCGTATCCATCGTATCGCAGGTGATCATCGATTGGACGCGAATTGGATTGTTACCGCCGACACCGACGTTACCAACCTTCACCTCGCGCGTTTTGCGACGGCGATAAACGAATGGGTTTTCGCAGTATGACAGCTCACGCATTGTAGGAGTTCAACGTCGTTCAATAAAACGACGAGCGCCAGGTCGACG
>DASSFL010000228.1:0-19987 GCA_035694525.1 Candidatus Udaeobacter sp. | reverse complement strand
TCGTAGGCAAGTGGCGCCTGATGGGAGGATCAAACGCAATCTTGTGGGAATTTTCGGCAAATGGCGTTGTCCTTGCCGGAGACGTGCGTGGCAGGTACAAACTCGGCCACGAAGATCGAATCAAAATCGAGACACCGTTCGCAACTGCAGTTTACCAAATGAAAATTTCCGGCGACCGGATGACACTGCAAGAACTTGGCGGCTCCAAGCTCGAGTTCACAAGAATAAAGGAAATGGACCGCTGATATCTCTCGTTCCGGTAGACCCTCGGTGAAGTAGCCTGCCGTTAACTCTTCCTGTGCCGCGCTTGCTTGTTCGTCGCGTTGGCGGATGTCTTTTTCCCTTTTAAGGCGCCGGACGTGTCGGTGCTGATTGGTGGTGTGTGATGAAGCGCCAATGCGCGGCCGAGCTCCTTTTCGTCGGTTAGATCGAGGCGCAACGGCGTAACTGAGACCCAGTTGTGCTCAACCGCCCATCGGTCGGTCCCTTCCTCCGCTCCCTGAAGCGGGATAATAGTGAACCAGAAAATTGGCCGATCCATCGGATCTTTACTGGGGGCCACTTTGCCGTCGTAGTGCCGCACGGACTGGCGCGTCCAACGAATGCCCTTTGGTTTCTCTGGTAAATTCACGTTTACCAGATCCATTGTTTTTTCTTCCAGCAGCATCTCGATCACCTTTGCGACGTACGGTTCAAGCTTCGCGAAATCCGGGTCTTTGTTTTCGCTCACCGATGTGCTGAATGCGATGCCACGCACCCCGAGCAGCGCAGCCTGTTTTGCGGCGGCCAGCGTGCCGGAATGCCAGCAGGAATTGCCGAGGTTCAAACCGAGATTGATTCCCGAAAGAACGAGATCGACATGCTGCCAATGATGCGTCCCGAGCGCGACGCAATCAGCTGGAGTACCATTCACGCGATAGGCTTCGAAGTCACCAAGGCGAATTCGTTTGTACCGAAGCGGGCGTGAGGAAGTAATGGCGTGACCCATCGAAGATTGTTCCACATCGGGCGCGACGATGCGTACTTCGCCGAAACGCGACGCGACTTTCGCGAGAGCAATAATGCCCGGGCTGTAAATGCCATCATCGTTCGAAATAAGGATTCGCATCTTCTTTATCATTAGACGTGTGTCAGATTGTTTTTGGCCGAATAATCCCCTATTTACCGATTATAAAACCGGATGCGAATCACGTTAATACACAATCCTAAAGCTGGCGACGCCAGACACGGTAAGGAGCAATTGATGGCGGCGCTAGCTGAAGCCGGGCATCACGCCACTTATCAATCCACGAAAGAGGCCGGCTTCAAAAAGGCGCTCAAGCAACCTGCTGACCTAGTGCTTGCCGCCGGCGGTGACGGGACGATTGGAAAGGTTGCTTTCCGTCTCATCGATAGCGGCATTCCGTTGAGCGTTCTTCCTCTGGGCACAGCGAATAACCTGGCGCGAGCGCTCGGGTTTGTCGCTTCTCCCGAGGAAATCATCGCGAGACTCGAGGGCGGAAAAAAACAGGTCTTTGACGTGGGACTTGCGACCGGCCCGTGGGGCGAACGACATTTTTTTGAAGGCGTTGGCGGCGGCTTGCTCGCAGATTACGTCTGGGCTGCAAAGAAAGAAGAGAAAAAGAACGGGAAGGCTGACAAACTTTCCAAAGAACAACAGATGGCGCGACATGGAGCACTGTTACGCCGGATGCTGCACGACTATCCGCCTCGTCAATGGAAGATCGAGATCGACGGAAAAGATATTTCCGGCCCCTATCTTCTTTGGGAAGCGATGAACGTTCGCTCGGTTGGTCCAGCGCTCTACTTCGCGCCGCGCGCCGCCACCAGGGATGGTCGATTCGATTTTGTTTGCGCTCGCGCGGCCGATCGCCCGCTCCTGATGGAACATTTCGACGCGCGCGTATCCGGGAAAAAGAGCAAGTCTCCGCTGCCGACGCGAAGATTCCGAAAATTACGGATCGTTTGGAAGGGATCGACAATTCATTTGGACGACCAACTTTGGCGGGACAAGAAAAAGAACGATAAGTCGCCTGACGAAATCAAGATCACGGTCAAACCGTCGGCGCTAATCATTCTGCAGCCATCTGCGACGATCAAAACGTAAGTCGTAAATCAGAATTCCGCACTGCCGGGCGTGCGCGCGAACGGGATCACATCGCGGATGTTCGGGACACCGGTAACGAACATCAGCATTCGCTCGAAGCCGAGGCCGAAACCAGAGTGTGGAACGGTGCCGTAACGCCGCAAATCGAGATACCATTTGTAATCAGCAGGATCCATGTTGTGATGGCGCATGTTCTCCTCCAGTACATCGAGCCGCTCTTCACGCTGGCTCCCTCCGACGATTTCTCCGATCCCCGGCACGAGCAAATCCATTGCAGTCACAGTCTTTCCGTCATCGTTCACACGCATGTAGAACGGTTTGATTTCCTTGGGATAATTGAACACCGTGACCGGACACTGAAAGTGCTTCTCGGTTAGCCAGCGCTCATGTTCCGATTGCAGATTCAATCCATAGTCAATCGGGAACTCGAATTTCTCCCCACTCTTTTTTAGCAGTTCGACAGCCTCAGCATAAGTGATCCGTTGAAATGGGCGGTCGACGACGAAATCAAGTCGCGCAAGCAATTCCTTGTCCACGAACTTGCCGAAAAGTTCCATCTCATCCGGGCAATGTGCGCGCGCGTCTGCGATCAAATATTTAACAAACTCCTCGGCGAGATCCATGTTGCCATTCAGATCGCAAAACGCCATTTCCGGTTCGATCATCCAAAACTCGCTTGCGTGTCGGGACGTGTTGGAGTTCTCAGCGCGAAAAGTGGGTCCAAAGGTATAAACGTTGCACAACGCCAGCGCGAAAGCCTCCGCTTCAAGCTGGCCGCTTACTGTCAAATATGTTGGCCGGGCGAAAAAATCTTTCGCGTAATCGGTTTCACCCTTCGCCGTTCGCGGAATCTCTCGTGGATCGAAAGTCGTAACGCGAAACAATTCTCCAGCTCCCTCGCAGTCGCTGCCGGTAATGATTGGGGTATGCACATAAACGAAACCCCGGTCCTGAAAAAACTGGTGAACGGCAAAGGCAAGCCGGCTCCGCACGCGAAAGACACTACTGAAAAGATTTGAGCGAGGACGAAGATGGGCGATCTCGCGAAGAAACTCAGGCGTATGTCCCTTCTTTTGCAGCGGGTAGGAGTCGTCCGCGGGTCCTACGATCTCGACGTTGTCCGCAACCAGTTCCCATTTTTGTCCCTTGCCCTGGGACGGGACGAGAGCCCCACTGACGCTAATAGACGCTCCAGTTGAGAGCCGTTGCACGGCCGAGTAATTTGGCAACGTGTCCCTCGCGATAATCTGAAGATTGCGCAGGCTGGAGCCATCATTCAGCTCGATGAATGAAAAATCTTTCGAATCGCGGCGGGTCCGCACCCAGCCCTGCACCTGAACGGAATCAATGGGTGCTGCGCTTTGTAGCGCGTCCTTGATCGGGGTTATGGATCTCACGTCAGCAAATTGCCGGATGATCGCCATTCGACAAGCGAAACGGCGCTGTTTATTCCAACGCGTAGAGGAATCCGTCGGCGCTGCCGAAGTACACCACGCCATTCACGACAAGTGGCGACGAAAAAACTCCACCGATACGGATTTGCTGATCGTTGGCTACAATCGGCGCTTCACGCCAGTTGGAGTGATAGAGAAAGGGCACATTGAACTTGCGGTCGGCGGTCAGCACCCATCCTTTGTTTTGCTTCGACGTGTCGACCTGAAAGTCCCACAGTAGCTCGCCCGTCTTGGCGTCGCGCGCTTCCAGCGTTCCGTTCAGTACACCGATGAATACGACATCACCGACAATCGCAGGCGAGGAAAACATGTAGGCTTTTCCCTGCTGGCGGATCACGGGCTTGCCACTATTAGCATCGACGACGTGATACAAACTCGAGTCGGATGTGGCGAAAAACACTTTGCCGTCGGCAACGGCGGGCGATGTGATTACCCAGCTTAGATCGTTGAAAAACCGCCATTTTTCTTTTCCCGTCGCAGCATCAAGTGCGTACAAATTCGCGTCGCGGCAGCCGGTATACACCACACCGTTCGCGACCGCCGGCGAAGATTGAAACCCCACCTGATTGTGAACGAGGGGGTCCTCACCTGCGTGAAAACGCCATTTTTCCTTACCGGTCGTCGCGTCCACCGCGTAAAAATAACTGTCCCAGCTTCCGAAAAATAAGACGCCATCCGCGAACGCCGGCGACGCGTGCACGACGTCGCCGGTTTTGAATTTCCAACGCAGATCGCCCGTCGCCGAATCCAGCGCATAAAGATTTCCGTCGCCGCTTCCGAAGTAGACGCTCCCATTCACAACCACGGGGCTCGAGAGAAACACATCAAATGGGTCAGCGATCGTCTGGTTCTTCGGTTGCAATCCATGCAGGCCTTTCGCCTCAAACCGGCGCTCGCCCTCAGTCGTAATCTTCCACTTTAATGCGCCTGTCCGCGCATCGAGCGCGTAAAACTTTCCGTCGTAACTGCCGACGTAAAGCGTGCCGTCCACGATCGCCGGTGTCGCGGGGACTGGCCCGTTCGTCACGCGTTTCCAAATCTGGCGGCCGGTCTCGGCATCCACCGCATACACATTCCCATCATCGCCTCCGAAGTAGACCACGCTGTCTTTGAACACCGGTGACGATATCACCCGATCCCCGGTCGGAAATTTCCATTTCACGCGATGAAATTGCCGTGGCGCCGGCCCGGCATACCGGCCTGAGTGCGTCGCGTCGCCGCGAAACATAGATTGCGCGTTGACCGCTGCCATCGCGCAAAGACTCGCGAGCAACACGCCGATCTGCGAACCGTTCATGGCTATTTCGCGCGCTCCAACACCAACGGCGTTTCGATCGCGCCCTGCCGAATCGCCCCGCCGAGCTTTCCGTCGCGCAACCGGCCTTCAAAGCTGATTCCGATCTCGTGCGAATCAACTGAGAGCAGGTCGCCTTCCTGCGTCACAAGATCGACAGGTAGATTGTTAGTTCTTCGTCCAACAATCACAAATTCCGCCGCCGCACCGTCTGGTCCGCGATTCGTAAACTTGATTGATACATGCCGTGTGTAACCCAACATCTGGTAATCGCCTTTCCATTCGCCTTCGAGTTCCTTCGCAACGGGTGTATTCCGCGGCGGATACTCCACCTGTGACGGCCCAGTCTTCTGCAGCGTGGTCAGCGCGCGGTTTCCAGCCTGCTCAAAGCTACCGGTCAACTTACCGCTTCCATCAAGCTGCAATTTCAATTGAATGCCGAGCGTGCCTTTTACCGAGAAATTAACGGCCGACGCTTTCACCGTGATATCCGTGAGCGGCACTCCTTTCACATCGAGTCCGGGGATGATTATTGATCCGACCCACGTGCCGTTCTCCTGGGCAAGATCGACGATCACGTTCAGATCGTCGTCGGGAATGTGCGTTGTGCCTTCCCATCGGCCGCTGATTGCTTCTTCTCCACGGCACGGCAAAGCGGCGGCGAAAACGACGATCACGAGCAACCGCTGGAGTGCGCCAGGCACAGTCATTAACTGAGCGGCAGCCAACTGCCTGATTGCGGCGGCAGTTTAACGCCGTTGAGCGACAGGTACGTGTATTCCTGCAAGAGACGCTCGTAGTCGTCCAGAAGTCTCATGGCATCGTTAGGCTTAAGGCGATCGGTTTTGATGGCGTCGTCAACCTGTGTCTTGAGCAGCCGCATCAACTCGACTTTGTCCCACTGCACCATGGCAAGAACTTCGCCGATCGTGCTGCCACCGATCACTTCTTCGATGTACCAGCCGGACTCCTCATCAGGATCAAGGAAAACGTGCACTTCGGTTACGCGCCCAAACAAATTGTGCAGGTCGCCCATGATGTCCTGATACGCGCCGACCATGAATACGCCGAGGTAATACATTTCGCCGGGCACAATGCGATGCAGTGGGATAGTGTCGCGCACGTCCTGTAAGTCGGTGAACTTTGAGACCTTGCCGTCGGAATCACAGGTGATGTCCACGATCATTCCGTGGCGATCAGGCGGTGTGTCGAGTCGATGAATGGGCATGATCGGAAACAATTGACCGAGCGCCCAGTGATCGAGCAGCGATTGGAAAACCGAGAAATTGCAGATGTACTGGTCGCCCAACGTCGTTTCGAGTTGCTTGACTTCCTCGGGAATAAAACGCAAGCCGCGATGCATATTCACGATCTGTTGCGCGAGCTGCCAGTAAATCGTATCGATCTTTGCTTTTGATTCGAGATCAAGCAGACCGAACTCGAAGTTCTGCTGCGCTTCCTCCTTGATTTGCTGGATGTCGTGCAGGCTCTCGAGACGATTGCCACGCTTAAGCCGCTGCTTCACATCGAGAATGTCGCCCACCAGTTTGTGGTCTTTCTCGCTCGCAGTAACTCGCAGCTTCGGCGCCGTTTTCTCGATGGAACTAAACGCTTCCATCACCAGCACAGAATGATGCGCGACGATCGCGCGGCCGCCTTCACTCACGATCGCCGGGTGCGGGACACCTTCGGAATCGCAAACGTCCATGATGTTCCACACGACGTCGTTGGCATATTCCTGGAGCGAATAATTTGCAGAGCTATCGAAATCGCTGCGCGAACCGTCGTAATCCACGCCAAGCCCGCCGCCGACGTCCAGATATCCAAGCTCGTGCCCAAGCTTCGCAATCTTGGCATAATAGCGCGCTGCTTCGCGCACGGCACGCTTGATGATTGAAATTTCCGGCACCTGCGAACCAACGTGGAAATGGATGAGTTTAAGACAATGTGTGAGGCCAGCCGACTTCAGCATTTCGCTCGCGGCAACGAGACTTGTTGTATCGAGACCGAACTTCGCGTTCTCGCCGCCACTCGGTGCCCATTTTCCAGCGCCTTTGCTGTAAAGACGCACGCGAATTCCGATGTGCGGTTCCACGCCGACTTCCTTTGCTGCTTGGATTGTTTGCTCGAGTTCTTCGAGTTTCTCGGCAACGATGACCACCTTCTTACTGAGCTTACAACCGAGCAGCGCGATGCGGATGAACGCCGCGTCTTTGTAGCCATTGCAAATAATGAGACTTTCGGGATCCTGATGCATCGCCAGCGCGGCGACCAGTTCCGGCTTACTTCCGGCTTCTAGACCAAAATGAAATTGCTGACCGGCGTCGACAATTTCTTCAATGACTTCCCGCAACTGATTAACCTTGATTGGAAAAACACCGCGATACTCATTCTTGTAACCGAACTCTGTTATTGCCTCTTGAAATGCGCGGTTTACCGATTCGACACGGTGCCGGAGCAAATCTTGAAATCGGATGACCAGCGGGAAACTTAAACCGCGGTTGCGCGCTTCATTTACCACTTCCAGGATGTCGATCGCGCCGCCGTTTTCCTGCAGAGGTCGGGCCACCACGTTCCCGGTTGGGTTGACGGTGAAATAACCGCCGCCCCAGCCATCGACATTGTAGGTGGCGATTGCTGAGTCAACGTCCCACTCGTTTTTCATTTGATCAGATCGCGCGGCGAATAAATGCCGCGAAACGCATATTCAGTCAGGGTGTTCAACATGCAAGCCTACACAATCAAAATTTTCATTCGACTCGGACGTCGCACGTTTCCTGGGAGAGAACGGCGACGTATGCGACGCACACCGCTTGTTTTTCGCTTCCCTGCAGATAACGTTCGCTGGTGAACAAAACGGTGATCGAAGTGCAGGTGCGGGCGGTTTTGCCGACAAGCGGCGGGTGCGCGGTTTTTCTCGGCAATAATGACAAGGTGTTCATCATTTATGTCGATCAAACGGTGGGCAGCGCAATCACGATGTTCATGCGCCAGATCACCAAGGAGCGTCCTCTAACCCACGATCTGATGGCGCATTTGCTGACTGCGCTGGGCGCAAAGGTGGAACGCGTCATCATTAATGATCTGAAAAATGCTACCTACTACGCGCGAGTGATTATTCGGGTCCAAAACGAATTGCATCAGAAAAAGATCATCGAGCTCGACGGGCGGCCGAGTGATTGCATCGCAATGGCCACTCAACAGAAGGCACCCATTTACGTGAGTCAGGATGTCTGGGATGAAGTGGACGATATGAGCGACGTCTTGCGCAAGATGGAAGAAGAAGGGCTAAAACCGGATCCGGAAGCGGAAGAATAACGAGGAGCAGAAAGACGTCATTCGAGATTCGTAATTCGTAATTTGAAAAGCGAAATTCGAGAACCGGATCACGAATCACCAGTTACGAATTACGGATCACCCCAGTAAATCACCGTAGCGTTTATCCGCTAATTCCAGGCAGCGCGCCAGAATCTCTGACGCAGTATTGAGCTTCAGCGTTTCCGCGACCAGCTCGCGGCACTCGGGAATCGTCAGACTTTGCACCGCGCGTTTAACTCGCGGAACCAGCGTCGCGCCCGCGCTCAGCTCGTCCATGCCAAGACCGAGCAACAGCGGAACGAGCGCCACATCTCCCGCCATTTCTCCGCAAACTCCTACCCAGATGTTGTTGGCATGCGCCGCCTCCGCGATCATTTTGAGCAAACGCAGTACCGCCGGGTGGGTCGGCTCGTAAAGGTGCGCGAGCTTTTCGTTTACTCGATCAACTGCAAGCGCGTACTGGATCAGATCGTTTGTTCCAATACTGAAAAAATCGACCTCGGGTGCGAGCACGTCGGCACAGATGGCTGCGCTCGGGATCTCGATCATCGCGCCAACATCGATCTTTTCCGCCAGAGGAACGCCCGACCGGCGCAACTCTTCTCTGCACTCGCCAAGCGCGGCCTTGGCACGGCGCAATTCGTCCAAGCCCGAGATCATGGGAAACATGATTTTTATGTTGCCAACGGCGCTGGCACGGAGAACAGCGCGCAACTGCGTTTTAAAGATGTCTATGTTCTCCAGGCAAAGACGGATTGCGCGCCAGCCAAGGAAAGGGTTTAACTCATCGGCGATATCTACCGTGCCTGGAGCGAGTTTGTCGCCGCCAAGATCAAACGTTCGGATAATCAGCGGATCGGGCCGGACGCGCTCCGCTACTTTTCGATACGTTTCGAATTGTTCGTGCTCCGTTGGCAGCGTAGTGCGATTTAAATAAAGAAACTCCGTGCGATAAAGGCCAATGCCCTCCGCACCATTGGCTGCGACGGCCTCAACGTCTTCCGGAAGTTCGATATTTGCCGAGAGCACAATATGACGGCCATCGCGCGTGGTCGATCTTGTGGTGCGCAGTTCTTTCAGTCGTGCTGTAACTTTGGCTCTTCTTGATTCAATCTCTGCATAATGCGCGATTGTTTCTGGCGCCGGATCAACGATTAACAGGCCATCGCTTCCGTCAACGAGCACGCGTTGACCTGTCTCGAGCTTTGCAGTGATATCGTGCAATCCGACTACCGCTGGGATATTGAGCGAACGCGCTAGAATTCCGGCGTGCGACGTGCGGCTACCCAGGTCCGTCGCGATCGCAAGCACGTTTGCCCGGTTAATACTGGCCGTATCCGAAGGAGTTAGATTGTGCGCGACAAGAATGTGCTCTTCGCTCAAGGCGAGGAACGTCTTGGGAGCCTTGCCCTGCAGATTGCGAATCACTCGCTTTGTCACGTCCTGAATGTCCAGCGCGCGCTCTCGCAAATAGGGATCGTCGATTTTGTTCAGTGTCTCGGCGTAACGGGTGGCGACTTCCTGAAAGACCCATTCCACATTGCAAAGATCGGTTTCCAGTTTCCGCAGCACTTCGTCGATCAACGTGCGATCCTCGACGACGAGCAGATGCGCATCGAAAATCGCCGCATCTTTCGCGCCGATGGATTCTGCAATGCGCTGCTGCATCTCCAAAATCTGCATGCGCGTTTGAATTAGTGCGGTCTCAAACCGCCCTATTTCGTCTGGGACTTGAGAGGGCGCGATGCGGTAACGCGCGACGTCATCCAAGTCATCGCGCACCACATGAATCTTGGCACAGGCCATTCCCGGAGAAACGCCTACTCCTTCAAATCGGATTTCCTGACGCACGCTGTCGCTCATGCCCCTGCCAGAGTAAAGCAGATGTCAAACAATGCGAGTTCCGCGTGGCCCTCCCCATGGGTTGCATAGGTCCCATCATTCGCATGCGACGTACGAGACAAGTGGGACGAATCACTCCTCGTTAAAACCCGCCCTGACCAATGCCTCGATTTCTTCCATCGCCTTGTCGGCGTCGGGGCCCTCACAACGGATGTGCAGCTTCGATCCCTGGCCAGCGGCGAGCATCATCAGCCCCATAATGCTTTTGCCATTTACCTCTTCGCCTTCCTTCGACACCCAGATTTCCGAGCGGTAACGACTCGCAATCCTCACGAACATTGCCGCTGGTCGTGCATGGAGTCCCAGCCGATTAGGGATCGAGAGATCTTTTTCGATCTTCCGAGCAAGCTCTGCGCGACCCGCTTTTCTATACAGCAAGCCCATTACACAGCTCCCTTCCGCTCCATCAAACTGAGCAACCTGGCATTGAAATCGACTGCACTGTTCTGACCCAAGCCCTTCAATTTCTCATCCATCGCCGCGACTTCAATCAGCCGCGCCATGTCCCGGCCGGGCCTTACCGGAATGGTCACATGTGGCACCGGTAGTCCAAGGATTTCATAAAATTCCCGATCCAACCCGATTCGGTCGACCTCTTCCACGTCGTGCCACTCCTTGAGCGTGACCACGAGATCGAGACGCTTCTCGATTCGAATGCTGCCAATGCCAAAAACCTTCGCCACATCAATAATGCCAATACCGCGCACCTCCATGTGATTGCGAGTCAATTCGGGCGCTGTTGCCATCAGCTCGCGTCCTTCGAGCGAAGTAATTCTTGTCACATCATCGGCCACCAGGCTGTAGCCGCGCTCAATCAGACCCAGGACGCATTCGCTTTTGCCAATTCCGCTCGCGCCCCGAATCAAGACGCCCACACCAAGGATGTCCACCATGCTACCGAATTCGGTCACCGTGGGAGAAAAATCCATCTCCAGCGCGATCGTCGCCGCATTAATGAACTTCATGGTAATCATCGGGGTGCGAAACACCGCGATTTTTGCCTCGGCTGTAACCGACAGCAACTCCGGCGCAAGATGGAACCCGCGCGACATCACCAGACAGGGGATTTTGCGCTCGCATAATTTTCGAAATCGCCTGGTGCGCAGTTTTGAAGGCAAACTTTTCAGATAGGAATGCTCAGCCGCACCCAGCACCTGCACGCGCTTCTCGGCGAAGTAAGTGTAAAAACCCGATAGCGCGAGCCCGGGGCGATTGATCGTGGGCTCGCGAATTTTCCGATGGAACCCAACCCGCGACCCTTCCAGCTTCATCTGCAACTTCTCAGCGTGCGAATTGTAAAAGCTGTCGACTGTAACAACCGGAACGCTTTTCCGCTGATCGCTTGGAGACGTGATCGTCTGGGTCCCGCGTTGTTCCGACATGAGGACTAACTTCTAGCGTGAATAGCGCGCAATTTCCAATATGCATCGTATCACACACTCGACGCCGCTTCTTCAAGAGCGCGAAGATTCCAGGCGAAACAGCTGTAGGTTATCTTTTTCCCTGATCTTGATAGCGGATCACTTTCGCCCTTTCGAGCGTGACAAGGCCGCCCCCCATCATTTCATCAAGCACGGGAAGGAATGCATTGACCTTTTCTTCGGTGTCCACGATTTCGATCACAATTGGAAGGTCCATGGACAAGCGAAGGATTTTCGCGGTGTGCAGATGGCTTGATTTTCCAAAGCCCATCGGTCCGCGCAGTACGGTTGCGCCCGCCAGCTCCAGTTCGCGTGCTTTCAACACAATCGCCTGGTACAACGGTTGATGCTGGTAACGATCACTTTCGCCAATAAAAATCCGCAGGAGGACGGCGTCTTCAGGAAGGTGCATAACGTGTTTTTATTTCGGCAATATTGCGAGAGCAAGAATGCGTCCCAGCCATACCGCAGTAAGACAGCAAACAAATGAGAGCAGTGTATTCAGGGCGGCCTTGAACCAGTCTCCATCCCGAACGAGATCGAGTGTTTGCAGACTGAAGGATGAAAACGTCGTGTAACCGCCGCACACGCCGATCATGAAAAATTGACGAAGCCGTGGCGACGCAAGAAACGCCCCCGCCGGGTCCGTGAAAGCGGCAAAGAACCCGATAGCAAAAGATCCGGTAACATTCACGACGAGTGTGCCCAGAGGAAAAAGCTCCCCGCCCCGTTCGGCAACAACTCCCGAAACCCAGAATCGCGCTCCGGTCCCAAGTGCTCCGCCTGCCATTACCAAGATATAATCGAGCATTAAAGAAACTCCTTCGGTTGGAAGGAGTCATTAGCTCGCGCGGTTTTCCCAGCCTTTAGCGGAGACGGCAAACTCCATTGCCTTGGCCGGACCCTACTGGATCTCTATTTCCGATCAACGAAAAGATTTAGTGATTTAAGGCTTGGTTCGTCGATTGACGTCCGTCATTCGTGTGTAGGCAATTTGTGCTCGCACCGTGAGGCGCTCCGCATCCGTGTCAGGTCGAACTGAGTCGAGACATCTCTGGATATTTTCCGCCCAGCGGCCGCAGAGACGGCTAGAGATTCCTCCATTTCGGTCGGAATGACAGAAAGAGAGCTTCGGGATAGCGAGAAAAGACCTCGGAGTGACAGCGCTGACTGCCGTCACATCTTGAAGCGCTCGCCGAGATAAAGCTGACGGCTGATGGGATCGTCAATAAGAAAATCCTTTGTGCCTTCGCTCTCAACGCGGCCATCATAAATCAAATACGCGCGGTCCACGATGGAAAGGGTCTCACGCACGTTGTGATCAGTAATCATGATCGCAAGCCCCGACTTGCGTAGATTTACGATGATTTGCTGCACATCGTACACGGCGATGGGATCAACGCCGCTAAAAGGCTCGTCAAGCATCAACAGCTTCGGCTGCGTCACCAACGAACGCGCAATTGTCAGTCGCCGTTTCTCCCCCCCACTCAAGGTGAGCGCAGTATTTTTGGCGATCCGCTCAATGCCAAACTGGTGCAGCAGTTGATCGCAACGGTTCCGCCGTTCGGCCCTGCTTAACGGAAGGGTTTCCAAAATGGCGAGGATGTTTTGTTCGACTGTCATTTTCCGAAAGATCGATTCTTCCTGCGGCAAATAACCCATGCCAAGCCGCGCGCGCTTGTACATCGGATAGTCGGTGACATCGGTGTCCGAAAAAATCACGCGACCGCTGTTCGGCCTGACCAGACCAACAATCATGTAAAAACTCGTTGTCTTACCTGCTCCGTTCGGTCCGAGTAGTCCTACAATCTCGCTGGCGCCCACGTGCATGTTGATTCCGTCCACAACAGCCCGGCCTCCGTAGATCTTGACCAGTTGATCGGTGCTTAGAACGGTCTCCGCTTTCGTTGTGATCGGTGGCGGAACTTTCGGAGTAGAAACAGGCTCAGCTTGGCTAATCATGGTTTTGGCAAAGACGGAGCGGGTGAAGCCCCGGCTGCTGGAGTTTGGGACGGTTTTGCTTGTCCTTTTTTTGCATCGTCTGGCTGCTGGACAATTTCGGTGCGACTGGGCCCGTGCGTCCTTAGCTGACTATTCTGACTGACGACCATGACCGTATCGGGACTGGTTGCCACGTGCAAATTGGGTCCCTCTTGCACCCGCGGTGTCCCCACCAATTCAACATCGCCTGTAGCAGCTGTATAGGTGGCTTTATCGGATCGACCAACAGCGCGGGTCGGAGGTCCACCATTCGCAGTGGGTCGATCGCGCACGAGTCCAACATTGCCTTCTGCGATGGCTCTTTCCAGGCTCTGGTTTTGTCCCTTTGTAATAAACACTGTCAGTTTGTCGGATTGAAGATTGAAACGCGGATCAACTACCTTCACACGGCCGCTAAAGATGCCCATGTTCTTGGTTGAATCAAAAAAAGCCTCGTCCGCATAGATTTCCGTTGTGGTCGGTTGATCGGATTGCGGCCCCGCAGCGCTGGGGCCAAATAAGTTCGTGCCAGATGATTTATCTTCTTTCTGTTTGTCTTTGTTTTTCGCTTTCGCTTTGTCTTTCGGTTTCTCTGCCTTGGTTGCCTTAGCAGGCGATTCCGCCGGCGCGGCGGCGATCTGCGCCGCCAGGCGCATTCCGAAGGCACATCCGAGAACCAAGACCAAAACTGCCAGTTTTTTCATTCGCTGGTGCCAGGTTTTGCAGTCAGTTGGGATTTGTTACTGATCACCATCTTTACATTTCCGATCAATCGCCCGGTCTTCGAGTTCGTGTCGAACTGCACCGAATCGCCCACGATGTTGAAGTCCGACCGCTGGATTGTTGAACGTTCGTGCGAGCTTAGAATCCGGGTCTTCAAGTCGAGCACCGACGTGCTCATGTCGATTCGGAGGTCGGGCTGACTCTGTGGAGTGTAGGTTGTAATTTTAAGATGTTTAAAGCCTACGTGTTCTTGATCAATCCGGTGGGCCGTCCCAGCTTCAAATTTTCCCCTTAGACGACCGTCACCATCAAAATCTGGCAATACAAGGCCCTTGGCTTCGTGCCCAATTGGCAGCGGAATGTTGGTCAAGCTCTGTTCGCCCGGGGACCCGCCTGCTGTCGCTGACGTGCCCGCCTTCTTTTTACGACCTTTTGATTGACCGGACACTTGAGGCGCCGCTATTACAACGCACATCAAGACCGCCGCTAACCAAAACGACAAGACCCGGCGGAAATGAGAGGGGGCCACTGGAACCTCTCGCTCCGTCGACGCAATACCCTTACTCGGGCGAGTGAGGTCAATCGCCCCTACCTGAGACGGCAGCATGAATAGCCTTTAACATGCGCAGGTGCTTCGGCAAATCCTTTAGGGGAATCTGATTCGGCCCGTCTGATAACGCCCGCGCGGGGCTTTCGTGCACCTCCATGAAGATTCCGTCGCATCCGGTTGCCATGGCCGCTCTGGCCAGCGCCGGCGCCAAAACACCATCGCCCGATGTAGAGTCCCCTGCTCCGCCCGGCCGCTGCACCGAATGGGTCGCGTCGAAAATTACACGATAGCCGGCGTCGCGCAGCCAATACAGCGAGCGCATGTCGGCAACCAGGTTGTTATAGCCGAAACTAGTGCCGCGCTCTGTGAAACAGAATTGCTCATTGCGAAATGCAATCAATTTCTCGGCGATATTTCGCACGTCCCACGGCGCGAGAAACTGACCTTTCTTCACATTGACAGCGCGCCCCGTTTCCGCGGCGGCGCGCAGCAGATCGGTTTGTCTGCAAAGAAACGCCGGAATTTGCAACATGTCGATCTTTTCGCCGGCAATCTCGGCTTCGGCGGGTGAATGAACATCCGTTGTGACGGGGATTTTCAAGTCCCGGCCGATGGCTAAAAGAATTTCACACCCTTCGCGGACACCGATTCCCCGAAAGGAACGCACGGAGGTTCGATTCGCTTTGTCGTATGACGCCTTGAAAATGAAATCGATATCTTCGGAGGCACAGATTTCAGCGATCCCCTTCGCCATCCGCCGGACAAACTTCTCCGACTCGATCACGCACGGGCCAAGGATGAATACCGGTCGTTTGCCACCAATTGTGACTTTCCCAACGCGTAATGGCTTCCGTTTCATTAGTCGTGCCCACTCTCGCGATGCCGGCGATTGAGGTCAATCACCCCTATCCCGCCATTCCCGCGTCCACACGTACGGGCGGTTCCCCTGAGCCGCCCGCGGATCTCCCTCGCTTCACCAGATCGTAAATGGCAAATGGCACATACAATCCGAGGAAGAAAAGCAGCGCCAGTCCGTGCATTTCCACAAGGTAAAGCGGGTGCGAATCGGAGAGAAAACTTAAGATCGAAAATGCCTCCGGTTTGTGCAGCAAAAATCCGTAATTAAAACCCGTCAGTTTGTCAGTGATGTAGGTAACCAGAAAATAAAACTCCGACCATAGAAACACGCGCACGATCGACATGGGATATGGTCGGTACCAGCGAGTTAACATCAGGAAGACCACGCCAATGATGATCCCGCAATGGGAGGTGAAAAAGCTGATGAATCGCCAATCTGGAAAACCAAAATGCAGATTTGGCGTGAGCACAGCCTGCAAGGTACCGCCAATCCCCCAGAAATATGCCACCTCGAACCAGCGCTGATTTCCGGTCCACATTGCCACGATGACTACCACCATGCCCCAGTCGCACAGTTGCATGGGCAACATTTGTTGCCAGGTCGTGGTGCCGCGGCTGCGGATGAAAATTAAATACACCACATAATTCAACACGAGCACTGCGGACAGCATTCCCACGATTACCTTTTCGGCTCTGCGAGATTTGGTGCGCCACACGATCGCGGCCAGCGCAAACGGCAGCACGATCGTGAGGAAAATGACAGTCAGGTGCGGTAAACCGTACGGTTGGAATTCAGGTTCCATGCGTGTTGTCGCGGCGGTTGTATCAGCCGCCTAATCCGATAGGAAGGCGTTTGACACAAGCGCCTCTACAGACGCTGCGCAATCACGGCAGTTTAATTCACCGAATTACCCAGAGATTACATGGAATGACGTCGGTAACCCACGCGATATTACTTGGCAATTGCTGAGCCCCACCGGCATTCTTCTCTAGCGGCACGACTAGTAAGTCTGCTTTCACCGATTGAACAAAATCCGACGCAGCCAAGCCCGTGTTCCCACGGATGCAGCGCGCCTCGATCGGAACATCGGTTACGCCGGCCGACAAAACGAATTTTTCCAGTGCCTCTTCTTCCTCATCGTCCGCGCTTGGCTTTGCGGGTTTCCCGGCGTTCCCACGCATCGATGCGCGGGCCTGATCAAAAGTGGTGATGATACGAATCACGTAAAGCCGCTCGCACGATTCCGCCGCCGCGAACAGCAGCGTTCTCTTCAAAGCCTCCAATCTGGTATCAGAATAATCGGCAACAAAGACGATCCGTCGGAGCGGTTTGGGTTTCGCTGTCGGTGTGGTAAAGAGCATCACCGAGCAGGGGGCTTCACGCACGAGGCGGCGCGCGACATTGCCGAGAAATGGATGCAGCACTATTTCTTTTTCCAGTGCGCCGGCGACAATCATGTCGATTTTCTCACGAGCGAGCGCACGGAGAATAGCTTCAGCGGGGGCCCCTTCTTCATAATGAATCTTTGAATCGAGCGGAAGCTCCAGTTGTGCGAGCGTGTCGCCGAACTTCTTTGCCGTTTCCTCGTTGCGTCCTCCGACATAGATCAGGTGAAGCTCGGCGGAAAAGCGTTCCCGGATGCGTTTCGCTTCTGCAAGCACCTGTCTAAAACGCGGCGAAAACGTGCTCGCCACGGCGATGGTCTTGTATGGCATTGGATCGCGCATGGGAGTGACGATCAATTTCGTGTCTCACGAATTTTAGGCAACTCGTACGGAGATTTTGCGGTTTCGTTCGTGCCCTTGCTTCAATACACTTTTCATTTTCCAATTCCTCTGCGAATTTTCGCAGATGCGACGGGCGATTTACCCTGGCAGCTTTGATCCGATCACGAATGGTCATCTCGATGTGATCGAGCGTGCTCGAAAATTGTTCGACGAAGTCGTAGTGGCTGTGGCGCACAACGACGAGAAACAACCTCTTTTCTCACTGAAGGATCGCCTCGATTTGCTGCGTGAAACAGCGGGTAAGATGGACAACGTGCGGATCGCTGAGTTCGACGGATTACTCGTCGAGTTCGCCAGGAAAGAAGAAGCTGGAGCAGTCATCCGCGGTCTGCGCGCGATCTCCGATTTTGAATTTGAATTTCAAATGGCTCTGATGAACCGGAAATTGGACGCCGCAGTCGAAACAATTTTCCTCATGCCAAAGGAGGAATACACTTATCTTAGTTCTCGCATTGTTAAGGAAATCGTGCGGCTTGGCGGCGATGTCTCGGGTTTTGTCCCGGCTTGTGTTGCCAAGGCGCTGTGCAGGAAATTTGGCTGATGATTTTCGAAAGGTTCTGCAAATGAAAATTCATCTCAAACAAATTCCGGCGCACGGTCTGCATTTGGACGGGGACGAAGATTGCCCGATCCACGATCTTGAAGCGGATGGAATTCGTTGCGCTGGTCAGCTGCACTATAATGTCGAGGTGGGGATTGCTGGAGGCGCGCTCTGGGCAAGAGGCTCGCTGTCACAACCAGTAGAGCTCAGTTGTGTCTCGTGTCTGGAACAATTTGTGCACGAAATTGAAGTCCCCGGATTTGCCGCGCACATAGAGCTGCCTGGCCCGGAAACGGTCGATCTCACGCCTCTTATGCGCGAGGATCTCTTGCTTAATCTGCCGGCGCATCCGCGTTGCGACAGAGATGGCAATCGTGTTTGCAAGGGGAAACAACCGGAGACCGTTGAGCAGGACACAAAGCGGAAATTGGATTGGAGCGCGCTAGATAAGCTAAAGCTTAATCGTTGAAGGGTTAGAGGGTTGAACGGTTGAAGCGGAGAGATCGTCAGCATTTTATCGCTTCAACGCTTTCATCGCTTCAACGCTTCAACGTTGTTTTCCCGTCAGAATATGCTTTAGTCACGGCCTGCTATGGGAGTCCCAAAACGCAAAACGTCCAAGATGCGATTGCGCACGCGCAAAGCGGCGAACCGCTGGCATGCTCCGCATCTGAACAAATGCCCCCAGTGCGGAAGCGCCGTTCCCTCGCACATCGCCTGCCCGTCGTGCGGTTACTACCGCGGGCGGCAGGTCTTGACGCTCGAGGGTAAATAAGTTGCATTCGGCGGCTAAAGTCCGCAAAGTTTCGCACCGATGAAGATCGCCCTCGACGCGATGGGCGGTGACTTTGGCCCGCCTAACCTCGTTGCCGGCGCCGTTATGGCGTTGCGCGAATACCGCCACATCAGTAAACTTTTTCTTGTCGGTGACTCGCCGCGGATCGAAGCAGAACTCAAGAAGCATGGCTGTAACGACAGCCGGATCGAGATCACACACGCGACACAAGTAGTAGATATGAGTGACCGCGCATGGTCGGCGGTCAGGCGAAAAAAGGATTCATCAGTAAGCCGCGCATTCGATCTAGTTAAGCGCGGACTAGCGGATGCAGTCGTGAGCGCAGGTCACACGGGCGCATCCGTCGCCGCGGGCACGATTAAGCTCCGCACGCTGCCGGGAATCGATCGACCGGGTATCGCGGCCGTGCTGCCGACCGAAACGAATGTCTTCGTTTTGATCGATGCCGGCGCGAATATCGATGCGCGCCCAGAACATCTTCTTCAATATGCGTTCATGGGCACGGTTTATTCCAGGCATGTTCTGCATTACACGAATCCGACCGTTGGTTTGGTCTCGCTCGGCGACGAGGATGTTAAGGGCACCGAACTGACCAAGGAAGTATTCAAGATGCTGAGACCAAGTTCGCTTAATTTCGTTGGCAACATAGAAGGCCGCCATCTCTTTGAAGATCCGGTTGAAGTTGTCGTGTGCGACGGATTCGTTGGCAACGTTATCTTGAAAACGTGCGAATCGATCTCGGTGGCGATGTTTAAATGGCTCAAGCACGAACTCATGCGTACGCAGATGCGAAAAGTCGGCGCATTCCTCGCTAGGAATGCCATTGGAACGATTAAGGACAAGACGAATTATGAAGAGTACGGCGGCAGTCCGCTTCTCGGGATAAATGGCATTTGCATCATCGCTCACGGCGCGAGCACGCCGCTGGCGATCAAGAACGCGCTGCGCGTCGCGGCCGAGTCCATTGAACAGCAGGTGAACCCGCATATCGTCGAGGAGATTCGCCGATATCATGAAACGACAGCCCCGCTCGAACCCGCGCTCTCATAAGACGTTGCGGACGGTCTCAATCATCGGCACTGGAAGTTACGTGCCGGAGAAGGTTCTGACCAACGAGGACCTCTCGCGCATGGTAAATACCAGCGACGAGTGGATCACCACTCGCACGGGCATTAAGGAACGCCGCATCGCCGCAAAGGACGAAAATACGAGCGACATGGCGGCGAAAGCAGCGCTCAACGCCATTGAGCAGGCG
>DASSFL010000227.1:0-2324 GCA_035694525.1 Candidatus Udaeobacter sp. | reverse complement strand
GGCGCAATTGTAAAAATTGAGTCGCCGCGCTGCTCCCGCAGGCGCCGTAGATCATCAAAGCTTTTCAGCTCCGCCATTTCCTCGGCGCTGACATTTAGCACGATGACGTCCGCGCCGTGCAGACGCATTTCCGCGGCGGGGATAAGCAGAATACCCATGGCCGCCGCATCGGCGAATACTTCCGGTCGATTAAACACTGCATCGTGCAAGGTGATCGCAAGGACGCGAAAACCAAGCGCGCGGGCACGCTCTAGCAATTGGTGCGCAGAGTAATCGACAGCGTCTTTGGGATCATCGAGCGTGTGAATGTGCAGGTCGATTTTGATCCATTCTTCCTCCTCACTCGTAATCGTGCTCATGCTCCTCTTCGCTTCAGGAACCTAACCACTGATCAGTTGATTTCACGTTCGGGACACCCGCGTTCGTATTTTGTGTGGTTCCGTTCGATTACGATCATGAGTATGAACCTGAGTAAGAATAAGACCAGGTTGCCAACAGGCGCAGATTGACGGAAGATTTTCGGCGCATTCCAAATTCAGCTCGGGTGGTGGAATGGCAGACACGTACGTTTGAGGGGCGTATGCCGAAAGGCATGCGGGTTCAAGTCCCGCCCCGAGCACCAAATGGCCGGTCAATTTGTCGGCTTGCCAGCCAGTTGTTCGACCTGGCTTCTATCGCTTACAGATTCCGTTCGCTTTTCGAAGAAATCACGCGCCATCGCAGCAAGGAAGGCTTTGCCTGCCAAATTCCAAAGATCGACAAGAAACCACCGGATCGCGTACTCACGATTTCCAAGGTCAGGCATTTGGCTTTTAATAACCATTCCCTGAGGGGTGCCCTGCCGAATAGCTGCTATTACTTTTCGGGCTAGCCGAATGCGGACGATCAGATGCAAATACTCACGATGTGTGAGAGCCGGCCACGAACCGTCGCGAATGAATGCGCCCACGACCTTTTCTATCGCCGGCTTCGCCAATCCTTGATCGACTCGAAGGGACGCGACGCTCTTGTCGTCAACAACACGTGCGTGGCCGGTGTGTTTAGCGACGCACATATCAAAGTAAACATTCTGCGCGGCCAAACGGTTGTCCCACGCTTCGAGTAAAGGGTTTTCGGATGGCCGATAAGACGCGTGAGCGCGTGGCTCTATAATGCTAACTGACTGGTACCATTGCTGCCATTCTTCAAGCGTGTGCATTCTGAGTGAATGTGGAGTTCTCTAACGAGGCCCTCGCAAAAGCGAAATCATGGGAATTGCGTTCTTATCGAAAAGCGCTGCGCAATGCGAGCAAAAAAAACTCACCACCTCTTGAGCCAGGCCGTCCACAGGTGGATCGGCTTCTCCGGAAAATGCCAGTCCGGCTCGGACCGATGGCAGGCATCGTCGCCGAAGGCGCTAATAGCAGGGGGTAAAGCCGTCCCGCAGGTGCGGGACCAACGCGTTGAGGACAACGCGTTCCACCAATTAGAACTTTCCGGGTTGTTTCGGTTCCGATAGGCTTCGCCGCAATATG
Source organism: Candidatus Udaeobacter sp. (assembly GCA_035694525.1). GTDB lineage: Bacteria > Verrucomicrobiota > Verrucomicrobiia > Chthoniobacterales > UBA10450 > Udaeobacter. The sequence continues at coordinate 810 of DASSFL010000227.1, read as the reverse complement.
GAATCTCTTTATCTTGTGGGCATCGCGGTGCTGGCGCTGTTTGCGTTAGTGCTGGCGGTTGTTCTTTTCAACTTTTTTGGTCTCTGGCTCCGGGCACGGATCGCAAATGCGCCGGTGAGTCTGGGTAAAATGGTTGGAATGCGGCTGCGGAAAGTGCCTGTCGGTTTGATCGTGGACAATCGCATCACGGCGGTGAAAGCCGGTCTGGATGTTCGCAGTGATCCACTGGAAGCGCATTACCTCGCAGGCGGCGATGTGAGCCATGTGGTCCTCGCTTTAATTGCTGCTGATAAAGCAGGAATCTCGCTCGATTTCAACCGAGCTTGCGCAATCGACCTTGCCACAAAAGGAACAGGTAAGACCGTCTTGGAAGCGGTGCGCACGAGCATCAATCCGAAAGTGATTGACGCACCTAATCCGGCAATGGGCCGCGGAACGATCGATGGTGTCGCTCAAGACGGTATCGGCGTGAAGGTCAAGGCACGGGTCACGGTGCGCTCGCATCTCGATCGGTTCGTGGGCGGCGCGACTGAAGAAACGATCATCGCGCGAGTGGGCGAAGGCATTGTTAGCGCGATTGGTTCCGCGCATTCCTACAAGGAAGTGCTGGAGAATCCCGACCGCATTTCCAAGACAGTGCTGGCCAAAGGTCTCGATAGCAACACCGCCTTTGAAATCCTCTCGATCGATATCGCCGACGTGGATGTCGGCGATAACATCGGCGCGAAATTGCAGACCGAACAGGCCGAGGCCGACAAGCGCGTTGCGCAAGCGAAAGCTGAGGTACGCCGCGCGGCCGCCGTGGCAGTC
>DASSFL010000226.1:0-3477 GCA_035694525.1 Candidatus Udaeobacter sp. | reverse complement strand
ACAGAAACGGCCTACAATAGTTCCTGCTGCGCGCCGGTGGGCGGCTTGAGTCCGAGCTTGCGATAAGCGTTCGCGGTGGCGACTCGGCCTTGAGACGTGCGTTTGATGTAACCTTCCATGATCAGATAGGGCTCGTTCACTTCTTCGATAGTGCCGGCTTCTTCGCCGACTGCCACCGCGAGCGAGTTCAAACCGACCGGGCCACCGTTAAATTTGTGAATTAACGTTTCAATGATCCGCTTGTCCCATTGATCGAACCCGTCGCGATCGATCTCGAGCATGGCAAGCGCGCGGTCGGCTAGATCTGCGGTGATTTTTCCCTCAGCTTTCACCTGCACATAATCGCGCACCCAGCGCAAAAGATTGTTTGCTGTGCGCGGCGTACCGCGGGTGCGCGTGGCGAGCTCAGCCGCGCCCGCTGAATCAATCTCCACGCCAAGCAAGCGGGCACTGCGCGTGATGATTTTCTGCATTTGCTCAGCATGATAATAATCGAGGCGGGCCGTCATTCCAAAACGCGACCGGAGCGGCGCGCTCACCATTCCCGCGCGCGTGGTCGCGCCGACCAATGTGAATTTGGGCAGATTCAAACGGAGACTGCGCGCTTGCGGTCCCTGGTCGATGATGATGTCGAGCCGGTAATCTTCCATCGCCGGATAAAGATATTCTTCGATAGTCGGTTGAAGCCGATGGATCTCGTCGATGAAAAGCACGTCGCCTTTTTCGAGGCTAGTTAAAAGACCCGCCAGCTCACCGGCCTTCTCAATGACGGGGCCGCTGGTGTTTTTGATGTTCACGTTCATCGCATTCGCAATGATATAAGCGAGCGTGGTCTTGCCGAGACCGGATGGACCGCTTAGCAAAATGTGTTCGAGCACGTCACCGCGCTTCTTTGCGGCTTCAACCATCAACTCAAGCCGCTCGCACACTTTCACCTGGCCTGTGAACTCGCTGAACGCCGGCGGTCGCAGCGAAATTTCAAAAGCGGCGTCTGGTTCCGGTGGTTTCATTGAGCGACCGAGCGGGGCTTAAGACAAACTAGCTTCCCAGATTTTTCGTCAGCACGAGCTCCGTGCCACGGCGTTTGTGAACATAATCGACTTCATCAAAGGCGTTACGAATGAGAAATAATCCAAGCCCACCCGGTTTGATCATATCGTGAGAGCGACCTTTCATTTGGTTGGGCAAAACCTGTTCGCCATAGTCGCGCACCCGCAGGCGCACGCACTTGCGCAGGCCTTCCAAATGCAACGAGATAAGTTGATCGTCACGTAGACGGTAAGCGTAGCGAATAACGTTGGTGCACGCTTCATCCACGCCGAGCACCATCAGCAGGCGTTCCCTTTCGGAGAACGGAAAACCGTTAAGAAATTTGCGCACGCAATTGCGCATCAACGCCAGGTTGGCTGTATGACTGCTAAACTCGACTGTCTGTTTCTTCATTAACCGCTCTGGAAACCTGAGCAGATTCACGGGGTTCATTCAACTCCGAACGCTAGGGAATGTATGAAAAGCCGATGGACACGCGCTAAAACCGTAGTTCAATTTCGCGTTATGTGGAGGTCTTTTATCGTTGTTTTGCTTTTCGTCGCACCTGCGCTGGCGCAGCAGGAGAACGCGACCGCTTATGAAGCGTTACGCGTAGTCGGCTCTGAATTGGGACGCGGCGCGCTAAGTCACGTCGTGTCGATTACCGGAGTGAGAGGCGATCCACAGCCGCGAAAATGGAAAATTATTTTAGAAGACGCCGAGGGTCGTGGCGTGCGTGAACTGGAAGTCGCCGATGGAAAGATTGATGAGCATCGGGCGGGTCGCTCAGTTGTGGGTTCCACCGAAGGCGCAACGATCGACACCTCCCGTTTGAACCTGGATTCGAGCGGGGCGTACGAAGTGGCTACCCACACAGCGGACCTCTCACATGCCAATTTCGCGACCGTCGATTATGCGTTGCGTACTGATGAGGGCGGCGAACCGACATGGATCATCACTCTTTTGAGTAGATCGTCACGTCCTGTCGGCACCATCCATATCGGCGCGATGGGCGGCACGGTGAAGCGAACAGAAGGAATGTTTGCCGGCGCGACGATGGAAGATGTGGAGAACGATTATGACACGGATGACGCGGACGAGGAGAACGGCCCTTTCAGAGGCGTCAGAAGGAGTATCAAGAATACTTTTCACCGGACACAAGAGGAAGCGCGAGACATGTTTGAGAGGGTAAAGCGCTCGTTTTCGGATTTTATTAACAGGGGGTAGCGACAATTTAAAGTGAATGGCGAATCCAACCAGTGGCCTTCTCTGCCTTTTGCAGAGTGGAAAGATACGGCCATCACTCTGCACATGTGGACGCAGATTGTGGGCAAGATTCGGTTGACGCTCAGTCCATGGACGAACCACTCCTGGCACGTCACGCTCTACGTCACATCACGCGGCCTGACGACTTCGTCGATTCCTCATGGCACATCGACATTCGAAATCCGTTTCGATTTCATCGATCACGAATTGCGCATCCTTAAAAGCGATGGTGCGGTACGAGTGTTGAAACTGCGCCCGCAGCCAGTGGCGAAATTTTACCGTGAAGTGATGAATGCGCTAGCCGAGATGGAATTGCCTGTGACTATCAACATCGTGCCTAACGAGATTGAGAGTCCGATCCCGTTTGATCAAGATGAAGAGCATCGCTCTTATGATCGCGAATATGTGAACCGATTTTGGCGCGTGCTCGTGCAAAGCGATCGCGTCTTTAAGGAGTTTCGATCGCGTTTTTGTGGCAAGTGCAGTCCGGTGCATTTTTTCTGGGGTAGTTTTGATCTGGCAGTGACCCGTTTTTCAGGCCGCCCAGCGCCACCGCATCCTGGAGGCGTCCCGCATTTGCCGGACGCGATCACGCGCGAGGCCTACTCGCAGGAAGTGAGCAGCCTCGGGTTTTGGCCCGGCAACGCAGCTGCACCAACGCCACTCTTCTATTCTTATGCGTATCCGGAACCGCCGGGATTCGCAGAGGCGAAAATTCAGCCAGATGCGGCTTTCTACGAGACCCAACTGCGCGAATTCATACTGCCTTATGACTCGGTGCGCACTGCCGAAAAGCCGGATCAGGTTCTCCTCGAGTTTGCGCAAAGCGCCTACGACGCTGCCTCGAAACTGGGGAAGTGGGACCGTGATGCATTGGAGGAAAAGAAACCAGTCTTGCATTCGGCTTCGCAACATTCGTAATTAGGCAAGATGAATCCCGGTTGCGCAGCCGAGCAGCATGCCTGGCGTGAAGTGAAAAATGGATGGCGTCCCTTGTACGGGGATGTGGACAAAATCGGGGTCGCCGTTGAGTGGCACGATTTTCGGACCGAGCGTTCCTTTAACTGGGGACGTACTTTTCACCCAAACAGCCTTGAGTTCTGTTTGAATCTCGCCGGCCGCGGAGCAGTAGGCACCGAAAGTGGTGCGCGAAGCGATTATGTTCCGGGCAACTGTGGGTAT
>DASSFL010000225.1:0-1645 GCA_035694525.1 Candidatus Udaeobacter sp. | reverse complement strand
CATATCGCCGTTCGGCAATGGCTCGTCCGAGAGGTCTTGCTTCAATATTGGCGGCTCGACGTCGAATGAATCGGGTTCCTCGGATTTGTTTCCCGCGGATTGATCGGCTGCCCACACCGCCATCGCCAGAGCGAGAAGCGTGACCGGCAGGGCGAAAATGCGGGCCATCCTTTTATTTTACCACGAATTGGCGGCGCCGGCACAGGTGTCTGTTCCTGCCTGTGCCGATTAGGCGCTTACACGATCCTGTTTTTTCGTTTCCTCAAGCAATGCTGCGAGCCAGTTGGGCGCTTCCATCTGGAGGTGGCGTTTTAGAATGTCACCAACGAAACAGCTAAAATCTCCATCGCAATCTGTGCAAAACTTTTCCATGGTGTACGCACCAAGCATCCGATAACTCTCGAATTGCGACTCGGAGAAGAACTGATCGCTCGTGCTCTCGTGCGGGAACGTCGGATTGGTCTTGAAGTATTCGTAGATATCGCGCGGTTCGTCGCCGTAACAAGCCGGCTTCATGTAAACGATAATGCCGTCCGGAGCATCGGCACCGTCCACTACCGAGTAGCGAATGCGACCCACAGCGCAGTTATGGCCGGGAGTTTTTAAGGTGTCGATTGCGCTGCGAGGAAAGATGGTCATCGTGCCGAACTCGATCGGGATTCCAAAATCGATTCGGATTTTGCGCACTGCTTCACCGAGATCGGCATAGGCACATTCGGGATCCTCACCTCCGTCGCTCACGACGATAAAATGACAGCGACGTAGCACCATTTCGTACAGTCCAAGGTTCTCGAAATGGCCGCCGTCAGAGAGGTTCACATATTTGTAGTGATCGGTTGTGTTACCGATCGCTTCCGAAAACAGTGGCCCTACAGAATATCGCGGTCCTTTTCGGCGCCACGTTTTGGCGCCGGGCGATCCGGGGTTCCCCAGCCACCATCCAAGGCGCACGTTGAATAGGGTCATCAAGAGACCGAGGACCGGTGATGAATGGTAGCCCATATTCGGATTCGCCGCCGCGCCCGAGATAGCCATTGCTGTTCCGAGCGTGATCGCTTCGCCGTACTGCGGCGATGGGCGATAGCCAACCTTAAAAGAACCGCAGTGGAGCCGGCTCATTGTGAAGGATTCAGCCTTGCGCTCCTGCCACGCTAGCTGCTCGCCTCTTATGACATTAAGCGCCCCATTTAACACATGAATAGGTTTGTCGGAAGACAAGTCGCCGAGCTTGACGTTGTCGTCGGGGTCGAACCCCGTAAACAGATTCGGCCTCCTAATTGTGCGCGACGCAGCGAGGTAGGCGCGGATCAACCGGTTCCGATAGGTTGCGTGAAGAGAGAACTTGTTCGCATTGATGAAAAAACCAATCACGATTCCGAAAAGCAGCATGACGCATGTGAGGAAGACGACTACGAAGAGCTGGATACGCCAGGAATTTGGGTCGATAATTTGCTCCGGCGCTCCACCCAAAAGCCAGGCAGTAGCGTGTTGTGCCCAGGGCTGCGAGCCAACCAATACCAGCACCCACGAAATTATGATTGCCAGAAGTACAAAGAAAACGACCGCCACGACAAGCAGAAGCCATTGAAAACCGGCTTTCTCGCCAAATTTACTACTCAGCTTCGATCGGATAGCCAGTAAGGCA
>DASSFL010000224.1:0-3457 GCA_035694525.1 Candidatus Udaeobacter sp. | reverse complement strand
CGGTGGCTACACCTATCGCGAGGGTGATGTGATTTCATACGCTGTTCCGCCGCGGCCCGATATTGCCCGGTTCTCGATCGAACGCGAAAATCAAGACGAGTTCGGCCAGCCGCTGCGTACCGCCTACAAATTGTTGGGACGCACGCATGCACTATCGTTTTCAGTTGCCTATCAACTGATGAAGTACGCGTCGGTTCAACTCGGCTACGAGTATGCCATCACCACGCACGATCCGTTGCAATACGAGAACCACCTGGTGGAAGCGAACATCGCCGTGGCGTATTGAGATGAGGCCGTCACGCGGATTCGTGCTGCTTACTGTTTTGGTTTTCGCCGGCGATCTCCTGGCCGGGTCGCTGGAGGTCATCGTCAAGGACGACAAAGGCCGGCCGGGTTCCGATGCCGTTGCCTATGCTGTTGCCGCCGGCGCTGCGAGCGCAGCGCCGAAAAAGCAGGCCGTCGTCGACCAACGCGACAAACAATTCATTCCTTACGTGACGGCGTTACAAGTGGGCACCGCGGTCAGTTTCCCAAACAGCGATAACATTCGACATCACGTTTACTCGTTTTCGCCAGCGAAAAAATTCGAGCTGCCGCTTTACAGCGGCGTTCCCGCGGAACCGGTGGTTTTCGATAAGGTCGGCTTCGTCACTCTGGGCTGTAACATTCACGATTGGATGGCTGCTTACGTCGCCGTGCTGCCGACGCCGTATTTTCAAGTGACGAGACAAGACGGACGCGCCGTGTTGAGAGATCTGCCGGCCGGGCAATACATCGTGCAGGTGTGGCATCCGGCGTTGAAAGGCCAGCCGGAAGCGCTCGCCCAACGGGTTGATGTCGGGGGCGGCACAAAAAGTTTGCAGTTCACTCTGCCGCTCAAGCACGACGTGCGTGCCAAGCGGGCGCCCGGCTTAACCACTGGAGGCTATCGCTGAAACTTCGATTCCGCAGTTTTCGAAGCCGACTGCTCTTTTTCCTGATTGCGCTCCTGACGCTGTTGCAATGCGCAATCTACCTTCTCGTTCGGCAGGCTAATCGACAGCACGCCGTGGCGCAGATTGAATCCAGCCTCCGCAGCGGTGCCCGCATTTTCGAAAAGCTGATCGAACAGCGTAACCAGCAGATCACGACCGCGGCCGCCATTCTTTCGCGTGATCACGCGTTTCAGGAAACCTTCGCTGGGGCCGATCAGGACCGTGAGACTACGCTATCTGCGTTAGCAAGTCTCCGCGGCCGGGTCAGAGCCGATGCGGTCTTGATCGCATCTCTCGACAAGGAACTTCTTTTTGACACGCGCCGACCACAATTGCACAGCGTGCCGTTTCCGTTTCCAAAACTGATCGAGAAGGCGGAGACGAACGACGCCACCTACGCGTTTGTTGTGCTCGACCGCGAACTCTACGCCATCGCGGTCGCGCCGTTGCTCGCGCCCGATCCCATTGCGTGGCTTTGTCCAATGTTCCGCATCGACGACGATTTCGCGCGTGAAATCAAAGTCTACACCAACCTCGAGATCACTTTTCTCAATGGCGCCGACTTGTTTGGCACGACGCTGCCGAACCGACGCGCCATCACTCAGATGTTGCGCAATCGCGTACTCCCGCCGAAGCAGGTAATTGATCTGCGCCTCGCCCGCGAAAGTTTCGTTAGTTACGTCGTCCCGCTTCCGGCGGAGCGCGCACACCCCATCGCCCTGCTGCAACGTTCGCTCGACGAGGAACTCGCGCCTTATCTTCGACTGGAACGAATCTACCTGATCCTGGCGCTGCTAGGGCTTGGCGTATCCGCCATGCTTGGCTTGTGGATCGCACGCGGCGTTTCCCGACCGGTATTGGAGCTGGCCAGCGGCGCGCGTGAGATTGCGGCCGGAAATTACAATCACCGCGTGGAGCTTAAGCAGGAGGATGAAATCGGATCGCTCGCCGCCTCCTTCAATCAAATGAGCGCTGGCCTGGCAGAACGCGACCGTGTTCGCGACTTGTTAGGCAAGGTCGTCTCCCCGGCGATCGCGTCGGAGTTACTTCGGAAGAAGGTCACGCTCGGCGGTGAGCAGCGGGAAGTGACAGTGCTCTTTTCGGACCTGCGAAACTTTACCAGAATGAGCGAAGCCCTCGATCCCGAAGAGATGCTCGCGATTCTCAACCACTACTTTACTCGGATGTCCGGCATTGTGGAAAAGCACGGCGGTGTGGTGGACAAGTATGTCGGCGACGGGCTCATGGCATTATTTGGCGCGCCGGTCGCGTCCGCGGACGACGCCGACCGCGCGCTGCGCGCTGCACTAGAGATGACCACGGCGCTCGATGAACTGAACGAGCAATGGCACCGGCGCGGCTTGCCCACGGTCGGTGTCGGCATTGGAATTAACACTGGTGTTGTAGTTGCCGGCAACATGGGCTCGGAAAAGCGGCTCAATTACACCGTCATCGGCGATGGAGTAAACCTCGCCTCGCGCCTCGAAGAGTTGACCAAGACACCTGAATATGAAGCGCGGGTTATTGTCAGCGGCGCCACGCTGGCGAAAGCGAAAGAGAAGTATCGCACCCGTCCGCTCGGCGAAGTGGCGGTGAAGGGAAAACAAATCCCAACCGAAATCTTCGCGCTTCTCGGCTGAGGAATCAGAAAGTCCGAAAGGATCAGGGTCTACTTGACCTTCGGCAGCTTCACTTTCGAAGTCATCGGCGGAAGTTTGCGCGCGCCTTCATCGAGACGGCGCTCGAAATCCTCCGAAATATTCGCATAGAACGGATACGCTGTTGGATTCGCCGCCAGCGGGCGGTAACGAAAATGCTTGTACATCCAGAGCCACGGGGCGGGATTTTTCCTAACAACCGGCTCGAACTGGTCCCAGCAAGCTTGCGCCATTTCCTGGAGCGAAGCGCCCGCGGGAAATTCAATTCGGGGATGAAAAACCACGCGGTAACGCCCGCCGGGCAGCGGCTCGCAATGGACGTTGATCAGTGGCGCGCCCGTGCGCTGGTGCAGCCACACGTGAGCAAAGGTGACGCAGCGTTCAAGCCCGAAGCACTTGATCGCCACCGTCGGCAGTTTCGCCGAAATTGTCAGATCGACGAGCAAGGCGAAGCGTTCGCCGCGGCGCAGGGCCTTGTATAGATGCATCACGGCGCCTTCGCGCGGTGCCACGCGATGGCCGCTTCTCTGGCGCAACTTCAGGAAGATCGGATCGAGCAGGGGATTCTTGAATTCCTGCGCGATGATAACGCCTTCGAGACCGGCGAAAGCCGAAACGATGCTGAGCCATTCGAAGTTGCTGTAATGATAGCAACCGACAATGACCGGCTTGCCCGGGCGCGTGTTTTCCTCATCCCATCTCTCACGATTCTCGAACTCAACGTAACGGGAGAAATTTTTACTCGTTAGGCGCGGACTCCAGAAAAAATCGAGCATGGTGCGGGAAAAATGCTGATAGGATTCACGCACGATCTGCGCGCGGCGC
>DASSFL010000223.1:0-2080 GCA_035694525.1 Candidatus Udaeobacter sp. | reverse complement strand
AACCACGTCCCCAGCCTGGGCCGCTTGTTCGACTGTGACTGGAGTCGCTCCAGTTTCTGCCGCCAAATCCGCCAGCGTCTCAGGTCCCCTCGAATTCGCGACAAAAACTTTGTGCCCAAGCGCGCTGAAACGACGAGTCAGCGCACCGCCGATGTTCCCCGCTCCAATGATTCCGATCTTCATGACTGTTTTGTCTTTTACAAATTCGTTTCAGCTTCGCTTCTCAGACGCTCAATTAAGGTGAAACGTTCCGCATTGCGCGTCCGAGAGATTTTTTCGCTATCCAAAGAGGTAATTTTGCCGTCGCGCCGCATCGCAGCGGATCAGCTTTGCAATCTGCGGGGGAGAACGAGCCCTTTAATTCGTCGCCAGGTTCCGGCTTTCACAGCTTCTCCATTTTTGCATCACCTGGGATATTAGATGGCCGTTGTGTTGGAACCAACAGCTGCGACCCGTGCATCGCTCGTGCGGCTTGCTCGAGTGCCTCGATCCTGATGCTAAATTTAATCTGATCAAAGATGAGAACCTCGGTGGCAATGAGCCAGATTGTGAAACAAACCATGAGCGTCCGCAACGGGAATGATCGGCGGTTTGAGACTGCCGCTCCAGTGTCATCGGACGCGATCAGAGACTCACTTGTGTTCATCCCCAAAGCTAGATCCTCTCAGGAACGCGCCGCTATTTCGCGTTCGCGAGATTTTGTACTACCACTGGCGAGGCTGTGCCCAATCCCTCATTCGAGATAAAGGCCGAAACCAGCATCACGCCGCATTCGCCTGTGATCACCCGGGCGCAGGCACTAGGCGTCAATTGCAGGCGCTGGCTGGGGCGGAGTTTGGCTAACTTGCTGCGCCGCTTCTTTTTTGCGCCCGGCGGCGAGCCGCTCGATCACGTAAAACGTTACCGGGATAAGGAAAATGGCGATCGCTGAGGCGGCGATCATTCCGCCAATCACAGTAGAGCCGAGGATGCGCCGGGCGACGGCGCCTGAACCGTTGGCAAACCAAAGCGGGAGAAGCCCGAAGATGAAAGCAAAGGAAGTCATCAAGATCGGGCGAAGACGGAGGCGCGCGCCTTCGAGGGCAGCGTCGAGGAGTGGTTTGCCTTTCTCGTATTCGTCCTTGGCAAATTCGACGATAAGGATGGCGTTCTTCGCTGCCAGGCCGATCAGCATGATCAGACCAATTTGCGCGTAAATATTGTTTTGCATTCCGCGCAACCAGAGTGTGACAAAAGCGCCGAACACTGCGACCGGTGTTCCGAGCAGCACACTGAATGGCAACGACCAGCTCTCATAAAGAGCAGCGAGGATCAGGAACACGAAAATGAGCGACATTCCGAACACGACAGTCGGGGATACGCCCTGCTGCGCTTTCTTTTCCTGAAATGAGAGGCCAAGATAGTCGTAGCCCATCTCGTTAGGCATTGTTTGGCGAAAAACTTCCTCGAGTGCGTTCATCGCCTGGTACGAGCTATAACCAGGCGCGGCAGAACCGTTGATTTGAGCCGAGCGATATTCGTTGTAACGCAACGTGAATTCCGGACCGGCGATGTTCTGGATAGTTGAAATGGCATCGAGCGGGACTGGGTCGCCGTTGGCGTTGCGCACGAAGAACTGGCCAACGTTTTTCGCGTCGGTGCGATAATCGCCTTCGGCCTCTATATATACCTGCCATGTTCGTCCGAACCGATTGAAGTAGTTCACAAAAAAACCGCCCATGAACGTCTGCAGTGTTTGATATACCGAGGTCAGATCGATCCCCTGCTTGATGACTTTGTCGCGATCGACCTTGACGAAAACCTGCGGAACGTTCGGCAAAAACGTTGGGATCAGCGTACCGAGCTCGGGTCGTTTGCGTGCTGCATCGAGAAACGTCTTCAGGTTTTGCGCCAGGAACCCGACATCTTTGCCGGCGCGATCTTCCAAAATGAATTGGAATCCGCCGGAAGTGCCCACGCCCGGAATCGCCGGCGGCGGAAACGCGAAGGCGATACCTTCGGTAAGCCCGGCGAGCTGTTTGTTAATGTTCGCCTTGATGGCGGTGTATTGTTCTTCCGGCTTGGTCCGTTCGCTCCAGGG
>DASSFL010000222.1:0-3120 GCA_035694525.1 Candidatus Udaeobacter sp. | reverse complement strand
TTCAGCGCTTGTTTACTCGGCGATTGCATACCTGGGCGATGCCCCAGGCCCGGTTGAGACAACGCCTTTAGCGCGAACCAGAGACTCCTTGTCGAAGGGAGAAGGTAGGGTGAGCGTTGGTTTTGTGTGGTCGCGCCATGACTGAAACCGCTCATCTCAATCCTCTCCCCTCACGCAAGGAGAGAGGCGGACCAGCGCAAGAATACCTGCGCCGTCCACAAGCCTTCGCGGCAGCGCGGTATCCCTTCTATGCGAGCAAGGTCGTATTACTCCTTTGGATTTCAGCTGTCGCGGTGAGGCTTGTGTTGATCGATCAGCCCTACGTCGATGACTGGAGCTGGAGGCAGAGCGATGTCGCGGCGATTGCGCGCAACTTTCTCGAAGGCGGTTTTCGTTTCGGATACCCTCAGATCGACTGGGCTGCCAACTCAGCCGGTTACGTGGGAACAGAGTTTCCCATTCTGCCATTCCTTGCGGCGGTTTGTTACAAATTCGCCGGCATTCACGAATGGATGGGGCGCAGCCAGTCCGTGATTATCTTCGCTATTTCGCTCCCATTCTTCTTTTTGCTGGTGCGCGAGATCTTCGACGGCACAACTGCGATTTGGGCTACGTTTTTCTACGCTTTTGCGCCGCTGAACATCTTTGCCGGCCGCTCTTTCATGCCGGATGTGCCATCGCTTGGCCTGGGAATCATCGGGCTGTATTTTTTTCTGCGTTCCGCTCGCGATCCGAAGCCAGCGTCGTTTTATCTGTCTGCGATTGCGATTTCCTTGTCGATCTTGATCAAGGCCACAAGCGTCGTCATCGCGGCGCCGCTTTTGTACATCTTTGTAGGGCGTCTGTGTCAGACGCCAGGCGTTTCACAGAAACGCCCTACAATTTTTCGCGCAATCGCTTTTGCTACAATTGTAGTCCTACCCTCGGTCGCATGGTATTGGCACGCGCATCAAATCGCCGAGAGATATTATCCCCATCATTTCTTTGGAGCCGGTGGAGTCCGGCTGGAAGGTTTTTCGTGGTACTGGGAGATTGCGCAACAGACTGCGACGTCGAGCCTCACACCACTTGTGGCGATTATGGCGCTCATCGGTTTGTTCGTTGCGCCGCGTGGAAAATATGGCTGCCTTTTTGATTGGTGGCTGGTTGCCATGGTTCTGTTTGTTGTGGCCGTTGGCTACGGCAATCGCCATCCATGGTACCAGTTGCCTTTCGTGCCAATTGCTGCTGCATTTGCCGGCGCTGCATGCGCTTTTTTTGGATCGAAAATTTCTTCGCGCGTTGCGGCCCTGACCTTGTCGATCTTGCTTGCGAGCTCGTTTGCAATTCTGGCCGCGTTCTATGTGCGGCCGCTTTATGAATCAACAGCAGCACAACTTCGCAATGCCGGTCTGGAATTAAACAAGCTTACGGCGAACGATGCATTGATTGTCGCCGTGGACGGTGGCAATCCAACCATATTCTATTATGCGAAGCGCAAAGGCTGGCATTTTCTCGAGCAACGGGGGATTTACGGCGGCAATCCTAAGAATAGCCAGCAAGCGATTGCCGATCTTGAGAGACTGCGTCGCCAGGGCGCAACGCATTTTGTTTTTACCACGCCCAGGTTTTGGTGGTTGGAATCTTATCCCGAGCTAACACAGCATCTCAACGAAACCGCAACGCCGCTTGAGACGACTCCAGAATTCAAAATCTATAAACTCACGTCTGGCCCAAAGTGACAATGCATCACGTTTCCGAAATTCAGAGATTCCTCGACTTCGCTTCGCTGCGCTCGGAATGACAACAGCGACTAAGCCTCGCCGTCAGCTTGGGTTGTTCGATGCCACCATGATTGTCATGGGCGGCATCGTTGGCGCGGGAATTTTCGCTAATCCGTCCGAGGTAGCGCATCGCGTTCACACGCCGTTGCTAATCCTTGGCGTTTGGGTACTGGGCGGCATTTTTGCGATGTGCGGGGCATTTATCTGGGCTGAACTGGCCACTCGCTTGCCCGCCGCGGAGGGCGGGCAATATGTCTACCTTCGCGACGCATACCATCCTGCGGTGGCGTTTGTGTACGGATGGGGACTGCTTCTGGTGACGCAGACCGGCGGTATGGCCGCGGTAGCTGTTATATTCGCATCCTACTTTCGTGCGCTTACGGGAGTAGGTTGGAATGACAGCGCAATCGCAGCTGCGGTGCTGCTGGCACTGACTGGCATTAACTGTTTTGGCGCGCGCGCCGGCAGCAATGTGCAAAGCGCTTTTATGTTGTTAAGAATCGCAGCGATCGCGGGGCTTGTGATACTTGGGTTTTCGCTTGGCGGCAGCTCGCTCAAATCCGAGCCGCGGCTAGCCCCTCCGTTTTCTTTTGGAGTTTTGGCAAGCATTGGGTCCGCGATGGTTCCCATTGCGTTTGCTTATGGCGGTTGGCAGACCTCGACTTTTGTTGCAGGTGAAATGCGCGATGCGCGCCGTGATTTATCGCGTGGACTGCTAATGGGCGTGGCTGGTGTTGTGATCCTTTACCTTGCCGTCAATTTCGTGTGCCTGCGAGTGCTCGGTTCAGCCGGTCTAGATGCAACCACGACCCCGGCGTCGGACGTAATGCGGGCGGCGCTCGGTTCACGCGGCGCACAATGGATTGCCGCCGGTATCGCGATCTCGACGCTAGGTTTCCTGAGCCAAAGCATGTTAACGGGTCCAAGGGTGTACTACGCGATGGCGCGAGACGGACTTTTCTTCGCAAGTGTCGGCAAGCTCTCGCAACGCTCGCGAGCGCCAGTAGTCGCGATCATGCTTCAGGGTTTGGCGGCAATCGTTATCGCTTGTTCCGGGACATATGGTCAAATCTTGAACTTTGAAGTGACCGTGGATTTCATTTTTTTCGCAATGACGGCGGCGTCGCTGTTCGTTTTGCGCCGGCGTCAGATCGGATCAGACACAGTTACCTATCGTGTGCCGGGCCATCCGTTCACGACGATTCTTTTTGTTTTATCCTGTGTTGGAATTGTCGGAAGCGCTATCGTCGCTTCACCGCCGAATAGCGCAATCGCGTTGGGTATCATGCTGGCCGCGCTCCCGGCTTACTATTATTGGAGGAAGTTCAGACGAGCAGATTCATGACGCACAAGCATT
>DASSFL010000221.1:0-10795 GCA_035694525.1 Candidatus Udaeobacter sp. | reverse complement strand
GAAAGCAGGTCATCCAAGGGGGCCTGACCGAGCACGCTGCGCAGCGTCGTCTGCGACATCAGCGAAGTGGCTTTGAGAAAGTTCTCTACTTTCACGACAGAGGCCTGTGGATCGACCACCCGGAAATACACAACCGCATCGACCGTCACCGGCACGTTGTCACGCGTCATCACCTCCTGCTTCTCGACACTGATTGTGACGACGCGCAAATCCATTCGCACCATCCGATCGACGATCGGAATGAGGAAAATCAATCCCGGTCCTTTTGCACCGAGTAATTTTCCAAGACGAAAAATGACACCGCGCTCATATTCCCGCAGGATCCGAATCGCCTGCGGAAAAATAATAATGGCGAGAATAATGATCGGGATCGCCCAACCGACCAATCGCGGCAGTGCTTCAATTAGTTCCATGGCTTTGTTTTTGTTTAACTTCCAGTTTTACAGTTAATCCTTGTACTCCCGCAATCTCGGCCTGTTCGTCTTTTCCGATAGGCGTGTCGCTGACTGCGTTCCAGTATTCTCCCTCGACGAAAATGCGGCCACTGCGCGAGTCGATCGGAGTCAACGCCGTTACTGTTTTCCCAATCAGGGTTTCCTTTCCCACTTTTACTGGCAACCGTTGCGCGCGCAGGCCTTTTCCGATGACGAAAATAAAGAACGCCGCAGTGACCAATGTCGCCGGGATAATGTAATTGAGCGATAAACGAAAAAGCGGGTCGCCACGGTTGAAGAGCATGAGCGAGCCGATGAGGAACGCTATGACGCCGCCGATGGTCAAAACGCCGTGCGTTGGCGCATAAACGTCAAAGATAAAGAGCATCAAGGCGAGTGCGATCAAAACGAGACCGGTCACGTTGACGGGTAGAATCGCCGCGAGATAAAGCGCGAGGATCAACGCGATCGCACCAACGACTCCGGGAAGAATCGCTCCCGGCGTGGTCAGCTCACCAATGATTCCATAGATCGCGATCAGCATGAGAATGAACATCACTTCCGGGCGCCAAAGTTTTTGAAAAACGTGTTCCGACGCCGACATCTTGATTTCAGAAACGTCCGCGCCCGCGGTCTTCAGCGTCTTTCCATCCACGACGCGTCCGTTCAATTTTTGTAACAGATCGGAAATATCGGAGGCGATCAGATCAATTACTTTTAATTGAAGCGCTTTCTCCGCGGTAATCGATGCGCTTTCCTTTACCGCCGACTTGGCCCACTCCACGTTACGCTGGCGCTTGCCAGCGATCGTCTCGATATAGCTCACGGAAAAATTCTCCAACTTCTGTTTCATCGTTTCGTCGGTCTTTTCCTCTCCCCCACTGGGAAAACCGCCTATCGAAACAGGATGCGCGGCGCCGATTGTCGTGGCCGGAGCCATTGCCGCGACGCTCGCCGCAATGGTGATGAAACAACCTGCGCTGGTTGCGGTCGCGCCGGTCGGAGCGACATAAACGACGACCGGCACCGGTGAGCCGAGAAAGCTTTGTACAATCTTCTGCGTCGAATCGAGCAAGCCGCCGGGCGTGTTGAGCTGAATGATTAGACACTGGGCGTTTTGCAACTGTGCTTCCTCAATGCTGCGCGAAATGTAACTCGCCGTCGCCGGCCCAATGGCTCCGTCGATATTGATAAGAGAAACTTTCTCTGCTGGAAAAGCGACGGACGTGCAAGCAAGCCAAAGGACCAGCGCGGCAACGCAGATGGAAGGGCGAGCTTCGCGAGCCCAAGCACCGGCTGTGGGTCTCGAATTGCTGGTTAGGCGTCGCGGAGCTCCGCCCTCCACGTTTGTCCGTCTTTCGCGGTGCGCTGCTCGACGATGCGTAGGTTCACGCTCCTTTCATCGCCTGCAGCTTGATCGCCAGATCGTTCACCTTTGGCTTCACGATCTTCTCGTAATCGCGATAACTCATCTTGATCGCGTCCGTGTGCGTGCCCGCTTCAAACACAATGTAGTCTTGCTCCGCCAGACTCTGCTCTACATATGTTGGCAGACCATAGAGATTGCCAAAGGGCGGCATCGCTCCAATCGCGCAGTCGGAAAACAGCGTTTTGAATTCCTGCTCCTTACCGAGCGAGACAGCCTTGCCGATCGCTTTCTCGACCTTCTCCAGATCAATTTGGTGGTCCGCTGGCAACACCATCATTAAATGCTGGTCCCCCGATTTAACTATGACCACCTTGGCATGGTGCCGGCCCTTCACATGCTCCGCCTGGGCGATTCGTTGCGCAGTGACGGCCTCCGGATGCTGCAGAACCTCATAAGACACTTTGTTTCCGTCCAAACAATCGATCAGTTGCTTTGGTATTTCCATAACCGCCTCCGAAAGAAAGTATCACTTTCCGGTGTGATCTCTACTCTCTCGAAAAGCACGTGGACACCGCCGCAAAGGTGCCGAGGCGCGAAATGATTGCGTATGGCTACATGCGAAGTTTGCGAGAATGAATATGACAAGGCGTTTGAAGTGGTCGTAGCCGGAAAGCATCACACATTCGATAGCTTCGAATGCGCGATCCACGCACTGGCGCCGGTCTGCCCACACTGCAACTGCCGGATCGTGGGGCACGGTGTGGAAGCCGATGGGCAAATCTATTGCTGCGTTCATTGCGCGCGTACGGCCGGCAAAACAACGCTGAAGGACCGCGTTTAACGCTGCAAGCTGTTCCAAAACAGCACCGATCGCCCGGAATGGCTGTCTGTAGTCGGGGTTGGTGTGTCTAGATCAATAACCGGCAACGGTCGCCGCCCAGAGGCATGTAGCATGCAACATGCAAGACGAAGGAACTGATTCGTTGTCTGTATTTCCCTTGAAGCAATGATTGCACAAGGCTTCGGGACTGAAGTAGAAAGACTTCATGGAGCAAAATCCGCCCACGGTTCCGCTAACGCCGAGACCCAACTGGTGGAATCGAAATTGGAAATGGTTCGTGCCGGTTGGCTGTCTCGGCACGTTAACATTGTTCGTCGCTTTTGTTGTCTCGATCGCGGTGATCGTGTTCAGCGCGGTCAAATCGACAGACGTTTACAAAGACGCTTTGGCCCGAGCCAAGGTCCATCCTTCCGTGATCGAGATTCTCGGTTCGCCGATCAAAGAAGGATTTCTTGTCTCTGGGAACACGAACGTTAACGGCGCGTCCGGTGAAGCGAACCTCTCCATCCCCATCTCCGGGCCGAAAGGAAATGGAACGATCTACGTGGCAGCAAACAAATCGCTTGGCCGATGGAACTATTCTGGTCTCATTGTGGAAATCGCGAAAACGCATCAGCGAATCGACCTCGTACAGAGCCCTGTTTCGGCAAATTCGCCCTGATCGTTCCCGTGCAGCTCGCTACAAAGAAACTTTCCGTCAGCGCAATTCTTTTCGGAATTCTCGCGGGAATCATTGGCATCACGGCGGGATTATTTCTTGGCTTCGCCTTGGGCGCAGCGCTCGCAGCTGCGTTTCACGTCTCCACGTTTGAAGGGGAGGCCGGTTATTTTGCCGCGGCGATCGCGCTGATTGTGACGTGTGTCGTCGCGCCAGGCCTCATCCTTCTCACACTTTACTGGCGCG
This sequence comes from Candidatus Udaeobacter sp., assembly GCA_035694525.1. GTDB lineage: Bacteria > Verrucomicrobiota > Verrucomicrobiia > Chthoniobacterales > UBA10450 > Udaeobacter. The sequence goes on along the minus strand of DASSFL010000221.1, from coordinate 7,247 downwards.
GCACAAGAGGACTTTGGCTTTTTGTCGGGTTGATAACCGTTTGTGTATCTCTTGGTATCATTGCGGTGTCCGGATTTGGAATTTGGTATGCTGGTCAACCGCATGTTTTGAATATCAATGGGCCGACGCCGCAGCTGGAGTTTGAAGTAAAACCACCGGCTGGCCAGTCCCTCCAAAGTCTGGCTGACGTTCAGCCTGAGCTCGATACAGACCGCAACGCGATGCCAGGTTACTGGCACACCGATGCACCTCAAGACCCAGGCGTGCGAGCGGGTTACGTCGAACTTTATTTCCGAACCTCGCAGCGTCTCTTTGTCCTAAAATTCCCTGGTCAGGAGGACAAAATTTTCCGGCTCAAGCTGCCGGCCAATCCAATGAGAAAGAAATACCGCGCCTGGTCTGACTGGCAAAACCCGGACTTTGTAGCGAAAGCAGGCCAGCAACCTTCCCGCCCCTCTGGCGGAAACGAGTATCAGATCCGCTACAAAATGGATTATCAGGACCGATAACTCATAGGTGGAACGCGTTGTCCTCAACGCGTTGGCTACTCCGGCCATGCCGCCTGGAATTGTGCCGCACGCGCAACGCGGCGGGAAACTAGCCTCCCCAATTGTCATCGCCTTGAGGACAAGACGATCCACCCGATGCCCCGGAGGTTTACCTCTAGCGTCGCGCACGTAAGGTAAAGACATGTCGATTTCTGAGGAACAGGTGAAGAACGCTTTGAAGTCGGTGAAATATCCAGGCTTCACGCGCGATATTGTTTCATTCGGACTTGTGAAATCGGTCCAGATCGAAAATGGCGAAGTCAAAGTACAGGTCGCCCTGGCGACGAATGATCCAAACGTTCCGGCAGCAATTAAGAACGACGCCGAACAAGCGCTGCGAACCATCGACGGTGTTCAGAGCGCAAAGGTCCTCATCGATATTCATGCGCCGCCTGCGGGTGCCGGGAGCGGTATGGGCGCGACGCGAATCCCGGGAATCAGGCACGTCATCGCAGTGGCAAGCGGCAAAGGCGGCGTCGGCAAATCGACTGTCGCGGCTAACCTCGCGGTTGCACTGGAGCAAACTGGCGCGCGTATAGGCTTATGCGATTGCGATATCTACGGCCCGAGCATTTCATTGATGTTCGGGACGCGCGAGAGGCCAATGGCGACGGAAGAAAACAAAATCGTCCCGATTGAGCAATACGGATTGCGGCTCATGTCGATGGGATTTCTGCTCGACGACACTTCGCCGGCGATTTTGCGCGGGCCAATGGTCACGCGCTATACCCAGCAATTTCTGCGGCAGGTGGAATGGGGCGAACTGGATTATCTGGTGCTGGATCTGCCTCCTGGCACTGGTGACATTCAGCTCACGATTGTCCAGACGGTCGCGCTTTCGGGCGCGATCGTGGTAACCACGCCTCAGGAAGTTGCGCTGATCGATGCTCGCAAAGCTGCTACCATGTTCGAGAAGGTCAATGTCCCTGTGCTCGGGATCATCGAGAACATGAGTTATTTCGTCTCTCCGTCCGACGGCAAACGCTATCATATTTTTGGCAGTGGTGGCGGCGAACGCGAGGCGAAACGACTCCGCGTCCCATTGCTTGGTCAAATTCCGATCGATATCCCCACGCGCGAATCGGGCGATCGCGGGATTCCGATTGTGGGAGAAGATCGAAAGTCCCCCGTAGCAGCCGAGTTCAATAAAATTGCCGAAAATCTTCGTAAGACACTGGCGTAGTGAAGGCGTCCGCAACCCTGATTGGAACCGGGAGTTAAATAAACAGGGCGGTTGGCACGTCGAATTGACTGCTTCGATTTTGTTGACTCGTGCCCAATTTCATGAAAGAGAATCCTGAGATGCTGTCTTCAGAGGAGGATCCCTCTCGATTCGTTAGGAATTCGGTCCTGTACAAGGAGTTTCTCGCGGAGCGTGCCGAGGTCCTGAAACACAAGTGGATCGAAAGCGAGAAAGCCGGAAGAGATATCGGATTTGAAAAGGCTTTGCTGGATTGGGTCGTGAAACATCGCTCCAACTGGCGAGAGCGACGAAGAAAGGAGGCGCGCACCGAGAAGTCCGCCTCTTAATTTTTTTGTTCCTTTAATGCGATCCCGCGAGGTCGTCAAGGAAACGCATGAAACAAGCAAAACAAAAAACGTCCGGTGCCGCGGTGCCAACAATGGACGCGGAGGCAATTCGTCGAGTGCTTCAACGAATTGCGCACGAAATTGTTGAGCGAAACCCGCGGCTGACACACGTCGTTCTAGCGGGAATTCCGTCGCGCGGGGTGGAACTCGCCCAGCGCATCGCCGCTTTCATTCACCAGATCCGGAAGATCAACGTTGAGACCGGCGTCATCGACGTGGCGATGCATCGCGATGACGTGGGAACGCGCTCTGAATTGCCGATTGTGCGCGAATCCAAACTTCCACTGCCACTGGAGGAACGCACCGTCATCGTTGTCGATGACGTTCTTTACACCGGCCGCACCGTGCGCGCCGCCATGGACGCCATCAACTCATTCGGACGGCCTGCGCGAATTCAGCTCGCAGTACTAATCGACCGCGGCCATCGCGAGCTGCCGATTCGCCCGGATTACGTCGGAAAGAATTTGCCAACCTCCGGCAGCGAAAAGGTGAAGGTCCAACTTCAAGAAACCGATAACGAACCAGACGCAGTCTGGCTGGGAAGGGGACGATGATGATTCGACGCGAATCCATTCTGGGGAGCGCAGCCTGCCAGCCTGCAACATTCGGCAGCTTGCCGAATGCACGAGTGTCCAATTCACCGGTGACTATCAATCCACGTTGGCGACAAGCTGCCGCCAACTACAGGCTAGTAGCCTGTGCTCCCCTAACATGACCACGCGCTGGACACGAAAAGATTTACTCGGTCTGCGCGAACTGCCGGCAGAAGAAATCAATTTCGTTCTCGAAACCGCCGACGCATTTAAACAAGTCGGTACCCGCGAGATCAAGAAGGTGCCGTCGCTGCGCGGAAAGACATTGGTGAACTTCTTTGTCGAGCCGAGCACGCGGACGCGCACCTCTTTTGAGCTGGCCGCGCTTCGGTTGAGCGCGGACGTGATCAATGTCTCGGCAACCACTTCCAGCCTGACCAAAGGCGAAACGCTCAAAGATACCGCGCGCAATCTGGAGGCGTTGCACGCCGACATTTTCGTGCTGCGTCACGGCTCAGCTGGCGCACCGCAGTTTCTGGCGAATCGGTTGAAGGCCAGCGTGATCAACGCCGGCGACGGCGCGCACGAGCATCCCACGCAGGCGCTTCTCGATCTTTACACCATCCGTGAACGCAGAGGAAAAATTGCAGGACTGCGCGTGGCGATCGTCGGCGACATTCTGTTCAGTCGCGTGGCACGCTCGAATATTTTCGGCCTGCTTAAGCTTGGTGCGCACGTGACGCTGGTCGGGCCAAGCACGCTTGTGCCGCGCGAGTTTGAGAAACTTGGGGTCGAAGTTTCGCACAAGATCGATGATGTGCTGCCAAAAGCCGATGTGGTGAACCTGTTGCGCATCCAGCACGAACGCCAGCGCAGAGAATATTTTCCCGGAATCGGCGAATACATTCGCTTCTTCGGTCTCACCAAGGAACGCGCCAAACTTTTGAAGGCCGATTGCCTGATCATGCACCCCGGCCCGATCAACCGCGGCGTAGAGATCGACAGCGAGGTTGCCGATGGTTTACACAGCGTCATTCTCGATCAAGTCACGAACGGCCTGGCTGTGCGCATGGCCGTTCTCTATCTCTGCGGAGGAATCTCGGCGTGAGCACGACAATCATTCGAAACGGCCGCGTGGTCGATCCCTCAAATAAGCGAGATGAAATCGCCGATCTTTACATCGTCGAGGGAGGAATCGCACAGAAATCAGACGTCAGAGATCCGAAGTCAAATGTCGAAGAGATTGACGCGAAAGGTTTGATCGTTGCGCCCGGTTTGATCGACATGCACGTCCATCTGCGCGAACCCGGATTTAGCCATAAGGAAACGATCGAGTCTGGCGCGCGTGCGGCGGCTGCAGGCGGATTCACCACTATTGTTTGCATGCCGAACACCTCGCCTGTTCCGGACAATCCAAGCACGATTGCATGGATCAAGGATCGGGCCTCCTCCATCGCGCGCGTGAATGTTTTGCCAACCGGCGCAATTTCAAAAGGTCTCGCGGGTGAAGAACTCGCACCGATTGGATCCCTTGCGCAGGCAGGCACTGTGGCGATCACAGACGACGGTCATTGCATTCAGAATCATGAAGTCATGCGGCGCGCGGTTGAGTACGCCCGCATGGTTGGCGTGCCTGTACTCGATCATTGTCAGGACTACAATTTGGTCGGCGACGGAGTCGCGCACGAGGGGTATTGGAGCACGCTGCTCGGGTTACCCGGCTGGCCTGCTGCGGGCGAAGAAGCCATAGTGATGCGCAACATTTTGCTCGCGGAACTTTGCGATCATCCGATTCATTGCCAACACCTCACTACAGCTGGAAGTGTGCGGCTGCTTCGCGAAGCGCGGGCGCGTGGCGTAAAAATAAGCGGTGAGGTTTGCCCGCATCACATCGCGTTAACCGACGAAGCGATCCAAAATTTCGATACCAACTACAAAGTGAATCCGCCGCTCCGCTCGCAGACAGATGTCGATGCGTTGTTGCAGGGAATCGCTGATGGCACGCTGTCGATCTTGTGTTCCGATCACGCGCCGCACGCGGATTTCGAAAAGGAAGTCGAGTTCGACGTTGCGCCGTTCGGTATCATTGGATTGGAAACTGAGCTCGGTCTTTTCATCGATCTGCTCGTGCACAAACACGCCAAGATCGACATCGTGCGTTTGATCGAGATGTACACCCTCGAACCCGCCCGATTGTTGAAGTTGGACGCCGGCACGCTGTCGCCCGGCGCTCGCGCCGATGTCACGCTAGTCGACCCGGCCTTGGAGTGGACCGTTAGTGTCGATCAGTTTCACTCGGCGTCTCGCAATTCGCCTTTTGACGGTTGGAAACTGAAAGGGCGCGCGGTCCGGACAATCGTGGGCGGGAAAACTGCCTGGAAGTTGTAACTACGCCGTCAACAGTGTCACTCCGAGCCAAGTCGAGGAATCCCGCTGCGTCACCTTGAGATCGTTCCACGGGATCCCTCGACTCCGCGGCGCTCCGCTCGGGATGATGGGATTGATTTACCCCGCTGGGTATCCGCCGTGGATGTAGTTTTCCAGGTGCGCGATTGCTGCCTGCTGGCAGGAAATTACGTGTTTGACGAGATCCCCGATCGAAATCACGCCAACCACTTGATCACCTTCGACCACCGGCAGATGGCGAATATGTTTGTCAGTCATCAGGTGCAGACATTTCTCCACTGGTTCACGCGGATGCGTAACCGTCACATTGGTCGACATGATCTCGGAAACTTTCGTTTCGCGGGAACGTTTGCCACGGAGAAAAACTTTGCGGGTATAATCGCGCTCGGAAATGATCCCATTCAATCGCTCTCCATCCATCACCAATAATGCGCCGACATTTTTTTCGGCCATCATTTCAATCGCTTCAAAAACCAGTGCGTCGGACCGAATAGAAAAAATATCTCTGCTTTTCTGACTCAGAATCGCGCCGATCGTGCCGCTAACGTCCATATCATCCAGAAAATTCTACTGCCGAAACACAGCAACTTGAAGATAAGGCAACACCGGCCCGGGACGCAAAACAAATAAACGAGAAAAGCCTCTATCGAAACGTGGACTGGTATCTCCGCGGAGGGAGCTTGGGCGGGCGTTTTCCATTAACAATCGCGCCTGCCACTGCGGTGTATGGAAGCTCCTGCCGATCTGCTGCACAGCGTAACATCAATCCACCACGGCTCATGTCGCCGCGACCGACGAAGTCGACGGGAAATCGGAGTCGGTCGCCAAAACTCGCAAGCAAAACGTTCACATATTTCCCTGTGGCAATGCTTCCGAGAAGGATGATCTCGCTCCGAGATGGAAGTCGTTTTGCGAGAACACGCGCGTCTCGCTCAAGCGGCACTCGATAACGCGCATCGTCACCGTGAATGTCGACCGTTGCGAATTCACGCAGGTCATCGAGGCGGATCCGCGTGGTGGCGTCGACAAGCCCACGAGTAGGCGTAATCACAAATACACCGGGGATTCCGGTCGCGGGCCGGGCAAACGCAGTCGCGTACGCGATCTTACCACGAAAGTAGAGGCCGCTAAGAAAGGTGAACACCTCGGCGATTGGCGCGCCGCGTTTGTCGCGCAATTTTTGCGCGAGCTCGAATTCCGCCCGGTCGCTCTGAATCATCCGTGCCCGTTCACCTCCGGTATAAGCGGGTGAGAGAAGAAAAATGCGGCAATGCCTCGTGTTTTCCATTTCCATCTGATTCTCGGATTCAATTTTCGAATGCGTTGTTCTCCTTATTATGCCAGCCACTAAATAGACATACTGTTGGAGAAAACAAACATCCAGGCTCGTCGCCGCGATTCGAATGCAACGGTGCACACGAAATTCAATTGCAACGCTGAATGGCGGAAATAAACTTCGAGGCATCATGGTGCGGGCCGACGGCAATAAAGGCATCCCGCATTTGTTTTCAGGCCTCATTGCTTCGGGCCTGGCCGCGGTCCTCTTGTTCGCTGGACGAACGGTTGCCGTTCATCTGGAACACACCACGGTTCCCTCAACGGCTCCGGAGTTGTTTCCGCTTAAGAACCAGGGACTCGCTTTTCAACGTGCTGCTGTGCATGCGCCGAATGTACTGCCGCTTTACGGCACCTCGGAATTAACAACCCCTTCGATTCCGGACAGGGCGAGTCTTTTTTTTCGCAGTGCGCCAACAGGTTTTCAAGTCTCGCCCGTTGGCGGAGCAGGCGCGAACGTATTGGTCATGTTGCAAAAAGTCGGCGCACTCGGCTCGGATTTGCGTGGCAAAAAAATCGTCTTCTCGCTTTCACCCGGTTGGTTTCTGAAGGTCAAGTCCGGGGACATGGGCTACGAGGCGAATTTTTCGCCGATGGGAGCGAGCAAAATGATATTCGACACCGCGCTGAATTTCGAGCTGAAACGGGACATCGCTTCACGCATGCTCAAATGCCCGAGCACTCTCGAAGGAAGGCCATTGCTTAGATTTGCGGTGAGGCGCCTGGCTTCAGGCGGTTGGCTCGATCGGATCGTTTTCTGCGCGCTTTGGCCGGCCGGAAAACTGCAGAACATCTTGCTGGCGTTACAGGATCATTTTGCAGCGCTCAATTACAT
>DASSFL010000220.1:0-16657 GCA_035694525.1 Candidatus Udaeobacter sp. | reverse complement strand
TAAGCGCCGCCATAATTGGACCCGCGGCGATAAACGGACCGACGCCGGGAATCGCCAAGGCACCAATTCCTGCCAGCAATCCGAGCACGCCTCCAGTAGCGCCCCCGGTAGCTGCACCGGTAGTTGCGCCCTCCGGCGCCTTTGTCGCTTTAACGTGACCGACGTCACGCGTGCCGCCTGTATCAGGCATGAGCACTGAAATTTCCGAGGTTGCGAAGCCTTGACCTTGGAGCTGCTGAACAACTCGTTCAGCCTGGCCGTGTGTAGTTGCAATACCGAATACTGATTTAGACATAATGATTTTCTTTCGTTTGTGTGAGGTTGTTTTTGTTTGTTAGTTCGATCCTTTTACGTCGAGTTGATTGTCGATCTGGGCGCCGCCAGCCGCTGATTTTGCAAGCTGATCGATTTTTGCTTTTTCTTGCGCAGTCTTAACGGGTCCCCGGAGTGTAACGTGGCCGTTGGCGGTAATGACTTTAATGTTCTTCGCAGTCATTGAAAGCTCGCCGTCCTTCATCAGCGCCTGCCGGATAGCCTGCGTGGTTTTTAAATCCGCAGAACTGTTTGACTGGTCGCCAGAAGTCTTGGTTTCACCGGAGCGATCACGCTCGTTTATTCCTGTGTTATCGGGTTTCGCCTTCTCATTGCCAGCCAACACTGCCAGGCTAAATGCACTGAGAAAAGCTAGAGTTAGTATAATTCCTTTCATGAATCCTTTCGTTTTGGTTTGCGTGCCGGTATTACTGATCGCAACCAGCACGCTCACCGGTTTTATTTATTTAGCCGCGACGTTGATCGCGGATTTGGCCAACTTGGTTAACTTTTTGTCTGTATCTGATTCTTCGGTCAAGGTAGTCTGAAGTAACTGCGCACCATCGCGATCCTCCAGTAACTCGGCGTATGTCCGAGCGCAGCCATAACCAGCCATCTCATAATGCTCAACACGCTGCGCCGCAGCAATTAGCCCGGCATCGCGCACTTCCTCCTCAGCATCTTCTTCGATCATTTCCTCTCCCTCTTTAAGAAGACCCTCCATGCCCTCACACTTCGGGCCCCGGGTCGACTCATCATGGCTCGTTAAGATCTTTTCAAGACGCGCCACATGCTCTTTCGTTTGCTCGAAATGTTGTTCGAAACCCGTCGCGAGCTGTTTGTTAGTAGCGGCTTTAACCATTTTAGGCAGCGCCTTTATAATCTGCTTCTCCGCGCTGTATAGGTCCTTAAGTTCGTGAATATATAGGTCTTTGAGTGTTTCTAGTTTCATATGTGTAGGTTTATATTGTTGGTCTTGATCGACCCGGGGTTGATAAAGCGGTTTTCTCCTATCTTATGCGCAGCCTCGCAGCAGAAAGATGAGGAGCAAAATCGGAATCGGGATTCCGAGAAGCCAAAGTAAAATGTATCCAGTCGCCCCCGCTTCTTTTATTTTATTAGTTAAACGCATCGTAGATATCCTTTCGTCAAGTTATCGACTCGGAACTCTTCGTGTGTGCAGGAATCTGCTTCGATTAATGAAAACCACAATCGGGACGGCGGATGAGTGTCTTATGAGACATAATCCTATGCTACGTGACAATCGCCCTAGGTTGCCCGATGTTCCTGTGAGAAGAAAACGCTGCATGCAGTTATGTTAAACAACACAACCAGACCCGAATAGCATCGCAGCGGTTCCCCGTTGCCGTAAAACCTCAACGTGCTACTGGTATTTCGAGGCGAAATTCCCATCGTTATTCATATGCCTTTGCTTTCGACCTTTCTGCAGTTTCGCGTCTGCAATGACAGTGGGCGGCGAGATGATTTAGACGATATAGCCATTGCATTGCTGGAAAGCGATTACCCCGCGGTAACGCACTTTGTTTATAGGAATTCCGAACGCCAGCACATGATGCTACCGTGGCACGCAGTTACGGGCATTAACTGGCCTCACGGTCGAATCCACGTAAAGAACTTCGACACTGCGCAGCCGGTAACGGACGGTTCATTGCGCCAAGAAGTATTGCTAAAACGAGATGTGCTCGACGCGCTTGTGCTCGATTTATTTAAACGCGTGGCCACTCGCGCGAATGATTTGTTGCTTGAGGAAGAGAACGGCAAACTGCTTCTCAAAGCTGCCGACACAAGTTCGTTAGCGGTTTTGCGCAGGCTAAGCCGTAGAATGTTTGGTCGCAGACCAAGTCGCGCCCTCTCCGACTGGAAATATATCGAATGCCTGCGCGGGGACCCGCACGCAGTTAAGAGCGGTGCCGGCTATCACATGCGAATTAAGAGATTACCACCAGGGGAAATCGCCGGCCTATCCAGTTCACTGCCATATCTCCATGCAGCCGAGCTTCTCACCCTGCTTCCAGACCCAATTGCAGCGGATACACTTGAGGCGATGCCGCTTGATCGACAAGTGCAAGTGTTCGGCGAGCTCGATGTTGAGCAGGCGCTTCACTTACTGGAGAGGATGGGGGCGAAGAGTGCAGGGGATCTTCTGCGTGGTTTACCGGCTGAGTCAGCGAAAAGCTTTCTCGAGCGATTACCTAAAGCCCGCAGTGCGCAACTTGTCGAGTTACTGCGTTACCCCGAAGCGACAGTGGGGGGCATCATGACAAACGACATGGTAACCCTTGCTTTCGATCAAACCATTCTGGATGCACGCCTGAGATTGCATGAACGCCTCAAGCAAAAAGATTTCGCCCATTTTGTTTACGTCGTGGAAAGTGAATCGAGTGGAGTGCTGCGAGGAACAACCAGTTTGCAAGATCTAATCGTGGCTCGCGATGAACAGCGTCTGCCCGAGATCACCAATGTGTACGTGACCACACTCGACCCACTCGGGTCTGCCGATGCTGGAGCCTATCGCGTGCTCAGTAGTCACTTGGCGGCGTTGCCTGTAGTTGGGCGCGACAAGAAGTTACTCGGCATCGTCACGGTCGATGCAGCGGTGATGCAGGTAGCTCCGCAGAGCTGGACTGCCTTGGCGCCGAAGGTCTTCTCATGACCAAAGACCGAGCGCCGGCGGAGCTCGAGCCGCTCGCAGAAACAGAAGTATTGCTTCCTGCATCGCGCCCACGAACCATCCGCACTTCGGTCCGCATAAACATTCGTGGCCGGAGCGTGCGATTACGCGGATTGCGTCTGCCTCCCACCGGCATTTGGCGATGGCTGGTGATTCTGGGGCCCGGTTTAATCGCAAGCTCCGCTGGAAATGATGCTGGCGGGATTGCCACGTACAGCTCCACAGGAGCGCGATACGGCTACGAACTGATTTGGGTGATGGTGCTAATCACTGTCTCTCTCTCGGTCGTCCAGGAAATGTGTGCGCGACTTGGAGCCGTGACCGGACGCGGGTTGTTGGATCTTATTCGTGAACGCTTCGGCGTCGGTTGGGCAGTCTTTGCGGTGGGAGTGATCCTGATAGCCAACGGCGGATTGATTGTTAGTGAATTTGTCGGCGTCGGGGCGGCTGGGGAGTTACTTGGACTTGGTAAGCTCTTCACAATTCCCGTGGCCGCGGCACTTATCTTTTACCTTGTCGTGTATGGTAACTATTGGCGCGTAGAAAAGATATTTCTACTTATGACGCTCGTCTTTTTTGCCTACCCTATCGCGGCCTTTATGGCTCATCCTCATTGGGGAGAAGTAGCGAGGGGCGCGTTCGTTCCCAAGCTACACCGAGATCCGAATTACATTTTCCTCCTGGTAGGTCTCATTGGGACCACAATCACGCCATACATGCAGCTTTTCCAGCAGAGCTCCGTAGTGGAAAGGGGTGGCGACCGCGTCCGGTACGGACCGGAGCGCGTCGACGTGTATTCGGGCGCAATATTCTCGAACCTGATGTCGATCTTTATGATTATCGCTACCGCCGCAACTCTCCATGCGGTCGGCAAGAACAACATCGACACCGCAGCGGACGCAGCCCGTGCTCTTGAGCCGGTCGCGGGACACTTTGCTGGAGTTATCTTTGCGATCGGCCTTGTGGGGGCGTCGCTTTTGGCCGCGGCGGTGTTACCCCTAGCAACGAGTTATGCCGTCAGCGAAGCGTTCGGTTTTTCCAAAGGAGTGGGCCTCGATTTTCGCAGAGCGCCGCTTTTCTTTGGTTTATTCACTGCCCTGATAATTTTCGGAGCCGCTGGTGCGCTTGTCCCAAACCTCCCAGTGATCAAACTGCTAGTATGGATTCAGGTGCTAAACGGGGTGTTGCTACCGATCTTCCTAGTGTTCATTCTCCTGCTTATTAATGATCAACGCCTAACCAAGGAGCTCAGAAATACCCGTCTTTACAACATATTAGGATGGGCAACGTTCGCCATGATTACCCTTGCGGTAACTGTAATGCTGTTAATGGAGGTCGTAGCTTTGCTGGGAATTAAGCTTTTCGGCTCATAGAGCTGACGTTCCGCGACTTAAGCGGTTGAGCAGTAGGCGGGGACTCTTTCATTTACTTCGATCAAATTCGCTTGAAGGCAGAGAAAGAGCCGGAACGAGTGTAAATAAACAAGGCCGGCCAGGCAAGGAGTAGCGTTATATGATTACCTGCCGCATCGACTAATTATCTGATTCCCTAAGCTTCTCCGAAAGCACGAATGAGGTACCAATAGCTCTATCACTGCAGTAACCTAGTCAATAGAAAGTAATAAATGATTAAACAAATCCTTAGTGTCACGTTTGCCACAGCTCTGATCAGTTCAATGGCGTTGGGGCAAACATCTTCAACTTCGACCTCGGTTGCATCGGGGCCCAATGGAGCGACTGAAATGACCACCACGACGACCGAAAGTACGGGCACAGTGACGGAATTTACTCCGGGCCATGTCCTTTTTCTAAAAACGGAAGCAGCCCGCCCTGTTCAATACGGGTTCAGCAAGAACGTCACCTACGTGACTTCAGATGGGAGAGTGATCGAAGCCTCGAAAATCAGAAAAGATTCGAAGGTTCGTGTTCACTACATCAAACAAGGCGACGACATGCTGGTTGATAAAGTGATCGTCAGCGATCGCGATTAATCGTGACGTGTTTGCTTGGTAATTCTTTACCAAGTTCGCAATTCCAGCGCCTGGCCGTCGAGCACTGCTCGATGCCAGGCGTTGTTTTTCTGCCTCATCTCGTCTTTGAAAGGGATCGAATTTCGCCTTCTCAAAGCGCGGATCGGATTTACAGCGAGTTCGGAACGAAAATCGGTTAATCTTGTTCTGCGTTTAGCGATCCTTCCCGCTGCAGCAAATGGCATTTGTTCTTAATAATGGAACGCTCAGCGGCCAGGCATTTTACCGAGCTGAGCATGCCCGAGCTCTATTTGAGACTATGTTGACCGTATCACAGTCATTTTTAGTCTTTTAACAGAACCGGGAAAGGATCCTCGGCCCGTTGCCGACCGAAACTGCTTGTAGGCCTGCCTCGGTTATCGCTGATGCCGGCTGGTTGGAACCATTTTCACGCGATTGCGAACACTCAATGCGTTCGCTATTCCCGTTTTAATCAATGGGCCAGATAGGGTCCAACGCTCGCATCTATGCAAGCCTGTTAGCATTGTTTAACACAGCTGTAGGAGCGTTTAGCTTCGTACAGGACCGTCACACCAAGGGCAATCGTCAGAGCCATCGGGTGACTTCTACCCAACATGTGAAACCGGCTGAGGGAGTAGCGCCGATTTAAGGGTAGTGTTCGCATTCTTCTCCAACCGTTTGGGTTGCATTGGTTCGTTGATTGTTTCGGTGGTGGGCTCGCTGATTTTGATCCTTGTTCTCCGCAGCTGCGGAGCTTTTTAGATGGCTATTATGGTCGCACCTCAAACGCCCTCCCCTTCCGACCCCGAAATTCTCGACGCTATCGTCATCGGTGGAGGCCCAGCGGGCCTGAGCGCGGCGTTGGTGCTCGGTCGATGTCTGCGCCGCGTGCTTGTGTGCGATGCAGGACATCCGCGGAATGAACCGGCTCGCATCTTCAACGGGTTCCTCTCCCGTGACGGCTCGAGCCCCTCGGAATTCCTGCAGATCTGCCGCGATCAGTTGCGGCGCTACGAGACGATCCAATTCCGTAAAGTGAAAGTCGCGGATGTCGAGCGTGGGGACTGCCGATTTACGGCAATCCTCGAGACCGGCGAGCGCGTTGCCAGTCGCATGCTTCTGCTCGCGACCGGCCTCATCGATGAATTACCGCAGATCGAAAACTTCCAGCAGTTTTACGGCAGCACCGTACATAACTGTCCATATTGCGACGGTTGGGAGTGTCGCGATCAGCCGATGGCAGTGACAGGTGGCAATCAGGATTCGGTGGACCTCGCGATTGAGCTATTACTTTGGAGCAAGGACTTGGTGCTCTGCACGAACGGCCCCCTGACGTGTGATCGCAAAACGGTGGAAACTCTCAGGCGACTGGACATTCGGGTGATTGATACTCCTATCTCCCGCCTCGAGGGCCACGGTGACAAGCTGGAAGGAATCCGGTTCACCGACGGCAAGTTCCTTCCGCGAAGCGCGCTGTTTTTCTCACCGGGGCAGTATCAGCGCTCGCATTTGGCTGAGCGGCTCGGCTGTGAATTTTGCGAGGATACGAATTGCATTCAGTGCGGCGAAAACGCCGCTACCAACATCCCCGGCCTTTATGCTGCGGGAAATGCCAGTCGTGGCGTGCAGCTTGTCATTGCAGCAGCTGCCGAAGGCATGGAGGCGGCCTTCGCTATCAACAATACCCTGCTCGAGGCGGATACTGCGAGTAATGCGCTGCGCGATCACGAGCCCGGCCAAGCTACGCCTTCTGATCGCATTACGCCTGGGAACGAAGCCATTGACTGAATCTCCAAGAAATTCCTTATCGCCCTTGAACTCGTAGTCCGATGACTGGGCATACACCGGTTCGCAAGGAAGACACCGACGATGGCAGCTCGACGAGAGCTGTGTTTCGCAGTTGTGGTCGTCTCATGTCAGCTGATACTTCGAGCCAGCTACCGAAAACAGATAAGCCACGGCTCGTGATTCTCTCAAAGTTCAGGAACGCTGTCGTATTACTTTTTTGCGGGGCGAGCCCACGTGCTTTTTCGTCTTAATCTTTTCAACTTACAGCTTTGTACAGCCGGAGTACTGAGTATCGCCTGAGAAGAAGCGCGTAGGCCAGCAAAAGCCCGCCCCATATCATGAACACTGCGAAAAACGTTTTTTTGCTGCAGAGCCTCTTACCAGACGTTCTAGGATCTTCTCTGTCGTTATCCTGCGCGATCGCTTCAAGATTTGTTGTTCCCAGCAGTAATTTTTCGCGCGTTACCACAGGAAGTTCGGCGACCTTTGCGTCGCACATGATTTGCTCAGCCTGCGCAACCGTCTGATCTTCGAAGCAATAGACATTCTTTTTTTCCACTTGTCCTTCTACCGGTTCTGTTTTTGGGTCGTGGCCCAAACCACCCACTTTTCGATTCATTTCGCTGCTCGATACAGTTCCTAATAATTCCCCGCGGTGATTGGTTACTGGTGCCGAATCGATTCCTTGAGCCTGCATTTCCTCTAAAGCTGTCTGTACGGAAACAGAAGCCTTGCCCAGAACGGCCTTCGCAGGCTTGATAACGTCCTTGACTGGGCGGGCGTCGGGATTGGCGTCTCCAGCCGGGGTAGTTTTTTTTGATGTATTCATATTTTACCTTCTGAGTTAGTTAAAGCCACCTTGGTGCATCGCGCTCACCGCTTATTGCCAGAGGCGAGATAATCTTGTGTACGTGAGGAACAGGCTTTCAGTGACCGTCAGTGGTCGGCCTCTCGCTTTGGTCTATTGGTGGAACACCTTCTCCACGTCGTCGATTTTACGCTGCCACCTTCCCGCCTGCTTCCTCCATTGTGCCACGATCGCGCAAGTCTGAATTCCCTATCGCATTACCGGCTTTTTCTTTGACTTTGCCCTTCACTTCCCTGAATGCGCCCCTGATCTTATCCTTTGTGCTCGCTTTCATAAGAAGAATCGCGCCTTATGTACACAGTGGTTGTAATTTGGTTTGGACTTCAAGCCGATCGGCAGACGGTGAACCAAAACTACGGGAGTCGCCCCCGCCGTTAAAACGACAGCGAAGCGTCCAAGAAACGGCCGAGACCTTTATCGCTCACTCGGCCCTACCCAAGTTAGCTATCTCAGACGCTTCGCTATTTCTTACCTTGATTCTGCCTCGCCCGGCTAGTGAGGCCGAACGTATGTTCACAAAGCGGCGGGATGCTTTCTCGGGGAGCAGCGGAATACCAAATCGCGGACAGATGGTCAAGGATCAAAGTGATTCTCGCGGTGCTCATGCGTTTCAATCACATTGCCAGCGTCATCGTAAACGGGGATGAGTGCCGAATGCGAGCCGGAGTACGACTTCGCTTGATCCACAGCGGCGGCAGCATGTACGTACCCGCCACTACGCCCGAATCGTTCAACTCGATCTTCTGAAAGAGCTTGGCGAGTAGATCAATTTCTGGATAAATGGACCGCGAAGTTTAACTCAACTGAAAGGAATACCATGCTCTGGACTATAATTGTTATCCTAGTGGTGCTCTGGCTGCTGGGCTTTATCGGCCACTTTGGCGGCGGTCTGATTCATCTTCTACTCGTGATTGCCGTCATCGTGCTCGTTATTCAGCTGATTCAAGGCAGACGGCTCTGAGCGAATCCGTTTTCGCTCGGGCAGAATCAGGAGTGCATCCTCATACTCGGAGCCTCTGAGACTTATTACCGAGATGCAAAAAATCAACGACCGAACCCGCTCTTGAACCGCGTAAAAAAAGTATTAACGAGAAAGAGATAAGGCACGACTAGCGTTGAACAACATTACGGCGGGAGTGCGTGAGCGCCAAGACGTGAATCGCGCTACGGAAGACCGTCTCGAAGATCGACTGCTTCACTCTCGAGCTCTCCTTTGGTTTTGTGTTACAAACCCTCGATGTCGACTCAATCCAGTTACATTACATCTTATGCGTTCTGTAATGTTGGATTAGGCGAAATGGCAGCCTCAAGTCGTTTTGGCTTGCTTAAAACGGAGGATCGGCGGCCGATTTCTTCCGTCACCTCGCTGGCGTATTCCTGGAGATGGCGCCGATCGCGGATTGTGAATTCGCGCGGTTTCACATCGAGAAGACACAGCGAACCGATGGGCTGACCGTTGGGCGCGCGCAGGGGCGCGCCAGCATAGAAACGAAGGCCTCGCTGTCTGATCCAGGGGTTGCTGGCAAAGCGGCGATCTCGGGCAAGGTCTTCAATCACGGTAACTTCATTGCTCGAAACAACGTGGCCGCATACGGAAACATCCCGTGAAGCTTGCCGAGATTCGGCCAGATCCTCGGGCAGGCCAGTGTGGCTCTTGAAGAAAAGACGATGCCGATCAACTAGAGAGATTAACGCGATCGGCATCTCGAAAACGCGGGCGAGCTTGGAGATGATGCGATCGAAAACCGGCTCGGCTTCGGTATCGAGGAGCTGCAGCTCGGCGAGCGCGGCAAGGCGCTCCTCCTCGTCCTCGGGTATGGGTGCCGGCGACATCCCCTCGGTGAGCAGCGGCGTCGACTTGATGATTTCCTCCACGGCTTCGGCAATCGAGACAACCACTTCATCCGCGCCGGAATCGCGAAGACGCTGGGCTGACTCGGCCTTGTTTTCCGTCGTCGCGCCCCACAATCCAACGATGATCTTTACCTTGGGAAACTTGGTGCGCACTTTTTTGCAAAGATAGCGGGCGTGAATGATCGTCGAAGGCGCCACAACTGAGATGCAGACAACATCGACGTCCTCCTCTTCCGCGAAACTAAGTAGCTCGCCAGCGAGGAGTTTGCCAGGCGCGCTGGCCGCTTCGAAACCTCGCTGTTGAAGCAGTTGAGCAAGCATGGTTCCGGCGAGCTCATCGCGTTCATCCCGCGCTGGCAGGCAGCAGACACGATAGGAAACTGCCATTACAGGCATTGGTGTTTCCTTGGGCGTATCCTGTTCGGCCACGACATCGTCGCCAGCGGTATGCGACGCGAGCACTGGACGCGTGCCGAGATCTTCGATCATGTCCCGGATGTTCTGTTTGATTTGGTTGAGTTGCTCATCGTCCAGTGCATCCAATCGCGCATCAGTCTCCGCCGCAGTGATCACCGGGATGAAAACCGCATCGTAGAGCGCAGTGAGCGAATTGGCCTTCAGGTATGCTTCCACGAATTCTATCTCGTCCTGTTCACCGACAGTGAGCAGGCGATGATAGCAATCTTCCGCCGGAGTA
The DNA here is from genome assembly GCA_035694525.1 of Candidatus Udaeobacter sp. Taxonomy (GTDB): domain Bacteria; phylum Verrucomicrobiota; class Verrucomicrobiia; order Chthoniobacterales; family UBA10450; genus Udaeobacter. Next base: position 6,456 of record DASSFL010000220.1, on the reverse strand, counting down.
AGCGCTTCTTCGTCGCTCAGCAGGACGCTTAGGAAAGAAAGACTCGGCACATGCCGACCCATCACCACGAGGCAAACTGTCAGCGGTGTAGCGAGCACTAAACCGAGCGGCCCCCACAGCCACGTCCAGAAAACCGCGGCGATGATCAGCGCGATGGATGAGATGCCCGTATGTTTGCTGTAGAGCAATGGCTCCAGAACATTGCTAAGAATTAGTTCGATCGCCGTGAGAAATACCACCGTCAGGATCGGTTTCGTCCAGCCCGGTGAGACGGCTAGCGCGAGGAGCGTCGGAAGCAGAGCGGCTATCCATGGTCCCACGTAAGGAATGAACCGCAGCACGATACCGAACGCACCCCAAAGCAAGGCATTCGGAACACCGATAAAATAGAGAGCAATCGCGATGCAGACGCCGTAGATCACGTTCACTAACAACTGCATGCGCAGATAGCGCGACACGCGGTCGGCAGCATCGTCCATGGCGTGGGTCGTCACGCTGATGCGACCCTGGCCGATGAGCCGTATGAGTCGACTGCGCAAATCTTCGCGTTCAAAAAGCATAAAGATCACCAAAATCAGCACCAGAAACGCGGTACCAAGCGGCCCGATCAGGGGCGTAATGATCGTCTTTATGAGTTCGACCGGATTTGCCTTGGAAGTCTCGACCACTTTGACGGGCGTCGCTGGGACCGGTGGGTGCGGAGGCGACGCCACCGCTGTCTCGGGCTTGCCGGATTCCTGCGTGATGGTAGGTGCGGGTGATCCACCCGGCAGTTCTTTTTTCAGTTCCTCAACGGTGTCGGAAACTTTGCTGAATATGCCTCCTTTCGAAGGCTGGAAAGCATGCAGCTTTGCGACAATGTTGCCCTTGTACTCGGGCAGCTTTGTCGCTAGATCGACCAGTTGCCGGGAAACCATCCATCCGGCGCCGCTCACAGCTCCGAAGATCAGTCCTACCGCTAGCATCACCGCTGCAATGCGACCGAGCCAGCGCTCAAGTCGCCCGACAAGGGGCGAAATGAGAAATGTTAGGAGCGCGGACAAGGCGAACGGGATAAGGAGATTTCGTGCGAAGTAAAGCGCGACGATGACAAACGCCGTCAGCGCAATAGCCCAAAGGCCAACAAGGGCCTGAGCGGAGGCGGTCTTACTCTTAGGTCTGGGCATGGGTGAAAGAGATTAAGAACATGCTATTTGAGAAATTCTCCCAAAGTGCAGTTATACAATCGCCTTTCCGCCCATTATCAGCTGTCTGTGATCACTTGCTTGACTTGGCGATGTTGCGGCAAGCCTTGCCCCAATTGGAGAAAGACGCTGTCGGCAAGCGTGCTTCGCATCTTTTTGACGGCCACCCTGGAGAGCAGCCGCGTTATAGGTTAGCCAAAAGAAAATGAAACTCGAATTATGATCTTACGTAAGACAAGCATTTTATTATCGCTTCTCGCGTGGTTGTTAGTCGCGGTGAGTTGTGATCGCAGCGTTGTTACAGGATCGAAATTGACGCTCAGCAACTACGATCAAATCACTCCTGGAATGACCAAGGCACAGGTGGAAAGAATTCTCGGGCCGCCTACTACAGTCGAAACGAAGGATATGATGATCTTTAAAAAAACAACTTACCGGTACGAAAATGGCAAGAAATTCGCCATGTTCACATTCAAAAACGACGAGCTAGATAGTAAAGAAGGAAATCTTCAGCGCGAACCGTGATGGTCGAGTGCGAGGCTCAGCGGCTTCGATGCAGAAAATCCAGATCAAACTGGCAATTCTTTGGTGATTTTCCGCAGGGGGATGATTTTTTCGACCGGAGACTCATTAATTCTGGTGGATTGGGCGGCACTTAAATTCACGTACGAACATACTAGGTAGGAGAATATACTAGGTAGGAAACGGGTTCGCCCAGTTTGAGGTTTTTTTTGCAACCGTGTGACAGTCGGTGGTCGATTACATGGTATACAAAGCCGGGGAGCGCTTTCCGGCATCAAGGAAAGCTGGTTGGCATGAGCGTTTGCCCTGTCTAAAAGAACCAAAAAGGAATAAATAATACAATGAAAAGAATAGTACTCAGCATAGCTTTGGCAGTCGCAGCGCCATTCGCGTGGGCGCAGGTTTCGGAGACCACAACGACGACTACCACGACTCAAGGCAGTGGCACGATAACGGAATACACTCCGGGTAGCACGATCGTGCTCAAGGAAAGCAGCGGTCCGCGGACTTATCGCTTCGGCAAGACGGTCACTTATGTGACACGGAGTGGCAGGACCCTGGATGCAGATACCGTGAAAACGAGAGTTAGAGTAGGCATCCCGGTGCAGGTCCATTACGTTGGAACGGGCGACAACATCATGGTTGATCGCGTGACTCTCGACGAGGATTAAGAGCCAAAAGAGTTAAACTCCTTTGTTTCCATTCGCGCCTTCCGATTCTGCCCGTTGGCAGAACGGAAGGCGCGTTTTGCATTGTTACAGTATCCGCTTCACAGATCAGCAATTACGAGATACGCCGCTCGGGAGACTTTTTTGCTCGAAGGAAGTCATCGTTCTCGTAGCGGCCAGTGGTTCGCTGCGTCGACTCGTTAGGCCATTTTCGATCGATGGCTGATAAGTTAGGATAAATCTTGACCGTCGCACACGCGATCTGCTATGAGTCACCGAAATGAGCAGAAACATCTTTTACATAATTGGCGTGATCGTCGTTATCGTGATTATCCTCAAAGTCCTCGGGCTGTTCTAAGAGTTCGCCTTGACAGTGGTGCAATTGCCACGAAGCGAACGATCTTTGGTGCTGTGATGGCACACCGCGAGGATCGAAAGCGGTTCGTTGTGCGAGCGGACGAAAAGTTGAGGGGGTTCCTTGAACTGAAAGACTCGCAGACGAATCATTCTGGCTCCGCGTGCTTGCGCTCGTTCGATGAGCTGCTGAGTTTTTTTCAACAGAGATTAAATGCGCTGGCTCCTTTTTATCCTAGGGTCGCCAGCAACCTTCAGACTGAGCCATCTGGTTGCGAAGGAGCGTGGTCCGTTTGCTGTTTTTGAGCGTCTTCGCCATGCAATGCCGGGTGGCCGCGGCTCAGCCAAGGATTGGCTTAGTTGTATCTTCTGCCTTTCTCTCTCTGCGAGCGCGCTGGTGCTTGATTCTTTGGCTTGGGGGAATGAATCTCAAATGGGAGGAATGGGTCATCACTTGGCTATGTTTTAGCGCTGTCACGCTGCTAATAAATCAGTCTCTTATGCTTCAAAAATGAAAGTATAAGAACGCCAGGGTTATAACAGACGGCGCACTGCTATCGTCCCTATCGTTGGAGAAAAGCCGATGCCGGAAAAAAACGTCGACCTGCACGGAAGCGCACCAGATAAACACAAGTTTGCGCTGCTTTTGATCGACGTCATCAACGACTTTGATTTTCCCGAGGGAGATCAGCTGCTGAAACACGCGCGACCAATGGCGCGAGTTCTTTTACGCTTGAAACGGCGGGCGCGAAAAGCCGGCGTCCCGGTAATTTATGTAAACGACAATTTTGGACGATGGAAATCCGACTTTCGGCGCACGGTCGACTACTGTGCACGACATGGCCGCGGCGGCGATATCGTCAAGTTACTGCGGCCTGAAGAAGACGATTACTTCGTACTCAAACCAAAACATTCCGGTTTTTTTTCCACGACCCTTGAGACCCTTCTCCGGTACTTGGAGACCCAAACTCTGATTCTCACCGGTATCGCTGGGAATTTTTGCGTCCTTTTCACAGCGAACGATGCCTATATGCGCGATTTTGATTTGTTCGTACCTTCGGATTGCACCGTGTCCAACACGAAGAAGGAAAATGACTCCGCGCTTGGGCTGCTGCGGAAATTTCTAAAAGCTGACACTCGCTCGTCTTCGAAAATTGTGCTGCGCAGGACGCAAAAAGGGAAGAGAAAACGACCTAGCCACTCGGGAAGTAACAGGCCGTAAATGGGAGGTTCTCGTTTGGCAATACTTTCTCCGTGAAGATGCGTATCAAAACAGCGTTAAAACCGCCATTGCCACCTATGGAAGCGCGTTCCGCCGAGAATATTCCGGCGGGAGATGGTTGGCAGTACGAGCCCAAATGGGACGGCTTTCGCTGTATTGCGTTTCGCAACAGCGAGAAGATTTACTTGCAATCGAAGGCCGGCCAGCCGCTCGCGCGCTATTTTCCTGACATCGTTGGTGCCCTCGCCAGACTGCCAGAGCAACAATTTGTTTTGGATGGCGAACTTGTTGTCCCCGTCAGCGGCGCTTTTTCATTCGACGAATTGCAACTGCGTCTGCATCCGGCCGCGAGTCGCGTCCAGAAATTGGCCAAGGCCAATCCAGCCATTTATATCGTCTTCGATCTCCTTACTGAGAATGGACAAGTGTATGTGCAGCGAATCCTAGGAGAACGCCGACTACTTCTCGAGAAATTCGCGCGCAGGAATTTCAGTTCGACCAAAAACTTACGTCTTTCCCCGGCGACGACTAACCACCGAACTGCCACCGACTGGTTTAAGAAAGTCGGGGGCGATCTTGACGGAATTATCGCGAAATATTTGAATGCTGCCTATGCTTCTGGCGAGCGCACGGCCGCGGTTAAGGTAAAACAAATCCGTACGGCGGATTGCGTTGTTGGTGGATTTCGTTATGCGCGTAGGGCACGGGTTGTCGGTTCCCTCTTGCTTGGACTTTATGGTGAAGATGGCTTGCTGCATCACGTAGGGTTTACATCTGCTTTTAAGGCCTCAGAACGCCGCGCGTTAACGAGGAAATTCGAAGCGCTCAGGAAACCGCCTGGATTTACGGGCAATGCGCCCGGCGGACCGAGCCGCTGGAGCACCGATCGCACTGGCGAATGGGAACCAGTCGCTCCCAAAACAGTTGTGGAAGTTGCCTACGACCATTTCACGGGCGGTCGGTTCCGGCACGGTACAAAGCTTCTTCGCTGGCGTCCGGACAAAGCACCTCGCCAGTGCACGATGGATCAAGTGGCGCATCGCGAAGGGAAATCACTCGTGCTCTTATAGCGGCAAGCACTCTACGCTCGAGTTATGAGCGTACAAAAAATATATATTTTCGCACGGTCAACGGTTGGAGTTTCACCGGTTTTGAGACCTGAGAAATCTCAAAACCGCGCCTTCAGCCAATCGAAGCTTCCTGTTTCCCGACTTTTGCATGGCCTGGCTCAGTCCAGGAATTCGAGTGCTGGCTAAATACGCTTCGACCACAGCGGGATGGACATAACATTTGCGACAAATTGCCGGGGTGTTACCAAGAAGCTCCGCCACTGCGCAAATCGCAGTTTTTACGTTCGCCTTTGCCTGCCCCTTGGTTTCGAATTCTCCTTCTACGTTAAGTGCCAGTGCCGAGAGTAGCGTACCCGCCCACGTTCGGAAATCTTTCGCAGAAAAATCTTCGTTCGTGATTTCACGCAAATAATCGTTCACGTCCTGAGAAGTCACGTCTCGTACGTCCCCATTTTCGTCGATGTATTGGAATAGCTCCTGGCCACGGAGGTCCTGCAGCTTCGAAACGATCTTCGCGACTTGGGCATCTTTCATATCTACTTCATGTTGCCGTCCGCTCTTGCCACGAAAGCGAAAACGCAAATGCGCGCCCCTTACCGTCACGTGCCGATCTTTGATTGTAGTTAAGCCAAATGATTTGTTCTGGCGCGCATATTCGTCGTTGCCGATACGAATGAAGGTTCGCTCCAGCAGTCTCACAACCGTTGCGAGCACTTTTTCGCGCGGCAGGCTAGGCAATTTGATGTCGCGATTGACTCGCTTTCGAATCTGGGGAAGCGCTTTGGCAAAATCTGCGAGACGGCTGAATTTATTTTCGTCACGAACCTCGCGCCAACGCTCATGGTAACGGTACTGCTTCCGCCGGCGTGCGTCGCGGCCCGTCGCCTGAATGTGGCCATTCGACGACGGGCAAATCCAAACATCGGTCCATGCCGGCGGAATGGCCAAACGTTTGATTCGGAGAAGCCGCTGCTCGTCGCGAATCCTTTTGCCTTCTGTGTCTAAATACTCAAAGTGCTCACCGTTGGCTTTACGAGTGTAGCCAGGACGATCATCACTGATGTAGCGCAGACCTGCCTCCTCTGCTGCTTCTGCAGATTCAACAGCGACGGTGGCTTGGGTTTCCTTCCCGTTACCGGTCTTTGTCCCAGGCGCCCCCATTAAAAGATGGTCAGTGCGAGCTATCCGTGCCTGCAAACGCTTCGGGAATGGCCCGCATTCGTTCGGCTTCGATTCGCTCGATTTGTTGTTCGGCGCGACGCTGTAGCTCATCGAAGTCATAGCCGTCTAGCTCCGCCAGATTGGTAGCGGCTAGTGCGCGCCACATCAGTTTCTTTGCAGTAATTCCCATGATTAACCCCTCGAACGTCAGCACTAATCCTAGGCTCCCCGGCTCACCTCCTGCGATCATGAATCGCGCACGCCCAGCTTTTTCC
>DASSFL010000219.1:0-2539 GCA_035694525.1 Candidatus Udaeobacter sp. | reverse complement strand
GTCGGACGGGACTTTGGCGTCCAGTCAGAAATCCTGAGCGGCGTCACTGAATCGGACAAAGTGATTGTTAACCCATCCGATTCTCTCACTACGGGGACAATAGTCCACGTCGCGTCATCAGCAGCGCCCGGCCAAAGCCCTACGCTATCTCCATCGAAAGCAGTCAAAAAATAGCGGGTTTCGGCATTAAGCCATCTGAGCCGCCAGTTAGAACGTCGTCGTGACGGAAGCTTACGGGCAGATGCACAGCGGCAAGTGCGCTTGCGAGTTGTCCTCACAATGGACCGATAAACTTTTGGGCCGTGAACGAACAAGAACAGGAGAAAATCGGAATATGACGACTCCTGCAAATCAAAAGCCACCATCCAAACCACCATCGTAACCGGCGCGCCTGGCGGAATCGGAAATCTCTCTCTACCTCCAAAGAGTGAGCCGGCATCACCTCACAGGAGGTACAACAAAATCCTACTAACGCGCCTGAGTGGCGCCCATTACGGCGTCTGTAGCGTGAACGACAATAAATACAAAAACAAAAATGGAGGTGCAATTATGAAAAAGAGTTTGTTCGGATCAATCACCGCTGCCTACGAGGCCAAATGGGGCGACTTCAATAGCCGTACCGCGCTCATTTACGTGCGTGTTTGACTTGATTAAAGAGCCAACACTAAAAATGGAAAGCACTGAAATTCAGCCTCAACAAGAAAGGAAAATAGAAAATATGAGAACTCCACATTCAAGAAAATCACTCAACCCGTCGCCGCTGCGGCTCGCTTTTCTTCTCATCCCGTTCGTATTCGTCTGCTTTGGGCTTTCGCCCGGAGCGCGAGCGGTTGTCCCGGCACCCGATGGAGGTTATCCGGGCTTCAACACAGCTGAGGGAGATAGCGCGCTCCAAAATCTTACCAGCGGGGTTTCGAATACGGCTGTTGGTTTTCACGCGCTGTTTAGCAACACCACGGGCGCTAGTAACACCGCAACCGGTTTTGCCGCACTCGGTCGCAACACGATCGGAAGTGGTAACACGGCTAATGGTTTTGGTGCCCTGCTTCAGGACACCACCGGTAGCAACAATACCGCCGTTGGTTTTGGAGCGCTGTTCGCCAACACAACCGGCTTCGAGAACGCGGCCAGTGGTTGGAAAGCACTTTTCGCAAACACGACCGGATTGCATAATACGGCCGATGGTTTTGCCGCGCTGTCGAGAAACACGACGGGGCAACATAACACGGCCAATGGCGACGAGGCGCTCGGTAGCAATACAACCGGTAATTTCAACACAGCGGATGGCGCTCATTCGTTGGAAAACAACACGGGCACCAGCAACACGGCCTTAGGCTTTGGGGCCGGCGCCAACGTCACCACGGCCAGTAACGTTATCTGTATCGGGGCCGGGGTCCTTGGTGCGAACGAAAACAACACCTGCTTTATCGGCAACGTCTTCAATCGAACCTCTCCCGGGGGGACCGCGGTTTTCGTTGATTCAAGTGGTAAGCTCGGCACGATTACTTCCTCGCGGCGGTTCAAAGAAGAGATTGAGCCGATGGCGCAGGCCAGCGAAGGACTCTTTGCCCTCAAACCAGTGACTTTCCGTTATAAGAAAGGGATAGATCCCCAGAGGATTCCACAGTTTGGGCTGGTGGCCGAGGAGGTGGAAGCGGTCAATCCGGACTTGGTGGTGCGTGATGACGAGGGCAAAGTGAACACCGTCCGCTACGACGCAGTGAACGTGATGCTACTGAACGAATTCCTCAAAGAGCATCGCAAAGTGGAAGAGTTGAGCTCCATCGTGGCGGAGCAGCGCAAGGAGGTTAATGCTCTTGCAGCGGCTGTGAAAGAGCAGGCCGCGCAAGTCCAGAGGGTGAGCGCGCAGGTTGAGCTAAGTAAAGCTCAGCCGCAAATGGTCGTTAACAAGCAATAACGCGCATTTACTGCTGCGCAATCAGCATTCGATCCGCCTCGGTAAACGCAATGGTGCGTTTGAGTTTGCCAGTCGAGTCGAAAATACGAAACAACAAACAACAAACAACAAACCAAAATAACAACAAATAAAAACCAAAACAATGAAATTAAGCATCATCGTGAAAAAGATAGGCATGTTAATAACCCTAGTTTTCGTCATGGGAGCCATTGCTCAATCGGTCCTGGCCCAGAACTTGGACACGCAGACCCAGAACTTGGACAGGCAGAACTTGGTGAGGTTTAGTGGAGGGATCGGCGATATTCCCACTGGTTCAATAGCTACCACGGTGCGAGGCGTCGCAGCCGCTGGCCAGATCTGGGTGATCCGCGACCTTGCAGCCGACGTGAGGCAGAATGGGAGGATTCGGCTCGACGGCCGGGGCCTCCTTCTGGGCTCAGGCGATGCCGTCGCAAGCAACGGCAACGCGAGCGTATTTGCGACGCTGTTCTGCGCAAATGACGGGAATGTCCAACACAGCTCAAATCCTGCAGGCGTCGCGCTTGACGTGAATGGCGATTTTCGCATTGACGACACGCTTTCGCCTGCGCCGCCGAATCCTTGCACTAGTCCAGTGCTCCT
>DASSFL010000218.1:0-4285 GCA_035694525.1 Candidatus Udaeobacter sp. | reverse complement strand
TCACGCTTGGTGCTTGACTACTCAAGCTAAACCGTGTGAGCCAGAATCGTGGGCGGGGTCCCTCGCTTCGCTCGGGATGACATTCAATGTCGTAAGTGGCACTTTGAACACACGGCTATGTTCGTAGATCGAATCAAAGTTTTGGCCCAAGCTGGGAAGGGCGGGCGCGGCTCCGTGAGTTTTCGGCGGGAAAAATTTGTGCCCAAAGGCGGACCGGACGGTGGCGACGGTGGACGGGGTGGCGATGTGATTCTACGTGCGGACCGGCATGTGGATAATTTAGCTAATCTTTTTTATGAGCCGATTATCAAAGCGAAAAACGGCAGTCACGGCAAAGGCAAGAAAATGGCTGGGCGCGCAGGCGCGAATAAGATCGTGAAAGTTCCCGTCGGCACAATCGTTTGGCCTGCTGAGGAGAGTCAACGCCCAAGGCCCAACTCCGATAAATCGCGAGCAGGCGCCCAACATTCAACGCTCAATCCAGATCGATTTGCAATCCAGCCTGTTGTCGATCTTGTGCGAGACGGACAGGAATTCGTGCTTTGCCGCGGCGGAGGAGGAGGAAAAGGCAACGTGCATTTCAAGAGTTCGCGTAATCGCGCGCCGCGGCAATACACCGACGGCGAAGAGGGCGAGCATGGATATTTTCTACTGGAGCTGCGAACGATTGCGGACGCTGGGTTGGTTGGTTACCCGAATGCAGGCAAATCGACATTGTTGCGGAAACTTTCAGCTGCGCGGCCAAAGGTCGCGGCATATCCGTTCACCACTTTGCATCCAGTTGTCGGGGTGATGGAGTTGCCCGGTTATCGTCATGCCACGATCGCAGACATTCCCGGTCTGATCGAAGGGGCGCATCGTGGAATTGGCCTGGGCCACGAATTTTTGCGCCACATCACACGCTGCCCCCTTTTAATATTCGTGATTGACGTTGCCGGAAGCGAAGGACGCAGTCCGGTGGAAGATTTACAGAATCTTCGGAGGGAAATTGATTTGTACGATCCGGCGCTTTCATCGCGTCCATGGTTGGTCGTCGCAAATAAAATGGATTTGCCCAATGCGAACGAGAATCTCGAGATGCTGCGAGACAGATTTCCCAAGATCAGCATCATTCCGATCTCGGCCGCAAAAGGGGAGGGAATAGATGCGTTGAAGGAAACATTGTCAGAAAAGATACGACAGTCGACCTGTATATCATCTACCCAATAAAAGGTGGACAAGCCGGAAATCTCTAGCGAGACTGGCCGCGTCTATGGGGAGACGGGTCGTAGCGAGCTATTGCTCCAGCTTTCTGAAGCCGGAGATGTTGCATATTTACCGGCAGGTGAAAGCGCTGCGCGGCGTCGATACCTTCGTCGTGACAAAAGAGGTGCAGAATGCGGAACGATTTCCGTTTGCCGCCGTAGAAGTTATACCGAAGCGGCGCACAAATCTGCTGGTACATGGCTGGCTGAAATTCGTAGAGCGACGTCCGCCCATTGTTTATCGGGGCGAGTATCAAACGCTTGATTCGTTGTTGGAGCGGCATGGCGCCGATCTGATGCATATCTATTTTGGACATACCGGCGTGCACCTGCTCCCTTTCATCGAGCAATGGGACAAGCCGTGCGTGGTATCTTTTCATGGCGCGGATGTCGCCCACAAAAAAGACATCAAGGATTATCCGGCGAAGCTGCGCCGCCTTTTCAAAGCGGTTCCACTCGTTTTTGCGCGTTCCCAATCACTGGTCGACCGATTGATCCACCTGGGCTGCCCGCCAGAAAAACTGCGAATCAATCGCACTGGTATCCCGCTCAATGAATTTCCATTCGTTGATAGACAACCACCCGGCGATGGAAAATGGAGAGTTGTGCAAGCGTGCCGGTTGATTCCGAAAAAGGGCGTTGCGACGAGCTTGCGCGCTTTTGCGGTTTTTAAGAAAGACAATCCCAAAGCGGAATTTTACGTCGCTGGTAAAGGACCTCTCCAACCAGAACTGGAGATGCTTGCCGACGGATTAGGAATTCTTAGAGACGTGCATTTCGTTGGATTTCTGTCGCAACGGAAACTGCTTGAGCTTTATGCGAGCTCGCATCTGTTTTTGCATCCGAGCGAAATATCCGCGAATCAAGACCAGGAAGGTGTGCCGAACTCGGTCCTGGAAGCGATGGCGACCGGGTTGCCGGTAGTTGCGACGCGTCATGGTGGGATACCGGAAGCGGTGGAGCATGGGCGCACTGGCTTTCTGGTAGCTGAGGAAGATCACGTTGGATTGGCGAACGCCATGCAGCTAATCACGCGTTCGTCGGGCCTGTTAATGCAAATGGGAGCCCGTGCACACGCCACTGTCGTCGAACGATTCGAGCAGGACACTCAAATCGACCAGCTAGAATCGTTCTACGAAGAAGCGATCAGCCTCAATGGTGCGTCCGTGCCGGTGAAATCGAAGCCGGTGGCGCAGCTTGCTCCGCGGTTTGCCGAGGGATTGCCCGCGAAATAACGCTTCAGCCGAAGAAAATTTGTTTGTCATTCGGGCAAAACGCGCTTTCATATGCGCGTCGAGTGGTAGAAGGGGTTAACCTTCCGCCATAGCACTTGCTAAGGCGGTCGACCTCGGCAGGCCGGCATCACCCCGATGTCGGTTAGGAGTACTTATAAAATGCGCAATCGTTGTTTACTGATGTCGATCCTGGCGTTGATCTCCAGCGCAATGGTTGCCACTTCGACTTTTGCTGCCGAAGCGGGCGCGGCCGAGCACGAGGCCGTCTCATTAAAACCCCAGATGCTTATCCAGTTCGGCGGCTTCGGAATCACAAACTCGATGCTGGTCACCTGGATCGTCGCCGCCGGCATCATCATTTTTTCGCAAATCGCGACCCGGCGGGTTCAGGTTATCCCCAGTGGGATTCAAAATTTTTGGGAGTGGTTAGTTGACGGTTTGCACAATTTTTTGGAAAACATCATCGGCCGTGAGTTAGTGGCCAAAGGATTTTGGTTTTTTGCCACGATTTTCATTTTTATTCTGTTCGTGAACTGGTTCGGACTGATTCCAGGAATCGGAACAATCGGCTGGGGTCACTACGACGGTTTGGGAAATTTTCACGTCGATCGGCCGTTGCTACGCGGTGGCAACGCGGATCTGAACATGACGACCGCGATGGCGGCCATATTTTTCGTGATGTGGTTTGTCTGGGCGATTCAGGCCAACGGCGTCGGAGGATTCTTGAAAGAATTGTTTGGCCCAAAAGGTGAGACGACCGGTGTTGTGAAGATCCTGATGGCCGTCATCTTTTTCGCCGTCGGCTGGCTCGAAGTGATTTCGATTCTATTTCGACCGATTGCGCTCAGTTTTCGATTATTCGGGAACGTCTATGCTGGCGAAAGCATTCTCGAAGCGATGTCCACGATGAACCCGTGGCTGTCGCCGATCCTGCCAATTCCGTTCTATTTTCTCGAAGTGCTTGTGGGATTTGTGCAGGCGCTTGTTTTCATGCTGCTCACTGCGGTTTTCACGATGTTGATTATAGAACGTCAGGAGGGACCGGAGCATGCGCACTGATTTTTCGACGGTCTCGTGACGAGATCGCAAAACCAACTAACAAAAATATGATACTACCAATACTAGCAGAACTGGGCGGAAGCATTCACGTCGGGCTTGCCGCGATGGGCGTCGGAATCGGAATCGGCTTGACCGGCCTCGGAATGACCACCGCGGTCGGCCGCAATCCGGGCGCGTTCACGCAGGTGCTCGTGCACGGAATTCTCGCCATCGCGTTGACCGAGGCGATCGTTTTCTACGCGCTGTACCTCGTTCACTAATCTTCACCGGGAAGGCAATCCATGTTGCGCCCGAAACCTAGTTTATGAATCTGATAATTGCCGCCAGTAGCGGAGGCGTGACTGACATCTTGCGCGAAACAGCCGATACATTCGGCTGGAATTGGAAGTTGTTTCTGTCGCAGGTCATTAGCTTCTGCATTGTTGCGTTCCTTTTGCAACGCTTCGCTTACAAGCCAATCCTTGCGGTGCTCGAGGAGCGGCGCCGCAAGATTGAAGAGGGCCAGCTCAACGCGGAAAAAATCAAGAAGGAACTCGCGGAAGCAGAGAAGCGTTACCAGGAGATTCTGGCAAAGGCGAACGCGGACGGTCAAAAAATGATCGATGAAGCGCGCGAAAGCGCCGCGCATCTATCTGAGCGCAAGCAGCAGGAAGCGATTACAGCCGCGGAGCAAATCATTGCCAAGGCGCGTGAAGCCAGTGCAATTGAACACGAGCGCACCATGGAATCTTTGAAGCGCGAGCTTGG
>DASSFL010000217.1:0-8541 GCA_035694525.1 Candidatus Udaeobacter sp. | reverse complement strand
AGTCAGAGCCTTTCCAGTTTCCTGTCCAGTCGCGGATTTACACGAATCCCGTTGCGCTTGAATGCGAATCATCATTTCGATGTCGAAGGCACATTGAACGGACACGGCACGCGGTTCATTGTGGACACTGGCGCGTCGACGACGCTTGTCGATAAGGAAACAGCAGTCCGTTCTGGAACAGATCTTACCGCTCTGTGGGGGGTCGGCGGCGACGGCGCGGGCGGCTTGCACGGAGGACTCGGTCGCGCAAGTGTCAAAGAGCTGGGAATCGGGAGTTTTAAGCTCGCAAATGCCGAAGTCGCGGTGGCTCATGTCTCCGGCGATATTCTACTTTCGAAGTCCGCAGCTGAATCGAACGCTGGCGTTCTGGGTCAGGAATATCTCTCATCGAATTTCGCTGTCGTCGACGTTGGCGGCAGGGCTCTTTATCTGCGTCGTCCTGAGTCCCGCTAGGGTCCGCTCGTTATTCAGACGATCGTTGAACAACCGACCGGTTGGCCGGAATGTCCGCCGGCGTTCCCGTGAACGTCATCCGAGCCGGCGCGTCAAGAAACAGCTCGCCAAGTTCTACCCGCGCCCATTTGGCGAAACCTTGAGCAAAGAGCCTCGGATTGGCGGAATGTAATTTAAAACCTGGGATCAGACACCGGTGCGCGCGATTGGTTTTGCCCAGCACGCGACGTTTACGACGACGACGCGCAATCTCGGCAAAACGGCGGTTATAGGCTCGCATAAAACGAAAAATCGGGCCGGTCCCGGCACCTGAAAACGGCGGAACTAGCAACGCATTCTCGCCGTCCCTGTATGGCCGGGATGCTACACCTATATAGTAAAGGCAGAGATCGAAGATCAGAGCAATGCTCATTAGATCGAATTCGCCCATGTATTCGTACTTGTCCTTGTAAACGGCCTCGAACCAGCAACGATGACACAACGCGAAGTCGCGATTGTGCCGCGCAACTAACGATCGCATCGCTTCGCCTCTTCGCTGCGCACTGATGAGCGCGGCTGCACGTGACGTCGTGAACGAGATCCAATCCATACCTGGGCTGTAAAATGGATCCATGAACGCCGCCGCATCCCCAACCAGAACAAAGCCGTCTCCCGAAAAAGTGGTGCTGTAATAAGCGAGATTTTTCCTCCAGTGGACATCTTCCTCGTCAAACCGCGCATCAACCAGAATCTCGCGCGCGACCGGATGTTTCATCAGAAAGGTCTTGAGCCGTTCGCCCAGTTTTCCGCCGTCCTGCGGCCAATCGACGAGTCTCTGGTCAAAAACCACGCCGACACTCACGTCACCGCCTTTCAATGGAATCCACCAGCTCCACCAGCCGTCGCCGATTACATGGTTGGTGGCAGTGTTACGTGTTGCGTAAACAGCGCGCGACCATGAGGGATATTTCTCGGCCAGCTCGCGGCTGTCCCAGTCCTTGACGCCTTTCCATCTCGACCACGCCGCCGCAGTCGGATGTTCGGTGTTGGATTTCCACCAGCCCTCTTTGCGAGCCAGAATTGCAGCTACACCCGATGCATCAACAATCCAACGCGAGTGAACTGTCCTGGTGCCGTCGCTGTGGCGAAATGTTACTGTTTGTTCTTTTCCGGGCTGTAGTTGCACATCGATTATTGTCGCCGGACGCAAAATCTCCGCACCAGCAGCTCCGGCGCGGCGTAGCACCTCTTCATCAAACGTGGCACGATCCAGTTGATACGACGGCACGCGTACCTGATAAAGCGGCCCGAGTTCGCTCGCTTCCGATAGCGTCTTTACTTCGCCGTTTGTAAACCAAAACCGCAATCCTTGCTTCGCCAGGTGCGATTCGTTCAGATATTGCGTCAATCCCAGCACTCGGCCCATGAAATATGCACTGACCTCGACGGTTGCTTCGCCGACGCGGCGCGAAAGTTTTGTCGATTTTTCCAAAATCAATACGCGAATTCCCGGATTTTGCCGCAGCAACAGGGTCGCGGTTGCGCCACCGGACAGCGCGCCCCCCATGATTACGGCGTCATAAAAGTCCGTATCATCGGATTGAGCCGGCTTTATATGAACTTCCATTTTATGGACAGATAATTTTCTTGGTGCGGCCTTTTTAGGTCAAGCCTGCAATTGATTACCAACCGAGTCGTATTGTCTGTGACAAGACAAGGTTGGCCTTGTCCGATTCAAGCCCAGTCCGCTAACATCGACCTTACGTAAGTGAGTCTATGAACAACATACATCTTGCGATCCAGTTTTTTATTCAGCTTGCTGTTATCCTTTTGTTTTGCCGTTTAGTCGGCGCGATTGCTTTGCGCCTCGGCCAGCCGCAGGTCGTGGCGGAAATGCTCGCCGGCGTGCTTCTCGGACCATCGCTCTTTGGTTTGCTCTGGCCTGATGCGCAGCATTGGCTCTTCCCATGGGACAGCACTCAGAAAATGCGCGACACCCAGAGTTATTTGTTTCCAGCGTCGCAACTCGGTCTCGCGCTTTACATGTTTGTGGTTGGAATGGAATTCCGTGTCGATATTGTGCGCCGCAAATTAACAAGCTCAGTCGCCGTGTCGGTGGCCGGAATGTTGACACCTTTCGTATTGGGCGCCGGCCTGGCTTGGATTCTATTTGATCACACGGCGCTATTTCCAACCACGACTTCGCGCTCGGAAGCAATGCTTTTCCTTGGCGCGTCCATGTGTATCACCGCCTTTCCCATGCTGGCGCGCATCATTCATTTCAAAAAACTGACCGGCACAACCATGGGAACCGTGGCGTTGGGCGCAGGGGCAATTGACGATGCAACGGCGTGGTGCCTCCTCGCAGTTGTCCTCGCCAGTTTCGAGAAGAATTGGAGCCACGCTCTGGTCAACATCACCGGTGGCATCGCTTACGTGGCTTTAACGCTGCTGATTGTGCGTCCGTTGCTGCTTCGTGCCAAAGTTTGGTTGACAAAAAATGGCACCGTCACCGAAGCCGGGTTCGTTGTCGGACTTGCGCTCATGGCCTTGGGTGCGTGGTTCACTGACCTCATTGGTTTGCATGCAGTATTCGGCGCGTTTGTGATGGGCGCCGCGATGCCGCGTGGAGTCGTTGTGCGCGATCTTATTGGCCGTATTCAGCCGCTTACGGTCGCCCTGCTGCTCCCGCTCTTTTTCACGTACTCGGGCTTGAATACAAAGATCGGCTTGCTCAACACGAGCTTCCTTTGGGCCATGTGTGGCGCGGTGTTGATCGCGGCTATTCTGGGCAAAGGCGTCGCCTGCTGGATAGCCGCGCGCGCCACTGGCATTCCCAATCGCGAAGCGCTCGGCATCGGCACACTAATGAACGCACGTGGAT
Source organism: Candidatus Udaeobacter sp. (assembly GCA_035694525.1). Lineage (GTDB taxonomy): Bacteria > Verrucomicrobiota > Verrucomicrobiia > Chthoniobacterales > UBA10450 > Udaeobacter. Next base: position 5,225 of record DASSFL010000217.1, on the reverse strand, counting down.
TAATGGAACTGATTATTATCAATATTGGGCTCCAGCGCGGGATCATATCGGAGGGACTCTTCGCCACGCTGGTGATTATGGCAGTCCTCACTACGCTCATGGCCTCGCCGCTCTTCGAAAGACTCGTGGGAACCAATACACATCAGTTTGTTCCGAATCCCGAGGCTGAAGAAGCAAGCGAACTCAAGTTCGTCCGCTGAGGTGACCGTTTTTTAGACGCTAGTGGAGAAATTCGAAAACAACGTCTCTCCATCATGAGGTGCCAACTCATTCACAAGAGGGCGACCGGAAAGCTGCGTTGTTGTTGCCGGCTTATGAGGGTCGCAAAGGTCAAGCTCCTTTAGCAATGGAACCTTTCGAAGACACTTCACTAGGGTAACCGGCCTCTCGGTCACGCCGGAAAGCGCGGTGCGCTATCTTGAAACGTTTCTGGATCGATATCATACCGAAGAACAGCTGGTTCAGAAAGCGGGTCCACAAACTGGCGTTCCATTTACCCGCGAGCATCGTGGCGACAGATCGAAAGATGAGTGTTGGGGGCTCCGGGCTGAAAAAGACATCGCGAAACTGTGGCGTGTAGAATCCCACCACAAACCGGCGAAACGTCTCGAATCGTTTTCGCTGGCGACGAGAGAAGGCCGCGAAGGTCGAGGCTGAGAAGTCATTTCTCGCCAGAGCGCGATGGAGCTCGGCGGCGGCTTCAATTCCCGATTCCATGGCGATTGAGACTCCGGTCGAAAATACGGGATCAAGAAACGATCCTGCGTCGCCGGCCAGAATCCAGCGATTCCCGGCGTACGCCGAAGCACTGTACGAGAAATCCTTCTCAACGCGTACGGGCCACTCGCGCCGGGCCCCGCGCATTAACTCCTCAACAATCGGCGTATCGGCGATCGTGCTACTGAGCGTCTCCTCCGGCGAACCGTTCGCCAACCTGTGGTAGAGGGCCTTTGGTAGAACTACGCCGACACTCGTTAACTCTTTTGAAATAGGAATAAGCCAAAACCACCCGGCGTCGTTTCGTGCGATAAGCCGGATATCGTCAGGCCGCGGTCCTTCCAGTCGAGGTATCTTCGTGTAGTGGGAGTAAATTGCTATGTTCGCAAGCAGGGGCTCCTCGGTGCGCAGATTGAATTTTTGAGCGAGCAAGCCTCCGCGGCCTGTGGCATCAACCAGAGCTCGCACGCACACACGCCCGGTCGCAGCATCCGCGCGCGACGCGACCTGAAGGACCGCGGCGTCTGGTGCAAACTCACATGTAATCACGTTGCACGCTTCTCGAACATCGACACCCACTTCGCGAGCCCGTTCCAGCAGAATGCGATCAAACTCATCGCGGCGTACCTGATAAGTTTGAGGCCTCGTGACTTCTCGAACGCAGGTAAAGTCAACGTATCGCCCGCTCTGACCATCATGCGTGAAAAGGCGCGCACCCCACTTCTCCGGAAAACTTGCGGCCTCAATCTGCTTAGCCACGCCCAGGGCTGCGAAGGCGTCGTTTGCGGTCGATAGCAACGATTCACCGATATGAAATCGCGGGAAAGTCTCACGCTCAAAGAGAACGACAGAATGACCGCGCTGCCGTAGCGAGATAGCCGACGATGAACCAGCAGGACCGCCCCCAGCGACAGCAAAATCAAAGTCATACCGAGGGTTGGTCCCAGCCATCACATTGCTAAAATATCATTACGCGGAACGGGAAGCAGGCAATTTCTTTGAGCGTCTCGCCATGGGCGAACTAAAATTCTGGCAATTCGTCTGCATGTCATTCGCTCTACGAAAATTAGAGGGAATTTTGTTTGGCTACCCCGCTTGGATTCGAACCAAGAATAACGCCTCCAAAGGGCGCTGTGTTACCGTTACACCACGGGGTATGCGAGTTTTCCGATTTTAGATTCGCGATTTTCGATTTAAGCGCAATGTCCAAAATTCGGGTGCGATTACTCGTTGGCGGAGCAACTCGTTGGCAAAATGGAGGTTGAATTACTAGTGGTGAGGCGCGTATGGTCCCAGTGCGGTTAATGGGATTCGGTTATGGAGCGGACAACCTTCCTTGAGCATTACCGGGTCCGTCTTGACTCTGATGGCACGCCGAATGAACTCGGACGAGACGGCGCTGCTATCGCCTACGAAGCCGTGGACGAAAGATCCAGCGAAGCAGTTGCGCTAACTTTGGTACCGGTAGAAAGCATCGATCCCGCCTTGCGGGAGCAGTTCGAAGAGCAGGCCCGCGCTGTTCAGAGGCTGCGCCACGTCAATATGGCCAAGGTTTTCGATTTTGAACGCGAAGGCGAAAATTACGTTTACGTCTGCGAGCGGCTGTCAGGCGAAACACTGATGAGGTGGGTTGCCCAGCATGGCCCGATGCCTGCCGACTCCACGTTGCGGGTGGCCGAACAAATCGTGAGCGTGCTCTCATCGGCGAGCTTCCACCACCTTCCGTACCCCTCAATTGATCCCTCCGGCATTTTTGTTGTGCCGGGACAGACTCCCGAAGGTGGCTGGCCCTTGGTGAAACTGACCAATTTCGGCTTGGCGGGACTCGAGAGTGATCACCAAAACTCCGCGGAGGTTGAGACCTCACTTCCTACTGGACCGGGCGAATTCGAACCAAAAGATACGGCGTTACAACAAGCGTCTTCGCCACTGGAGTCTCTGAGTGCCGAGGCCAGGAAGCCTACCCGAGAGCATGGAACGCCGGATTTGCATTCGGAGACTTATTCGCTCGGTGCGACAATGTACTTTCTCCTCACAGGGGTGGAGATTTCGCCTGAGACGGCAAGGCAAGCTCCCAAGTTCTCTGGGTTTCCAAAACCATTACGGAACTTGCTTTCCCAGATGCTGCATCCGAATCCCGAGCGACGCCCAAAGGATCTGGTCGTGCTTGGAGAGATGATTCGGAGTTGCCTGCTGAAAATTGAAAAGCGACTCGCGCTGGCCGACCGCTACGGCATCCCGTTCAGGACAGCGATTCGCCGGCCGACCCAGCCTCGACCGCGGCGTTTGCTGCGAACAGCATTGGCATTTGGCGCGCTCGTCTTGGCTGCGGCTGTGGTTGCCGCGGTTCTGTTTCCTGAGTCGATTGGCGGAATCTTGCACCGGCCCCGCACAATAAAGTCGATTGGCGTTCTGGTCGGCGTCCCCGAATCTTCACCAACCCCTGCGGCAGTCCAAAATGCTTCGACGCCCGTTGCTCCTGCAACTGTGCTGTCGCAAGCGGCCAATGCAGCGCTAGCGTTAGCGAACCAACCCGCAACGGACGGCGCGGCAGCCCCAAATTCGTCTCAGACCCCGGCGGCGGATCTCCAGCAGGGCGAAACATCGAGCGAGCAGCCGCAGGTGGCCGCACAGCAAGACACGGTGGCGGCCGCGGCCCCAAGCGCGGCTCCGGAAGCCTCAGCCGCTAGCGAAGCTGCTACGGCACCCCCGAAAGAGTCCGAGGCTGCACAGCAGGCCACAGCCGGTCAATCGAGTTCGCGCAGCAAAAAGAAACGCGTTGCTTCGACATCGTCGGCTCGGCAGGGTTCGATGCGCGTTCGAATGCTCGGAATTACATCCGATGGAAGGCTGATTTATCGTTTGCCGTCCGGCCGCACCAGGATCGTCGCACCCGACTCGGACGAAAATCAATTCGTTCCGCGCAGACATCGGCGCGCCGTCATTCAGCGGGATCAAATGCTTGCTCCTCCGCCACAATTTGGGCCGGATTATTTTCCTTACAATTAGACGCTCAGGAGGGCACGCGCATGAGGAGCGGAGACACAACGGTTTTAGTTCCGACCATGTCAGGTTTTGGCCTTTCAAACCTGTCGAAAAAATCAGAAAAAAAAGCTTGCCTAGCGGCTCGATTCCCGGCATAACCTCGCCTTCGTGGGGAAACGACCTGCCCTCTGGGCATTCGCAACTGCATCGCTTCTTGTCATTTCCAGCGCAGCGCTTCGCGCGCAGGCGTTGGCTCCCGCGTCGTTGGATCTTGCGAGCCACGATCAAAAGAAAGCGGACGACATGGTTCAAGTGATAACGCAGAAGTCGGCGCCGAGTACTGCGGATAAGCCGATAAAAGCGATCACGAAAAAGCGAACGCCGGCAACCGCGAAGAAGCCGACACAACCGGTCAAACAAGAGCCAGCGCAAGCAATCGCCAAGGAACCGACGCAAGCGATGACGAAAAAGCCGGCGAGTGCGATTACGGAAAAGCCCTCGCAAGTGGTCGCCAAAGAGCCGAAGCGAACAATTGCCAAAGGTTTGGGGCCGACGTTCACTATGGATCCTGTGCGACCAATGGGGCAACAAACCGTAAGCCAAACAACGCAACCCTATTCGCGGTTTAGCTTCAAGACCACGGGGGGCAAAAAGGAATCCGTTCCGGTCATCACGCAGTATTATCCCAACCAGATCGTTTACCCGTATGGCAAGATCGATCGGCACATCGACGGCAGATTGATGCAGGCAGCGACCATCGCGCAGGAACGTGCCCATGCGCATTCGCGCTCGAGATGCTGGCGTTACGTAAAAGACGCGTTGCTTGCTTCCGGCGTCATCGATTCCCGCCCGAAGACCGAGCTCGCCAGAGACGCTGCATCAGAGCTCGTCAGTAATTATGGATTCAAGAGACTCCCCGTGTCAGATCCTTTCTCGGCGCCAATCGGTTCGGTGCTCGTATATGGCACCTCCCGTAGCGTGGGCCATGTCGAGTTGCGCACGCGGGACGGTTTCGTTAGCGATTTCCGTTCAAAAACGCCGTCGCGCCGTCCTTTGTTGGGCGTTTACGCCAAGTTGTAATTTTCTCGGGGACTTCTGTGCTGGGAGAAGCGATCCAATCGTTTCCTACCTGATCATAGGTCGGCTGGTTCCGCGTGAGATCCGGGCCGAACAATTTGAAGCGTCATGAAGTGTGGATGCGCACTCGTCCACGCCATCGCTTCTTGCTTTGTTTCAAAAAATCGGTCGACCACAATTGCCTTGAGTTGGCTCGCAGTCCGTCCGCATAGCCGAGCGGCTTTGCGGCTAATGACCGCGGTTCCGGTATCGACTGCTGTACAGGCGCGATCAGGGAAGACAACTTTACTGCCGTACGGAATTCGCTTTGGATCGACGGCGCAATGTCCGGAGCGTAATCGTCGGCCGGTACTCGCGTATTTATGGCCTTCGCCTGCCCAGTAAGTGGTAACGCGTGCAAGGACCGATTCCTCGCGCGCGAGAGCGGCCGATGCCAACGATGAGAA
>DASSFL010000216.1:0-9880 GCA_035694525.1 Candidatus Udaeobacter sp. | reverse complement strand
TATTTATTGATGTCCTGCTTCGCCTGGAGTCGATCGATGAGTCCTTGAATAGCCTGCTTCTGCGCGTCACTTGGAGCGGCATCTTGCGCCTGTTTCGCATCTTTTAGCGCGCCGGCGAAATCACCAGCTGCAGATTTAATACGCGCTTGCGCCAAATATCCATACACTCCTTGTGGAAACCGCTTGGCCACTTCTTTGAAGATCTCCATTGCTTCAGTTCCCTTTTTCTGATTCTGCAGCTGTCGACCATATGTATATAGTTGCGGTGCAGTGGCCTTCCCGAGCGCCTGGTCCCAGGTTTTCTTCGCCTCGTCCGGCCGATTCAGCGCCTTAAGAATATCCGCTTTGGTGCTGAGATTTTCGAACCTCTCCTCATTCTGAATTGAGAGATCGGCCCAACGCAGTGCTTCATCCAGATTAGTCTTTTTGGTCAAACAAAATTGCGCCGCTTGGTCTGGAGCTTGCCAGGCAAACTGGCCTGCGCCTTTCATTTGAGATCGAATATTCTGCAACGTTTGATCCGCATCGTTGATGGAGACAGTGAAAGGAACACCTAACTTTTCCCATTTCAGCGTCACCGCCGTTGAATCTGGTTTCAAATCTTCAAACTCGAATTCGAGCGCCTCTTCTTGCTCAGCCAGTGGCCGAGGTTTCACATTTACGCGCAACGCATCGTCTTTCTGATCATAGCTGTAGCTCCCCCACCCGGTGTTTGTTTTCGAAAAAATAATCGTCCACGAATCAGGATTCGGAATCACGTGCAGCCCATAAGTTCCCTTGTCCAACGGCTTGCCCTCCACCGAAACCGGATCGCTGAATTCAATCGTCGTGTTTTCATTAGCGCCCGCTCGCCAGACTTTGCCATAAGGAACGACGCCGCCCCAAATTTTTCGCCCGTTCACGAGTGGGCGATGGTAGTTGACCGTGATATCCGTCAGGGCGATGCGCTGTTTTACCTCGGCAGCCTGGCTGACATCAGGCATCTTCAAATCGCTTTGCGCGGAAACAGTCCCGCAGAGTCCGAAACTGACTAGACAAAGAGCAAATGGCTTCAGCGTAAGTGTTTTCATATTGTGGCGATTACCCTTCTCAGATTTTCGGCGCTCCGCTACCAGATAATTACAAGATTTTTGCTCCGCGCCCGGGTTAAATCGACTCCCGATATGCTGCGAAAGGGCTGCTTTCGGTATCCGAAGCCGATTTGCTAAAGTAAGCTGCGACTTACAGAAAGAGAGAGCCTTCGCTTCGGTCAGGATGACATCCAAACAACGAGCGGCGGACGCGACCCGCCGCATTCTATCTCGGCGGACTGTAGACCGCTGTTCCCTGTTCTTTTTTTGGTTGGCGCTTGACCAGCGTGATTTGCTTAATGCGCGCCGAATCGGACGGACTCCACGTCGCCACATCAGGATCCTCTTTAAAAGCATTGTGAACGAGACGACGTTCGTAGGAATTCATCGGCTCGAGCTGAAGCGAACGGCCCGTAACGCGCACACGTTCGGCCAATTCCCGAACACGTTGTACGATGCGGTCTTCTCGCATGGAGCGGTAATGCTCGCAATCCACAATTACCTTCTCAGCATCCTTGTCCCTGGTTTGCAAAAGGCGGTTAAGCAAAAACTGAATAGCCTCGAGCGTTTCGCCGTTGCGCCCAATCAGGCGACCGCTTTCCTCAGTATAAATCTGCAGCGTCGCGTTGCCACCCTCATTCCTGGTCTCCTCGATTTGCACAACGAAACCCAGATAACCCAGAATGGTATCGAGCAGATCCTTGGGCGTCATCATCGTTTCTGTTTCCCCGGCGGCGAAACTTTTTCCAGCGTCGGCATTGGTTGTCGTTTGTTGTACCAAAATTGTAAGATGCTGAAAAGATTTTGTGCAGTGTAATACAATGCCAGAGCTGCCGCAAAATTGTAGCAGAAAAACAAGAAGATAAGGGGCATAAACATCATCATCCGGCGCTGGGTTGGATCCCCAGTTTTGGGAGTCATTCGCATCAACCACACTTGCGTGGCTCCCATAATGATGGGCAGGATGTTGACCGCCAATCCGACGCCCGGAACACCGAGGATCGGGACCCAACCCATTCCCGGAATTACGAACAGAGTATCAGGCTGTGAAAGGTCCTTCACCCACAAGAATTTCGCGTTTCGCAATTCGACGGCCTGCCCCAGCATTGTAAAGAGACCGAAGAAGATGGGAATCTGGATGAGCATCGGCAAACAGCCACCGACCGGATTGATGCCGTACTGCTTGTAAAGCTTCATCAACTCCTGGTTCATCCGCGTCGGGTCGTCTTTGTACTTGTCCCTCAACTCCTGCATTTTCGGCGACAGCAGAGCCATCCGCTGCATGGAGCGATTCGCTTTGTTTTGAATCGGCCAGAGCGTGAGTTTGACGACGGTCGTAAGCGCCAGGATGGCTAGACCGTAGTCGTGGAGCCAACTGTGCAACAAATTCATGAAGTTGAGCAGAAACTGGCATACGATCTTGAACATCCCGAAATTCATGATCTCCGCTTCGTTATGCGGAAGTTGCGCAAGCCGGTGGTACAGTTTGGGGCCGGCATAGATCTCGAAACGCGCGCTGTAGGTTTGCCCGGGCTGCAACTGAAATTCTGGCATCCCAAGCGCACCTTCGATGCCAAGTAGTTTTTGATCCGGCGGATGCTCGATCTCGAAACCTCGGCCCCATACGCCGGTCGCCTTGGCGGTGAGCGGCGCGATCAGCGTTGTGAAAAATTGATTACTTACCGCAACCCATTCCGCGCCCGCGATATTCTCCTGATAATACGGCCGCGCAGCGCGCTGACCTACGACGCCGAGAAAACCGCCACTGCTGCTAAACCAGCCTGCGTCGATTCCTTTTGCTCTCCCGTCGATGCACCACGCTAGACGCGTGTACGTAGGATAATCCTTGGGATGAATAGGAGCCGTGGATCCGAGCGCCACAAAATAACCAGCGCTTTGATATGGCTTGGTCCCCTGGTTCTCAAGATCGACGTCCATTTCAATCACGTAGTTGTCTTTGTTCTCCGAAGATTTTTGGAAGAAGAACTTTTTCCGGATGGCTACTTGCTCGGCCGTCGTGTGCGCAAATTTAACGACGGAATCCAACTCGGTGGATGCCGTAAACTCGGGAAGCGTTGGCGTCCCGAGTTCTCGGGATTCAAGGATTGCCCCGATTGGCGCGCCCTGAGCTGAATTTAAGACAACGCGTTGCCCTTTCTCAGCTACTTGTTTGAGCAGGACCGCTTCTTTAATCCCACCACCGCGATTTGTCAGACGCAGTTCGACATCTGAATTTCGCAGTGTTTCGATCTTCTCGGCAAAACTCGGAACCGGCTCGGTGCTCTTCGCCGTAGCTTCCGGGACAGCCGGCGGTGGCGAAGGTTCAAAAACTTTCGGGGTTGCCGTGGGCGACACTTGCCCTGATGCAACGTTGATCGGCACGGGCCGCGGCGACATCTGTTTCGCTACGTAAATCTGCCACGCCACGAGCCCGATTACACAAAGGATAACGACAATCCACGCAGTTCGATCCATAACAAATTCGGTTTCGCCCGATCACCTGTAATGTGGCAGGTCAGCCAGTCCGGGTCAGACTGGTAGCCTGACATCCGTCGGTCGGCGTCGGGACCGGATCATAACCACATCCGCCCCAAGGGTGACATCGCGCGAGGCGTTTTAATCCCAGCCAGCTTCCGTGGCCAATGCCGTGCGTCTGTACCGCTTCCAGAAAATATGCCGAGCACGTCGGCGTAAATCGGCAACCCGAATCAGGTCCACATAGCAAACTGAGCAGCGGCGACAGCGTGCATTGGTAAACGCGAATAATGAAACGAAGCAGCCAGAGCATCACAGCAGAATAGAAGCGCGTCTCGCGAGACGCAACCATTCATCTTCCAAGGCGCGATAGCTCGCGGTCACAGCGTCGCGCCTCGCAACAATCACAATCCAAAAGTCTTCTCGCAAATCATGCTGGTGCCGGCGCACAATCTCCCGCAGACGACGGCGGACACGATTGCGAGCGACTGCGCCTCCGAGGCGGCGAGAGGTAATAAAGCCGACGCGAGACAGGCCGGAATTCTCGACAGCCGCCGTGCTAAGCATTAGCAGTTTGCAGCGCCGCACCAGGCCGTCTTGTTTTACGCGCTCGAACTCGGACGCCCGCGTCAGGCGGCGCTGCTTTGGAAATGAAAGCGAATTCACCTGCTTCATGTTGGCTGTGGATTCGCTACTATAAACCGAAAAATGTTGGAGCGCGGAGCTCTGCGACGCCAATCCTGCGCTCCAAACATGGATGCGGCATCTGTACAGCAAAAGTCTTCTCCCGGAGGGATTTCGGGAGAAGACTTCGCGAAGAAAGAAAGCCAGAGTTTACGGAGTAGGCGAGGCCTCAGCAGGAGATTCGGTTGTTCCGCCAGTAGACGTTGACGTCCCTGTGGAAGATTCCGTAGTCGAAGTCGGACTCGTTGCTTCAGTTGTCGTTGGAGGACTCGTGGCTGCTGGAGTTGCCGCGGGTTCGGTTGTCTCGGTCTTTTGCTCGCACGCCGCAAGGAGCGCGGCACTGGCCAGAATGCAGATGTATTTTTTCATAGTGTTAATTGGAAGAGGCATATTGCTGTAACAGATTAATCGGAGCAAGGCAGTTTTTGACCGCATTCAATTCCTATTTTCAACAGCAAATGCTTGATAAACGCCGATTAAAACGGGGCCTCGTATTTGAGGCCGTGCGCCTCCGCCACTGCCCTACAAGTAAGCCGCCCGTCGCGCGTGTTAATGCCACCAATAAGGGCCGGTTGTTTTTTACAGGCGCCTTCGAGGCCGAGATCGGCGAGCAATTCCACATAATGAAAGGTGACGTTTGTGAGCGCCTGAGCGGCCGTGCGCGCGTACGCAGCGGGCATGTTTGCCACGCAATAATGCGTAACGCCTTCCTCGACATAAACTGGATCAAGGTGCGTAGTGGGTCGCGATGTTTCCGCGCAACCGCCTTGATCAATGGAAATATCCACCAGCACGCTGCCCGGCTTCATTTTTCCCAACATCTGGCGAGTGATTAACTTCGGCGCCTTCGCTCCGGGCAACAGGACAGCGCCAATCAGTAAATCGCAATCTGCCATTAAGTCGTACAAGTTCGCCTCGCTTGAATAAAGCGTATTGGTGTTTTCCATTGCGAGGTCGAGATAGCGCAAACGTTCCAGATCGATATCGAGGATCGTCACTTCTGCGCCCAAGCCCGTTGCCATGCGCGCTGCATTCACACCCGACGTCCCGCCGCCCACAACTACGACGCGTCCAGGCAGAACCCCAGGCACACCGCCCAACAAAACTCCGCTGCCGCCATTGTATTTGGCAAGAAAATTCGCGCCCATCACCGCTGACATGCGACCCGCGATCTCGCTCATCGGTTCGAGCAGCGGCAAACGATGATCGATCTGAATGGTCTCATACGCCACTGCAGTCACGCCCGACTTCAGCAACGCCTCAGTAAGAGATTTGCTCGCCGCCAGATGAAGATACGTGAAGAGGATTTGTCCCTTGCGCAACAATGGAAACTCCGCCTCAAGCGGCTCTTTCACTTTCACGACCATGTCGCTCCGCGCGAAAACTTCTTTCGCTGGATCGACAATCTCAGCGCCGGCTTTGACGTACTCGTCATCCGGATAACCCGAGCCAATGCCGGCGTTCCTCTGTACAACGACTGAATGACCGCGCCGGGTAAGCTGTCTCGCAGCCGATGGCAGCAGGGCGACGCGTTGCTCCTGCTCTTTAATTTCTTTCGGAACACCAATGATCATGTGAAAAGTGAGAAGTGATTAGTGATTAGCGAGAAGAAGGAATCAAGCCAAATTACTTCTCACATCTCACTTCTCACGCTTCTTCAGTTCAGCGACGGGTCGTCTGGCGCCGCAGCCAGCATTTTATACCACGGCCCCAGGCCGCGCATGATCTCGAACCACAGGTTCGGAAGACGATCAAGTTTAAGCACCGAGGGATTAGCCTTTTGAAGAAGCCACGCTTTCTGCTTCATCTCGCTTTCAAGTTGTCCCGCCCCCCAACCCGCATAGCCCACGAACGCGCAAACCGTAATGATTTTCGTTTGGTCTAATTCGTCGCTTGTTTCTTTTAAATCGACATTGTGATTGAGTTTGAGTCCACCGCTGTGGTGCCATTCGAACGCCGCAAACATCAGTTGATTTTTCCCAACAGGTCCGCCGAGAAAGACAGGCACCTCAGCAAGGCCCGCTGGCGGTGTCTCGGTCACCAGATCCGCTACCTGTCTGTCCAGCGGCCGATTGATGATCACGCCAAGAGCGCCCTCGCCCGGGTCATGCTCGGAAATGAAAAGCACGGTCCGCCGGAAATTCGGGTCGAGCATATTCGGATGAGCGACCAGCAACGAACCAGCAAGGCTGCGCGAGGATGGCTGATCTTCAAAATCACGCATCTGAAAACTAGAAACTGCGACACGCGCTTCCGCAAGCTCTGGTCGGCGACCATGTCGCGGAGCGGCGAAGCAAACGCATCTTGAAAGTGACGAAATTCCAGTGACCCGCCTTCGCCAAGCTTCGACGTGGCAGGCGAAATCGCCGAATCAATGACGAGCTCAAATGACGAAAAGAGCACTTCGCTTTTTTCCAGTTTCGTTATTCGGATTTCCTTCGTCATTTCGACATTCGTGCTTCGTCATTCATTTCATCGGCTAATTTTGCGACGTCCGGAGTGTTGAATTTTTTCAGATAAAATTTGTTGCGATCTGCTGGAAGCTCGTTTAGTAGCCTCGAAGTTTTTTAAGATTGTTCTGGGGGGAACAGCCGCCCTTCACGCCTATCGGGTGTGGGGGGCGGTAATTTTTTGGGGCGAAATCCAAGTGACGACGGAAAAGATGACAGACAAACAATAACCGAATAAGGACGGCCACTTATTCGCCATTTGTCATTCGCCATTAATTCGGCATTCGTCATTCGTGCTTTGTCATTCTGTTTCAAGATCAGGACGCATTTCCTGGCCGCTCGCATTTACCTTAATGGCGCTCACCATTGCTGCCGTCGTCGTAGTCATTTTTTGGCGCGTTGAAACCTGGCCGGCCCGCACAGCGCAACAAAGCACCGCTCAGTTGGAGAAACTGGGTAAGGATTTGCGCGCCGCTTTTATCGACATCGCGCATTTGCAGCCGCGCATTACGATTAACAACCGTGTCTACATGGAACAAACGACGCCCGTCAGCGAATTGGTTGTTTTGTCACGGCGCATCGAAGTTGAACACGAGTTCCTCCATACCTGGGTGGGTAGTTCGAAGCGCGTAAAGTTACATGGCACATTCATCGCCAAAGCCGGCTTCGATCTACAGCACAACCTGTCGATCGATATCCGTCCGAATGAAATCATCGTCCAGCTGCCGCACGCCCGGATCCTTGGTATCGAGCAGGATCAGGTGGACGTCCTCGCGTTTGAAAATGGATTGTGGAACCGCATTTCAGGAGAGGATATGCAAAGCGAATTATCGATCTTGCCTCGGCTGGCACGAGAAAAAGCAGCAGAAACCGACTTGACCGCCGAAGCCGAGCGTGCGCTGCAGCAGCAAATCGAGCAACGCGTTCACGCGCTGCAACCGCTGCATTTGATTTTCAAAGGTGGCATCGCAAATGAAGCCCAATGAATAAACAATGACGAATGAGTGTCGAAGCTCGAATGACGACAAAGGCCGCGTGATTCGTCGCATCGTTACATCGGATTTACGGTTCACCGGTTTTACGCGGCGTAGCCATTCGTCATTTGCTTGGCACGCCGAAGCCTCGGGCGAAGGCGAAGATTTTGTCATTTTCTACAGCAACCTAAATGCCCCTAAAAAATCGATTTGTCTTCGTTAGTCTGTTTCTCCTCCTGGCAGCGTTTCTGGCGGTCTGGTTTACGCCATTTGCCGTGTCCCATGGTGTCCGTTGGTGGATTTGGTGGCGGGCGCGACAGGAGGGCTTCACAGTTAACGTCGATAAGATCGATGCACCGTTTCTGCGTCCGGTTGCGATCCGCCAACTTCACCTGACAAACGCGCACGATGACACGCTCCGCGTCGATCTTACAATCACAGATGCGCTCTTCGATTTGAATTTCAAACATATCCTACTGCACAGAGGAGGTCGTGCCATTCGCAACCTGTCGATTCGGGAATTGCACGCAGAATTTTGCCGAACTAATCCAACCGTGCGAGCAATCACCCGCCGCGGCTGGGCGACACTTCACCGAATGCTTCCAGAGAATCTCAGTGTCACTGGCTCGGAGGTGCGGATCGAAAACGGCCCAACGCTTGTTTTGCTGCGAAACGGATTTCTATCCGCGAACCAGACCGAAGCGGGTCGTTTTACTGCTGCCGAGGTGATGATCGCGTCACCGTGGTTTCACCAGACCTTTTCGCAATTACGCGGTGCAACACATTGGGAAGGTGATCGTCTGACAATCGCCGGACTCACTTTAACACGCGGTCTCGACCTGCAGTCCGCTACGGCGGACTTGTCGCGTCTCGGGAACCAGCGCGTGGGATTGCAGTTCGATACCGACGCGTTCGGGGGAAAAATTCGCGGAAACATTTCGCACGAATGGCGCTCTCAACATTCCAACTGGAAAATTGCTGGCGGTGCTACCGATATTTCTCTCGAGCAAACTTCGGAAGCTTTTGGATTCGCCGATCATGTCAGCGGGTTGCTCCACGCTGGCAACTTCACTTTTCGCGGAAATCTTGCCGAACCAGACCGGGTCACCGCATCGCTTTGGAGCGAACTGACCGGGCTTACCTGGCGGAATCGCACAGCCGAGGAAATCATGGTCGGCGCAGCCCTGTACAATCGGCGGATTCAACTACAGCAGCTCTATATAAAACAACATGCAAACCAGTTCACTTTAAGCGGTGAAGCTGCGTTTCCCACGAGCGCATCCGGCTGGCTCAGTCCGGATTTTCGCGGCAACATTTCTGCATCGATCGATCGGCTGGGCGATTTTGCGTCTCTGTTTGGCGCGAATGCCGGCGACTTTGCCGGGAAAATCACGATTGATGGAGCGATGGACACCCGTGATCGAAAATTGGGCGGCCATCTCATGGTAGAAGGCGCATCGCTCACACTCTTCAAGACCGCCATCGACAACTTGAGCGCGAAACTGAATTTGAAAGCGACCAACCTGGAGATCGAACAATTGGCGATGACGCGCAAAAACGATTCTCTCAGCGGACAGGGCAAAATCGATCTGTCGCACGAGCACAACTATTCAGGGACGCTCGAAGCCCGGCTGAATAACGTGCTCGATTATCTGCCGATTCCTCGCGGAGCAGATGAAAAAGCAAACCCAATCCCGGCCGACGTCCAGGCAACCATTGATTCCAGCAAGTGGGACGTACGCGGTGTGATTCACATGGCCACTTCCAGCCCGATAAGCTTCACAGCCAATTTTGCTTTGGGAATCGGGACAGATTGGAACGCTTTTCGGGAGTCTCCGCTAAATATCACACTCAACTTTCCATCAATCTTCCTCGCAAACGCGCCTCAGCTCTTTCACCCACAAATTTTCCGCGACGGCATTCTGAGCGGAAACGTTTCGCTTTCCGAAACGTTGCAACATCCCCATATCGATGGCGACATCCAGTTGGTGAACGGGAAGCTGTCCGGCAACGGAGGAAGTCCCATCAATCTCACCGAAGCGAGCGGCCGCATTGCTTTTGGAGGAAATCGCGCCGCGATGGAGTTTCTCAACGTTGCGACGAAGGATACGGATCTTTCACTTCGGGGAGAGATCGATTTTCAGGATACGAACAATGTAACGATCAAGGTAAATGGAGCGATGCCCTTGTTCGATCTGACTCAGTACCCAATCGGTTGCATGGAGAA
>DASSFL010000215.1:0-5694 GCA_035694525.1 Candidatus Udaeobacter sp. | reverse complement strand
TGGACGTTGACCGCCCTTGTCCTTTTCGCGTGTTGGAAAATCTCCCCAATCAGAGTGTGGGCGCTGAATGTCGATGTTCGCTGGCTGGTGTTATTTATGTGACACGGTTATTTGCCGGAGCGTATTTTCTGGTCCTTTGTCAGCGTGGCCAAATGCCGTGCGGGTTCGCAAGACCGGCGGGTTGGGGCGACGTCATTGGTGCCGTCCTGCGATGGCTGTGGTTAGCGCGATGCGCACTGAATTTGCGAAGAAGCTTTTCTTATCTGAAACACGCTTGGACTTATCGACATTATTTTTGTTGTCTTCAGCGCGCCCCGGTTTGGTTTAAAAGACTGGCAGGCGATGCACCCGCTTCGGGAACTTCTACTTAGTCTTCTCCCGACATTTCTGGTTATTATAGCGTTACACGTTTTGATCTTCGTCCGACTGATCCGGGCGCGAATTGGTTCGCAGTAACTGCCTGGCAAAGATCGCAATTGGGCGTTTGGGGGAACTGCTGTGCGAAGGTGAGCCTTCTTCACGGCCTCCGCGACGCGCGTTTCGGGACGATTTTCAACTTAGTACTGAACTTCGCTCGGCGGCTTCCGTAGAAGGACATGGAGGAGATGCGGGGAACGATGCCGAATACATCGCGTCCGTTTTCAGCTTTTTCGACGTCACCATGAACCGCGGAGGTACTCCTGCTTGGGCACCGCTCCGAGGGGAGCCGATCCCGTGCGCAGAATGTGGATCAACATCGCGCGTTGCACGCGGCCTTTGCCTGAATTGTCTGCTCTGTCGGGGTTTGGGAGCCGATACTTCTAATGATGAAACGCTGGAAGAGGTGCTGTCTGAGATCAATGTGAGCGATCCCGATCGGCGGCTTGGCAATTATCAAATTCTCGACGAGATCGCGCATGGCGGGATGGGAGTTATTTATCGTGCCCGCCAACGGCATTCGCGGCGTATCGTCGCGGTGAAACGGATTTTAGTATACGAGGCTGATTCGCAGGAAACACTGATTCGCTTTCGGCGCGAAGCACTAGCCGCAGCGAATCTGGATCATCCAAACATCCTCCCTATTTACGAAGTTGGCGAGGACGAGGACGGACTTCCGTTTTTCAGCATGAAATTCGCCGCAGGTGGCAGCTTGCGCGATGTGGCACCCGCTTTACGCAGCGAACCATCCCGCAGCGTGGCGCTGATGGCGAAGGTCGCACGCGCTGTCCATTACGCGCACGCTGAAGGAATTCTTCATCGTGATCTAAAACCCGGAAACATTTTGCTCGATGGGCGTGGCGAACCTTTGGTGAGCGATTTTGGATTGGCCAAATGGCTCGATACGGCGAGTAATGTTACCCACACGCTGACGATTTTTGGCACACCGGGTTATGTTGCACCCGAACAAGCCGAGGGCTCAACACGGAGTTTGGGGCCTGGCACAGATGTTTACAGCCTCGGGGCAATTTTGTTCGATCTCTTGACGGGCCGGCTTCCATTCCTGGGTGACAACGTGCTCGCTGTTATTCAACAAGCTGCTGAAAAGCCGGCGCCAAAACTGCGCTCTTTCGCGCCAGCGCTCGACCGCGATCTGGAAATCATTTGCGCCAAATGTCTAGAGCGTGAACCGAACGCGCGTTATTGCTCGGCCGAGGATCTGGCCGAAGACCTTGAACGCTGGCTGGCAGACCGCCCCATCATCGCGCGACCGGTTTCGATCCCGGTGCAGGTGTTCCGCTGGTCGCGACGCAATCCGGCTGTTGCGGGAATGGCTGTGCTCTTGTTGGTCCTCGGAATAGCCATCGGGATAATGACTTGGAAAAGTGAGTTACTTCGCCGCCCAGAGAATATTGCAATAGCGGTACTGCCCTTTGAAAATCTGAGTCAGACTAAGGAGAGCGCTTTTTTTGCCGATGCTATCCAAGATGGCATCTTGACCAAGCTAGGCCGGGTGACGGATCTTAGAGTACTTAGCCGCACGAGTGTCATGGCATATCATGGCGCACGTAATGCCCGGCAAATCGGGCGGGCACTGAATGTCTCTCATGTGCTAAAGGGAAGCGTCCGCTGGGAGGCGGGCAGAATTCATTTAAACGCCCAGTTAATAGATACTCGTACCGACAGTCAAGTTTGGGCGGAGGAATACGATCAGGATTTGGCTAACGTGTTTCTAACCCAAAGCGAGGTCGCAAAAGAAGTCGCAAATCAGCTTGAAGCCAAAGTCTCGGATGTCGAGAAAGCCGCCATGAACGAGCCACCGACCTCGGATTTTGTGGCCTACGATTTTTACCTGCGAGCGAGAGACCTTCTTTTGACCCTATTTAGCAGCAGGGCAAGGGCAGACCTGCTCCAGGCCGCCGATCTGCTGAACCAGGCTGTCGCCCGTGATCCCTCTTTTTTCCAAGCCTATTGCCAGCTTGCCTACACCCATGACCAGCTTTACTTCCTTGGCTTCGATCACAGTCCTGCACGTCTGGCGCTAGCGGAAGCGGCGATCCAGGCGGCGTTTCGCCTCCGACCTGATGCAGGGGAGACACACCTGGCACGCGCAGAAAATCTTTATAGAGGATACCTGGATTGCGAGGGAGCGTTGACTGAACTGGCCGCGGCGAGCCAGACCCTCCCCAATTCTTCCCGCCTATTCGCCCTGAAGGGCTACATCGAGAGGCGTCAGGGGCGTTGGGAAGAATCGACGCGGAACCTGGAGCGCGCGATTGAACTAGACCCGCGCGACTTTTTTATGCTCCAGCAGATTGCGATCAGTTATGGAGTGCTCCGGCGCTACGCTGAAGAAAAATCCGTGTTAGATCGCGCGTTAGCCATCGCGCCGGACGATGTAGATACGAAAGTAGCACGCGCGTCCGTGGAATTTCACTGGAAAGCCGATACTCGATCCCTGCATCAAACAATCGATTCAATTCGGGTGACAAATCCCGCCGCCTTGTCGAACATCGCCAATGATTGGCTGAGTTGTGCGCTGGCCGAGCGCGACGTCGCTGCAGCAAAAGATGCTTTAAACGCGTTCGGCGAAATTCCTCTGACCGACTATGCGGTTCACTCAAGTCGCCCGCTAATTGAAGGTGTTATTGCTCGCATGACAAATGATGAAGAAGCGGCACGGGCAGCATTCACCTTTGCACGTGTGGAGCAGGAGAAAGCGGTTCAAGCTCAACCAAATTACGGCCCGCCGCTGTGCGTGCTTGGTCTGATCGACGCCGGTCTCGGTCGTAAAGAGGAGGCGCTACGCGAAGGCCGACGCGCTGTCGAGCTTCTTCCGGTGAGAAAAGATGCAATCAACGGCCCACTTATGATCGCGTATTTGGCAATGATCGCTGCATGGGTTGGCGAGAAGGATCTCGCTTGCGAACAGCTTGCAATCGCCGTCCGTTCCCCGAGCACTCTCAGCTATGGCCAGCTGAAACTACTGCCGTTTTGGGATCCACTGCGGAAAGATCAGTGCTTTGAAAAAATCGTCGCCTCGCTCGCGCCAAAAGAAACAGCACCAACAACACGCCCGGCACCATGAGAAAGAATGAACGTCACGAGTTTGAGAAAGTCGCCGACTGCTCGTTGTCTCAAATCATGTTACCGTTCGTATCCTAAACAAGCGAGAACCAATTTACAGTAATCACCAATCGGCAAGCACTACGAGACGCAGATTTGACACGAATTTAGCCTTGCTAAAGCGCCCGGACTTCAGACACGCTGCTACGCATGATTAGGAGACAGGTGAAGCACGTCGTTGTCTTAGCTTTGGCGCTTGGTGTGGTTCTGGCGACGATTCCTCGATGCGTTGCGGCGTCTTCCAGTAGTACGATCTACTCGTTCGGTACGACACAGCCAATCGATGGTGGCGTACCAAAGGGGTCGCTGACTTATGTGAACGGCTTGCTTTTCGGGCGCACGACCACGACTTTGACCGCGCCGACACCCGGCGGCCCGCCCAGCGGCAGCTACGGTGTGATCTTCCACTTCGATCCCAACAATGTAGCGTCGAGCTATTCGATCGATCACGTATTCGCTGGTCACCCTGATGACGGTGACAATCCCCGTCACGACGCGATGACTCCGTTTAACGGTCAATTGTATGGCACCACGTTGGAGGGTGGAACAAACAACACCGGCATCATCTTTTCGATCGGCCAGGATGGGACTGGTTATCAGGAGCTCTTCAACCTTGCAAAGCCTACCGGCGACGAGTCGCACAGCTGTTTCGTTGTCACCGACAATATTCTCTACGGCATAACGGCCGACGGAGGCGATAGCGGCGAGGGGGTCATCTTTGCCTTCGATCCGTTCATGTCGAATTTCCAAACCTTATACCCTTTCATGTGTGGATCACTGGGCAAGGAACCGCATGGGCGCCTGACACTGGATCCCAATGGAACCACCTTGTATGGGATGACGCGCAAGGGCGGCAACCACGACTTCGGTGTCGTGTTCAGCGTCGACACGAACGGCACTAATTACACTGAACTGCACGACTTTGCCGGTGGAGGTTCAGACGGCGCGACCAGCGACCATGGTTACGTTGTGCAGTCGGGTCACCATCTCTACGGTATGACAACCAACGGTGGCCATCATAATGACGGAGTGATCTTCAAACTAAACATTGACGACCAATCATTCCAGTTGCTTCATAAGTTTGGTGAAACTCAAAACGATGGAAAAAATCCTTATGGCTCGCTTCTCCTGGTGGGCAATTTGCTCTATGGCACGACCGCTAACGGTGGCGACAATGACATGGGCACTGTCTTTGTTATTAGAACCGATGGCCACGGCTACCAACGCCTTTACAGCTTCGGGGGACAGGCAGGGGACGGCTCTAAACCGATCGATAACGTGGTTCTCGTTAACGAAGCGCTCTATGGCATGACAACAGAAGGTGGCACTCAGGGCCAGGGAGCCATTTTCCAGGTGAGTGCAAACCCGAGACCTAGCCCCACTCCGCTGCCCAGGCCAACCCCGCGGGGCTAGCTGCTCGGTCCCTTGAAATAAGGAGTATCACGACTTGAAACGTGTTACCGGAATCGGATCCGAATAAGCCGCGCAATTGGTATCGCCCCATTTTGGCATCGAATGTGAAAAAGAACGCGGTGCGATATTCAACTGGCGAAAAGCGGACGATCCAAACTAAGAGCGATACGCCGTTTGGGCGTCCATTTCCCGCTAACACTGATTATTTCGCGCCGAGCAAAAAAGCCTTTCACGATCAACTTGCGGGTCGAAAATTTGGATGAAGTGCTGGCGCAATTGAAACGCAAAGGCGTCGATGTTGATCCCTTCTTGATCTGTCGTTCCGAGCGAAGCCGAGGGATCTCCAATTCCAGTCTGAACCGCGAGCGCAGACGAGTTCACGATCATGCAATCACGATGAGAAACTGGGCGGTGAGGGTTTCGAACCCCCGACCCTCTCGGTGTAAACGAGATGCTCTACCACTGAGCTAACCGCCCATTTTACCTATGACAAACGGTCCAAAAGCAGACCCGTAAAATTCTTGTTGTCCACTGGTTTTATCCACGTGTTCAGCCAATGTCATCGCGTCGATATTCAATCACAAAGCGCGGTAAGCCGTAAAGTGTGCAGAAATCGTCAATGATGCGCCGTTGACTCGGAGGCGAGCAATTCAAAAACGATTCTGGCGCCGCGAATCCACTGGCGCGATTTCCGTTACCGCGGTGGAGTTGAGCGAGGGGGTAGTGGCGGGCGGCCTA
>DASSFL010000214.1:0-2898 GCA_035694525.1 Candidatus Udaeobacter sp. | reverse complement strand
CGCCGCACCATTCTTGTCTATTGCAAGTATCGTCTTCTATCGCCGGCGCCTACCACGGCCGACCATGGCTACTACTTTAATGGAAATGCCGTTCGCACTTTACGCCGGATCGAAGCTCTTCGGACCGTTTGCGGCGACGATTTCGCCGGAATAAAAATCATTCTGGATCTGACCGCCGCATTGGAACGCCTGCGCGCGGATCTCCGGCTGCTCTCACGCGCGAAACGCGGCGGCTCGTACGAAAAAGACGATCGCGAAATCTCATCAGTTTCGCCCAGGAGATTTAATGTGAAATCCAGCTCGCGGCGAAAACGGAAGTAGTCGAAATAACCCCATCGTAATGGATGAGCAGCGCGCCAAACCTGCTACGCGTACTCATAGCACTGCGCACGTTCTCCTACGAAATAGAGCCAGAATCATCCAATCTTAAATCACTTTCACGAGCCGTAACACCTGACACGAAATTATTCTTCGGCGAAGACTTGCGTCTGGGATGTTGGGGGGACGATACCGACTTGGGGCTCGCACCTCGGCTCGGGACTGGGAGACGGGAACATAGGCGTTCATCGGTTCGTAACATTTTGACCGATTTGTAACGAGTGCCAGCGTTAGAGCATCGATTTACAAGCAAAGTGACCGCACGAGCGCTACGTTTTCTCGGGCGCTGACTTCCTTGTAGTGATTCCACGGACTCAATACCATTGCGCGAACGAAGCGAGGCGGTTAAAGCGCGCTGTGGCTCAATTCGGTAGAGCGCCTGGTGAGGGACTTGGCGCGCGCGATCGTTCATGCTGTTGACCCATCCGCAAATCGCCCGTTTCATCGCTTGTCGATGAGCGCTTCAGCCTTCGCGAGCAGCTTCGACGCAGTAAGTCCGAGTGCTTGCGAGAATGCAGCGATATTTTTGAGGGTGAGGTTGCGTTCGCTACGCTCCACGCTCCTGACGTACGTGTGGTGGACATGAGCGATTTCTGCGAAGACATCCTGAGAAATACCATTGCGTTCCCGTTCGTGCCGCACTGCCTGGCCGAACGCTCGCACGAGCTTGTCGCCTGATTCCCATGCTCATGCATGGCCAAATGCACGCTTTGTAGTGACAGAACTATTAGTAGAGGACTGGTGCAATGCGGAACGCGCTCTACGGTGTCTTCAGCTTACGCGCTGGTCGTCCATTGCGGCCAAATCACTGTTGGCATCCGCAGCGTGCCCATGTCATCCATTTGCCCATGGCGGCGGCGCTAAGAGGAGGTCTGCGATCTACCCGATCTGCTGCAGAACAAGTCAGCGCTTGAGGGCGACGTCGAACGGCGCGCCAGTCTTTGCGCGGATTTCGTCCACCGTAACGCCAGGATGCAATTCGATGAGAACGAGGCCGCCGCCTTGTTTCACCTTGAACACGCATAGATCGGTGATGATGAGGTTGACGACTCCCAAGCCAGTGATGGGCAGCGTGCATTGTTTCAAAATTTTTGGGCTGCCGTCCTTCGAGGTGTGCTCCATCACCGCAACGACACGCTTCACCCCGGCGACCAGGTCCATCGCGCCACCTGGTCCTTTGACCATCTTGCCGGGAATCATCCAGTTTGCGATGTCGCCTTTGTCCGTCACTTCGAACGCGCCGAGAATAGCAAGATCGATGTGGCCGCCACGAATCATCGTGAATGAGTCGGCGCTGGAGAAAAAAGCCGAGCCAGGCATCGCCGTGATGGTTTGTTTGCCGGCGTTGATCAAGTCGGCGTCCACTTCATCCTCAGTTGGGAACGGGCCGATGCCAAGCAGGCCATTCTCGGACTGCAACGTAACGTTCATGCCTTCGGGGATGTAGTTCGCCACCAGCGTCGGGATGCCGATGCCCAGATTGACGTAGTAACCGTCGCGCAACTCCTGCGCAGCGCGCTTCGCCATCAACTCGCGGATCGGATTTTCTTTTTTTGCGGTCGTGCTGCCTTGTACGGTGCGGAACTCAATCCGTTTTTCGTACTTTTCTCCCTGGATGATGCGGTCGACGAAAATGCCCGGCGTGTGGATCTGGTCGGGATCAAGCTCGCCAATCTCGACGAGTTGCTCCACCTCAGCGACGCAGACTTTGCCGCAGCTGGCGATCATCGGATTAAAGTTCCGTGAGGTTTTCCGGAAAATGAGGTTGCCGGACTTGTCGCCCTTCCACGCCTTCACGAGCGAAAGCTCGGCCGTGATGCCGGGTTCGAGCACGTATTCTTTGCCCTCGAAAACTTCGGTTTGCTTGCCCTCAGTCAGTTTGGTGCCGAAGCCGGTGCGCGTGTAGAATCCCGGGATCCCCGCGCCACCCGCACGCAACCGCTCCGCGAGCGTGCCCTGGGGAATGAGCTCGAGTTCAAGTTCACCCGACAACACCTGACGCTCGAACTCCTTGTTCTCGCCAACGTACGAGGCCAGGACTTTTTTCACCTGCCGTGTGGTAAGCAGAACTCCCATTCCGAAACCATCGACGCCAGCGTTGTTGCCGACAATGGTCAGGCCCTTCACGCCGTTGTCGCGCAACGCCGCGATCAGATTTTCCGGAATGCCGCACAGCCCGAACCCGCCCGCAGCGATCGTCATGTTGTCGTGAAGCAGGCCGTCAAGCGCGGCGGCGGCGTTAGGATAAACTTTGCTCATGTCTAGGAAATTTGAATCACGATTACACGAATAACATGGACGAATCGCCGCCAAATTGAAATTCGCTCACGCAGAGATTGTGCGCGTTCTTTAATTGCAGGGCAACCGCACTTATCGCGCCATAGTGGAGCGAAGGCGGAGCACTTACCCAACAACATCGCATGTTGCTGATGTACAAATCATCGGCAGATTGAAATTGCAACTTTTCCATGAAGACAACACTTGCTCATCAACTCGCCAACTACTCCTCCTCATTCCGGT
>DASSFL010000213.1:0-2851 GCA_035694525.1 Candidatus Udaeobacter sp. | reverse complement strand
TAGTATTCAAAAATGCAAAACCAACGAACAGTAAAAAGGCCAATGTTCGCGTGTTTAGGTATTTTAGGAGCGGCAAGGCTGCCGCTAGCCATGTTCCAGACTGTTTGTTATCGGCGCCAGAAAACGTCGGCGACCTGTGAGAGCTTGTATCGGTTGAGTTCATTTGTGTTTGTAAATCTGCTTTCACTTATTTCTACCATTTTTCCGAACAAATATTCCCCTTGAAACCGCATTAGCAGGGCACACAGCGGTTCCGGGGTAGCTTGTGCTACGTTGTTGGAGGCGGAGCGTTAGTTCCCAAACGACGAGCGACAGCGGACGCACTCGCATGGAGAGCCCGATTATGGCCATGCCTGCCGCGCGGTACCTGCAGAAGTTACGTACGCGCCAGGGACAGTCAGCCGGAGCAGTGATTAAGATCACTGCAATCTACGACCGCGCGACTGCCTCGTCGCTTTGTTAATGACGCGCTGTTTGTTGTTCAAACAGCTGCTTGAAACTTTGCAAGTCGTTAAGATTGACGTCAGATACCGCCCAGTAGGTGAAATCGTCGTCGCTCCAATGGACCAGGTGATAGCCCTCCCGCTCAACCATTGTCTGCGCTGAGCTATCCTTGGGCGTTGTTGGCCAAATAAATAGATTAATGAAATGTTTGCGTTTTTGGCAAACCAGAGCTGCTACCGAGTGGCTATCGAGGTAATCAAGGCGTCCGCCAATCAAGGGAAAACCGTCACCTGAGAGGTCCAGCACGGGAGCCGCAAAATCGAGCTTGGTATCTAGCCACGGCTTAACAGTGTGTTGCTCGGACGAAGCCACATCGGTCAGATGATTCGCCATGAGTGAACGGACGTAACTAGTGCTCAGTCTCTGCGCCGGCACGCCTTCCGCGCGATCCGCAATCCTTGTTTGTGCTCTCCACTAGGCATTGGCGCGGGTCCGATGTTGATCGCGGACTGTGGCGGCAAACTCAGCGCCAGCTTTTCAAAAAAAGCCTGCCGATCCGGGTATAACAGCGTAATTTTTTTTCTAAATCGATTTCTTCTGCGAAAAGATTTGCGTGGAAAGTTCCAGTTATCTCGCTTGCGCAATATCGCGCAGTTTCTGCGCTTACTTGTTCGCCCACAGCAACGGGCATTTTCGAGTCTAAATCATAAACAATAAAGGTTTTCATTTTTCCTTTCTATTACACTTATCCATACCGTTTTGGTGCAAGCTATATTCCGGCCGCGTTAAGAATGGAGCTTACTGCAGAAAGCAGAGACGCGATCTCGGGAGCCGCCAGTGCTCCACAAAACAGCTCGATCTTACGCCAGCAGAGGCTGGGTGGCCAGTCTGATCCGGACCTGCCGCCTTATGCCGTAACGAAAGTTACAACCGTCATCAGCAATGCAGGAATTGCCCTTCAAAAAGCTGTTTAAAGGTATGCAATTCGCTGTCGTTAACGTCAGAAGCCGCCTGTAATTGAAGTCGGCATCATCTCATTGGTCGTTACCGACCCGAGCCGCTAGACAGCCCTTAAGTTTGGCGCGAGCGCGGGCGAGCCGCGACATGACCGTGCCCGGCGGAATTTGCGCGATGTCGGCTATTTCTTGATAGGAGAGACCTTCCTGGTGCCGCAGCGTCAGGATCTCACGGGACTCCGCCGGTAACGCGTCCATCGCTTTCCTGATTAGTTCCGCGTCTTCAGCATGTTCAAGAATCGTTGCGGGGCTGGCCGACTCGTGCCCAATTGCATGGATCTCGTCATCAAAAGGTGTGGTCAGATCAACAGCTTTGTTCTCTTTTAGAAACGTGTAGGACGCATTTCGCACGATCGTCAGCAGCCAGGGCCGACCGTTGGAGCCACGAAATCCATCAAAAGATTTGAACGCGCGCAGATACGCTTCTTGAACTACATCTTCCGCATCCTGTTCATTGCGCAGCAGCCACGTGGCCAAATTGTGTGCGGCATCAAGGTGAGGGAGCATCGTCTCTTCAAAAGACGCTAATTCGCGAATCTTCGGCTCCGATTCGAAATTTTTCGTCTCCGAAGCATTTTGAAGAAAACCGCGTTGCCAAGGCGACTGGTTAAAGGAGTCTTTGATCAAATCAGTCGGCTTCATAATTTTCCTTTTCCGGTTCTGATATCTATCCAGCGCGTCTGTTTTTTTGTGCCGGCACACATGCTGCTTCTATCTCGTAAAGCGGAAATCGGGCTTAGAACCGGCCACGGCGTCACATTTTGGTGGTATGCCGTGCTGTAAAAAACCCGCGAGCATGTTAGAATTTGCAGCGTCGAGGAGTCTGTATGAGGACGCTCTCAGCCGCGCAGCAAGAAGTCACCCAACTGCTCGTCGATTGGAGCAACGGAGACGAAGGCGCGCTCGATAAGCTGATCCCGCTGGTCCAGCCCGAATTGCATCGGCTGGCGCATCATTACATGAGCCGGGAACGCATTGGTCATACGCTGCAAACCACGGCACTCTTAAACGAGGCGTACCTGCAGCTGGTCGATGATTCCACGCACAACTGGCAGAACCGCACCCATTTCATGGCTGCCGCCGCGCAACTGATGCGACGGATCATGGTTGATCATGCGCGTAAACGCTGCTCGCTTAAGCGTGGCGGTGGCGCGCTCAGAGTAACCTTGGACGACGCTGCACTGGTGACCGAAAAGCGATCCGAAGAATTGCTGGCACTGGACGAAGCGCTGGAAAGATTGACGGCGCAGGATCCGCGTAAAAGTCGAATTGTTGAATTGCGCTATTTCGGTGGCCTGACCGAGGAGGAGACAGCTGCATTCCTAAAACTGTCTGACCGGACCGTGAGGCGGGAATGGAGGATGGCCAGGACCTGGCTTTACCGCGCGCTG
>DASSFL010000212.1:0-1421 GCA_035694525.1 Candidatus Udaeobacter sp. | reverse complement strand
GTGCCCGACTCCACCGGTCTCCATTGGCCGCTCTCAAGGACGCCGGCCTCGAGCCACCGCTTAATCAGGCGGAGCACCCGGGGGTCGGCGATCCTGTGCGCCAGCATTCGCATCAACCATCCGTGGTCAACGGAATCGAAGAAGGTGCGGATGTCGACATCGAGCACAAAGTTCACACGCTGCGTCATCAGGGCCTTGTCCAGGGCAGCCAAGGCCGAATGCGGGCTTCGCTCCGGCCGGAAGCCGTGGCTGAACCCTAGAAAGTCGGCCTCGTAGACGGCATTCAGCACTTCGGCCACCGCGCCCTGGACGATCTTGTCTTCCAGTGTCGGAATGCCGAGCGGGCGGAGACTGCCATCAGCTTTCGGGATGTAGGTGCGGCGCACCGGCTTGGGCCAGTACTGCCCGCTATGGATCCTGGCGTGCAGACGCTGGAGATTGACCTCCAGATTCCG
Source organism: Candidatus Udaeobacter sp. (assembly GCA_035694525.1). GTDB lineage: Bacteria > Verrucomicrobiota > Verrucomicrobiia > Chthoniobacterales > UBA10450 > Udaeobacter. Next base: position 966 of record DASSFL010000212.1, on the reverse strand, counting down.
CTCGTAGTCCTCCACCTTCACCCGATCGATCCCTGGACTGGCCGCGCGTCTCTGCCGCCGAAACGCCCTTTCGAGCGCGGCAACGTCGACGTGATGCAGCAGTGCCGTGAACCGTGTCTGGCCAGAACGTCTGGCCGCCTCATTCACACGCTCGAGGTTTGGCTGCAAGGGTTGCCAGCGCTGTGTCTGGCCCATCGCCTGCCCCGGCGTGATCCCTTCCTGCCGCTCCCTTTTCTCCATCACCTCGTTTCCTTCGGTGACTTCATCGATAGTATGGAGCGGTCCGACTCCCATCCGCGATGCGGCGAACTGTAGTTGTCCCTCGTTCGTCGCCCCCCTCGGAAACCAACCGATGGACGCTGATGGGCCTCATAGGTTCCGGAATGGGCCTTTTGGCCGTGACGTAGTCCAAGCCCCCGGCGGAGCATCCGATCTCTCGCATAGCGAGACCCGATGTGCTGCTTTCGCTGGTGCGGGCGCCAGCTCTGCCTCCACAACATGCCGATTTCGGGAGTCAATTCCACACCCCGTCCAACCGCTGTCTACGCTTCGGACCCCGCGTTACCGCGACGCCCGCAAGACTCGCTCCCGTCCTGCCTGCTCGGCTTTGGACGGACCAGACTTTCACTGGCAAGCTCATTCCAGCTTTCCTATCGCACCCCGCATCCGGCTCTCGGACAAGACTTCACGCTTTCGCGTGCAACGCCATCTGCAGCTTCTGAACATTTATTGGAGTTGATAGGTTTCCCAAGACAGGGAAAACGCGCGCCACGGCTCAGCAAGTCTAGAATGATCTGATGTGGGATAACGTTTGAGGTTCGAACTTCGATCATCGCTCCCGCCACCGAAAAGTTTCTTACCGTGCAATCCACGCGCTCGCAGCCAAACGAGATCTGTCCAGCTTTGAAAACTCGCTCCCTTCGTGCCGCACGCTTATCGATCATTTGAAGAGGATACGACGCCGGT
>DASSFL010000211.1:0-10271 GCA_035694525.1 Candidatus Udaeobacter sp. | reverse complement strand
GTGCTGCACATGTCGAATTTGCGCCCCGTCAAACGCATCGACCTTTTATTGCGCACGATCGCTATGTCCGAGAGCCGATCGCGCCTTCGTTTGTTAGTTTTAGCAGGTGGCCCTTTCGAACCTTACGAGCCATTGCTCGATGAATTTGGAATCCGCGACATCGTTATTGTTCGCCAGAATATGGCTGTGGTGGAGGAGTATTTGGAGGCCGCGGACGCGGGACTCTACACATCCGAATACGAAAGCTTTGGTCTGGGCATTCTTGAAACCGTATTTCATGGTAAACCTGTCGTTGCCTTTCGCGTCGGCGGTATCCCTGAAGTTTTAGGCGACTCTTATCCCCTATATCCCTTCGGGGATGTAAGCGCGACTGCTTCTGCGTTAGATGCGTTGGTACAAAATCCGAATTTGGCCCGCGAACTGGGTGAACAGAGTCGCGCTCGCGTGCTCAAAAGGTTTTCAGCAGATCGTGTTGTCCCTCAGTACGAATCGTTGTATCGCCGCGTAGTTGCCGGCCGATAAGCGCGAAGATTGTTGACCGACTGGGGCTTTGCGGCTCGTTTTATCTTAAGGTTTTACAACCACCGGCGTCCCCAGGTGGGCGGCGTCATAAAACTGGCGCGCTTTCCAATAAGGCATCCTAATACATCCGTGCGATGCAGGCTCCCCTGGCAGGTAGCCTTGGTGCAATCCGTAGCCCGGCGAGAACTCGAGAAAGTAGGGCATCGGGGCGCCTACGAAGTGGGCATGCGGTGGTTTGCGGTCACGCCTACTGTCGACATTGGCTTTCACCACTCGCCCCGAATCATCAACGTAGTCACCATAGACACTGGAGCGATGATCTTCGTCCTTGCGAATGACTTGAAAACGACCAGTCGGTGTGCGGTATCCTTCGCGACCGCTGGAAATGCGGGACGATGCGGTTATGTAGCCCGCCCGGTAGATATAGGCTTCCTGTTTCCGCAAGCTCACGACGATCGTCGGCCGGCCAGAATGACTCTCCGGTAGCTTCGACGTGACCAGATCGGTCATAGTGTTGCAGCTGTTCAAAGCTACCAGCGCCGCGCCGAGCGTACAAAATTTTGATAATCGATTCATCATCGCTCCCATCCTCCTCAGCGGCCCACTAAGCAACAGAAAACCAGTCTCGGCAACCCGTCCGAACCGAATCGCATTAGACAAGGCAGCACTGCCACTATGGGAAAACGCGCTCAGTTGCGCATGACTTTAAATCACAATCTACTTTGTAGCTGGTACCTGTGCGGCGTGAAACGCCTGCCAGGCATTCCAAGCGCTTTCCCAGTTTTGTTTCTCGGCCCAACATTGCGCTTCCAAGAAGTGAAAATAGGCTGGGGAGTTAGACCGTTCGCTAAAATGACGTGCGGTGAGAAGGGCATCATCGACCCGACCACTCTGCATCTGTGCGCGATAAAGCTCATAGCCAAGGCCGTAATTATTGGGCGCGACGGCTAAGCGGTTTTCTAGATCTTGAAGAGAAAAATTAGTGGCGACTCGCGGAAGCGCCACCGGTTCGCCGTATTGCTGGGTTAATTCGTAGGCAGCGCGAAAATCATTCCTTCTGGCATTGTGGTTTGCCATGCCAAGCCAGGCATAACGAAGCCACTCGGGATGCTGTTCAACGCCCCGGGAAATCTCCTCGGGATCGCCGCGTTCGGACCAAAACGCGAAGAGCGCAAGTTTTTCTGTTTCACTGAACGATTGTAAGTTCGGATCATTTTTCAGCAGTTGCGCGAGAGCGCGATTGAAAGAAGCGTTGGACAGCCGGTCGAGATAGGGCAGCGCCAAATCGTGTTCGCTAAGTCCAATCTCCTCCAGAAACGGGCTGACTTCTGGACTGCTGAGCGAAGCGTCGCTCAGCATGTTTGCGTAGACTTCCGGTCGCAGAGGCCCGGCTCTGTGTAGAGCCTCACGCCACGCTGTCATCGTCAACATCGGACGGTACCGCAGCCAGGCGTTTCCTTCGGCTAGGGGAACTTCATAACCGATCGGCTCCAGAAAGCGCGCCCGGCGGAAATCATCAACTGCGTTTGTCGTCTGTTTGAGTTCGACCTCTCCGATGGCACGCGCGAGGTAAAGTTGCCAGTCGATTGGTGCCCATCGAAGCGCGCCAGTTGTCAGTGCGATTGTTTCACTATAATTGCCTTCGCGGTTGGCTACCTCCGATAATTGCTTCGCACTGTAAACGCCGACTGAGCCGGGAAGGAGTTTAGCACTACGCGCGGCGACAACCAATGACAGGCCCGCCGCAAGTAATACCAATCCAACAAAGCGAAATAAGATCGACGTCCACTGACTCCTCTTTAAACAGAGCGGCCGATGCAGTGAGAGCCCAAGCAAAAATATTGCGGCAAACGCCGTACCCACCTGGTGCCCTGAAACATCGACAATCCCATGGATTGCGAATAGGCCCGCCGCGATAAGTGCGGCGAGACGATACCCTTGGTTGGTTCCCACTCGCAGTGGGAAAACTCGACTAACAAACATCGCGATACCAACGATCGTGAGCACCACCGCTGGCCACCCGAGTTCAGTCCAAAGCCAAAGCCAGTCGCTTCCCGGATGCAAGGCTCGCGGGTCGCCGAGGGACGCGTCACGAAAAATTGCAAAGATCGATTCAAAATTTCCAAAACCGATCCCGCACCAGGGCGAATTACGAATGAGTCGAAACGTGTCATGAAAAATTTGCCACCGGAAATTCGTCGAGGCGTCGGCAGTAATGAAATCGCGAAGATGAAATCTCTCGAATGTCTGACCTCCGAAAAGCAGTAGCGCCGTGAGTAGCAGCAGCAGAAGAAGAAGAGAGATTCCAAGCGCTAGTCGCCAGGGAGAGCGTTGTCGGAACGCCAACGCGCCAAGCCAGAATGCACTGCCGGCGACGAGAATTACGATTCCCGAGCGCGAAAAATTCAAAATGATCGCTGCCCCGATCAGGACGAGGGCAAGGATCCAGACGATCCACCGTTTTCTTCGCTTGCGGAGATCGTCTTGAGCGCAGGCCAGAATCACGATCGCGGTGAGTCCGAAAAGATCTGCGGTTTGATTCCGATTTGGAAATGGACCGAAATTTTCCTCGTTGTGCCAGAACGGGAGCGTGGTGCGTGCCAAGTCAAGCGCGATGCAGATTGCGGCTAAGAGCGCAATTCCTCCGGTAAACAAGCGCAGTTGAAAGCGCACCTCGTGAAGCTCGAGGTCTTGCGTGGAGACGATATAGAGCCAACTCAATCCAGCAACGAAGCTAACGAAATAGCTCAGTGTGATCCACGGCTGCGGAGTGAGCGCCGATGGAAGCTGAATTCCGAAGTCATTTACAAGTGCCGCACGCCACTCTGGTTGGAAAAACCAGCGGGCTGGCAGAAATGCGACTGCTGCCAAAATAAAGAGAGTGAGAAGAACGACGTTCGTGAGCGCGCCGAGCGAAAACCGAGGCGGTCGCATCAGCAGGTACGTCGCGAGAACTGTGATCACAAGTCCCTCTTCCCATTTTTGAGTGGCGCCGCCCAGGAAACAGGCGAGCACGGGCAGCAACGCGACGGTCGCGTTGGCCATCCAACGAGTGGTGGCGGCGGACTTTTGGTTCTCACGCGATTGAAATTGCTGCACGGAATTTCGCATCAGCTAAAGTCAACGGTCATTGTATGCGAATCGCTTTTGGATTCGATAACCGCGGTACAACTAACGTATCATCTTTACCACTGCTCGCAGAGAATCTGACTTTGAATCAATTGTATGGCGAGTCAGCGACTCTCAATCGATTATCGCGTCGTTTGATCGCTGGTCCTCGCGGAAACGCGCGACGTCTACGCTGGCGCCCACGGGTACTTCTGGTCGCCAACGAAATTTTTCCAAGATCGGATTGGATTTTCCATCGACCGCGTCAGCGATAATTTCGCCCAGCACGGGGGCAAATTTAAATCCATGTCCGCAGTCACCGGCGGCAATGACTAGTCCTTCTCGTTCCGGGTCGGGCGCGATCCAGAAGTTTCCATCATGCGTTTCGCAATACATACACATGCGCGTATAAACAATCGGCGCATCGGCGAGCTTGGGAAATGCCCATGACAAAAACTTGCGCAGATTCTCTTCTTCCTCAGAAGTAACTGTGCGTTGCGGAGATTCGGGCGACATTTCGCAACCCGACCCGTGGTTTGCGATCTTCACGATACCATCGCGATTGAGCGGGAATCCGTAATAACCCGTCGTCGTAATGTCCGCGCCAAACACGGGGAAACGCTCAGGTGCAAAGAGATCAGGTCGCGGAGGTTTCAAGTGGAACACCGGTTGGCCGCTGGCGCGAAAGAATTTCTTCATGAAAGGCAGCAGATACGGCGTCCACGCACCGACGGCCATCACGACACGATCGCCTGCGATGCGCTCTCCGTTGTGAAGGACAATTCCTTCAACGCGGTGATCGTGTTCATCCAAGTGGGCGAAACGGCTACTGCTGCGTAGTTCGACACCGATACACTCTGTGCGTTGGACTAACGTTGCGATTGCGCGGCCTCTTTCTGCGTAGCCTGCTTCAATCTCAAGAACACCATCGCGGAACAATTCAGGATTCCAGGCTGGAAATCGCCTCCACAATTGCGCTGAATTCATCCGCTCAACCTTGTGTCCGCGCCGTTGCAGCAGTTTGAAGCTTTCGTATTCGAAATCGCCTGGCTTCATTTCGCGTTGGCGAACGAACATCACGCCGACTTCGTGATACAACTCAATTCCGAATTCTTCGTTCCATTTGCGCCAGAGTTTAATCGAGCGTTCCGCGAGCTCGGTGTAGTCTTCATCCGCTCCATAAGCTGTGCGAACGGCTTTGCTGATGTCGGTGGATGCCGCGAGGGGATGCGGCAACGGTCCTGGATCGATCAGAATCACGTTGTGACCGCGTTTCTTTAATTCGATCGCGGCGGTAACACCGTTAATTCCCGCGCCAACAACGATGATTCTCGACATTTTCGAACGCTTGCGAAGGTGGATCGGCTTCTCCGAAGACGATGCTAGAACCGATCGCCGAAGGCGCAAGATGATACACGAGTGATTTCGCACAGAGAGAGTCTCGGCGTGGCAGGCGTAGTCATTTTACCAACGCATTGAGGACAATGCGTTCCACCTTTGCAGATACTCCTGGCCGCAAGCGCCGATGCTCTTTATTTGGTCGCGCGCGAAACAGGCTTGCTTCTGCTCGCGCTACACTGCTTCCTGCAGCGCGTGTTCCCGTTCGAGCAGGGTTGGATGCGAATAATAAAAGCCGCTGTAGAGCGGGTGCGGTGTGAGATTGCTCAGGTTTTTCTCGCTCAATTTGCGCAAAGCTTGAATTAGTGACTGCTTCTCTCCCATTGCCACGCGGGCGAATGCGTCCGCCTCATATTCAAAACGGCGCGACCAGATATGAATCAACGGCGAAAACCAGAAACCTAACGTCTCCGCCAGCAGCGCGAACAGCACTATTGCAGGAACGACATTTGCCGCGGCAAAGCCTGTTTGATGCTCGAAGTCGAACGCGCCATAAAACCACTGCTGATGCGCGAGCCATGCGATCGCAGCGAAAGCGACAAACACGCCAGCAATGGAAACGCTGAGCATCTTAATTATGTGGCGCTTTTTATAATGGCCAATTTCATGCGCAAGGACAGATTCCACTTCCGGCTCGGTGAGCTGTGCGATCAGTGTGTCGAACAGAACGATTTTTCGAAAACGTCCGAACCCGGTGAAGAACGCGTTGGAATGACGCGAGCGTTTGCTGCCATCCATCACCTCGATGCTGCGGGTGGGAAAACCTGTGCGTCGCGCCAGCGCAAACAGGCGTTCACGGAAGGCTCCTTCCGCCAGCGGCGTAAACTTGTTGAAGAGCGGCATGATGATCGCAGGCGCGACGAGCAGCACGAGCAATTGAAACGCGACAACAACCAACGCAGCCCAAAGCCACCAGCTGGCGCCGGTCCATTCGATCAGTTTCAAGACCAGTACAAGCAACGGATAGCCAAGCAGCACGGCGATCAGCAATCCTTTAAGACGATCCGCAATCCACGTCTTCGTGGTCGTAGTGTTGAAACCGAATCGCTCTTCGATTTTGAATTGCGCGTACCAGGCGAATAACAATCCCGGTATGCTCAACGCAATCCCTGTGACGAAGAGAAAGCCGGCCATCGCCAAGATCGAATTACCGAAACTTGCACTGAATTTTCCAAATGCCCATGGCAACAGGCCGCTAAAAAGCACTGCGACCAACACCGCGGTATCAAATACGTTAACGATGTTTCCAAAGCGGCTCCTGGCCAGCGTGTAATCAATCGAGCGGCGATACGTCGATTCGTCCATGACTCCTCGAAATACTGGCGGCACTTCATTCCTGTGTGTGCGGACGTGGCATTGATTTAGTCGGCTCAGCCACAGTTCGGTGACGGCGCGCGCGAGAATCAGAGCCAGAGCGATGATTGCGAACGGCGACATAAGAGCGATCCTACTATGTCATTCTGAGCGAAGCGAAGAATGTCAGTTGATTCGCGAGAGCAAACTAGCCCGAATATGACAGAGAATTCCCCTTGTGCTGTGGACCCGCGTCGTGGGTGTTCGCGTCCTTCGTGAGACCTTTGTTTCTCGCCGAATTCGAAGATGATTTCGACACGCAAGACACGCTGACGGTTTTCTATTCTCGCGCGCTGACGTTCTTCGGACCTGTTGCTTTAGCTTCGGCGGTCAGGAATTCGCGGACGTGATTCAATTCATCTCGTGAGCCGGCAGCTTTTGCCGATTGCGCCGCCAGCTTCGCGTAATAACGGTGTGCGTTTTCCTTGTCGCCATTTTGCTCGGCAGCTCGCGCCGCTCCATATAGTCCTCTGAATCGTCCCGGATAGATTTTGAGCGCAGCTTCAAATTCCTGCTGCGCTTCTTTTGGTTGGCCCACCTCGAGGAGGAGACTGCCGAGTTGTTCGCGAATGGGAACGAACGCTCCGGGTGAAACTGGATGCTTGCCCAGAATGTCTTCGGCATGCGCGGCACGCCGCAGCATGTCAATCGCTTCGTTCTTTTTACCCTCAGCTGCTGCCACCCATGCCGAAGCCGCTTGCATCTGCAGATCGAGATGGTTCTTGAAATAGTCGAACTTGGGATCCTTCGTCGCATCACGTAGTTGCTGCATTCGTGCGATTGCTTTTCGGGCACCGTCGAGATCGCCGGTATGCGCTCGTCCGAGCGCGTGACCATATTCGACCAGAGCCACCATGAATGGGAACGAGGACCAGTGCGGTAGGTTTGGAATGGTCAATGTCGCCGCCGCCGGCCAATCATTCCGCTCGAACGCATAACGTGTTGGAATGGCTGCGAGAGCGTAAGCCGCGCTGAATTCCAGTTCAGGATTTGTCTTCCGCACTTTGGCGGCAAGATCGACAATCTTCTTCACCTCAGTGTCCCGGGCCTCCTGCAAATAGGAATAGGCCATGTAATCGAGCGCGTGTAATTCCTCGGCTTCGGTGGCGTCGCGGTGGCGCATGGCCGCGTAGGCGCGCGAAGCTTCAGCCGAAACCCGATTCGCAGCGATTGATTCATCCCACATCCCCAAGCGCGTGAAGATGTGCGACGGCATGTGCAGCGCATGAGGCACCCACGGCGCGATGGAATCATAACTCTGCGCGGCGGCCAGTCCGCGCTGGGCGAGTGCAGGATAGTCGTAGCAATGGATCAAGTAGTGAACGACGCCGGGATGATTTGCATTTTGTTTCCACAGCTTTTCGAAGATAGCGGCCGCCTCGAGCTGCTTCGACAAGCTCGTGTCGTTAGGGGTGGCGTAACCGACAGCGAGGACCGAGAAGGCGTAGAAGGTTTGGACCTCGAAATCGTCCGGATACTTGTCGCGCAGCTGGTGCATCGCTTTTTCGTAGGCGATCACACGGTCGCGCGGGCCGACTGGTCCGTGACAGGATTGTCCAACCGCGCCTGCGCTCGAACTGTCCGGCGAATTGTAATACACATTGAGCGCCGTGATGAATCCCCGCTCTCGGTCCGTTCCGGCGTTCATCGCCACTGCTTTTTCAATTGCCGCCTTACCGGCGCTCATCTCATCGGGAGTCGGAGGTGTCCAAATCGGATGCCACCATGTCATGGCGATTCCCCACTGAGCCATTGCACATTTGGGGTCGCGTTCGGCTACCGAAGTGAAAACACGTCGCGCCTCTTCGTAAAAAAATGAATGCAGCAACGCCACGCCGCGGGAGAATTCAGATTGGACGGAAGACGCGCACGATACCGGGAACTCTACTTTCCCGGCTGCGCGTAAGTCGCCGGGTTCAGGAACGGCGGCGCACTGGAGGTGACCTACGGCGAGACTGCTGGCTAGCCCGAAGAGAAAAAATGCGCGAAGGGGAAAGGAACGCACGATTTTCGAGGCTACACCCCTGTGGCTACGCCGCAAACTCGAAAATGATTTTGCCGCTACGCTGGCCGCGCGCCGCGTGTGCAACGGCCGTCTTCGCTTCGCTCAATGGATAAGCTTTCTCTACTTTCGTTTGTAGCAGCCCGCGTTTCGCCATCTCGAATAAATGTTGAAACGCTTCCATTCGTTGAGCGGGGGTCGCGTTGTCGTACCATTTGTTAATCCAAATACCACGGAAACGGAGATCTTTGAAAATGAGCAGGCCATTTGGGATTTTCAGCGGCTGTAAACTCATCGCGCCGTAAGTCACCAGAGTTGATCCCGGAGCGAGACAATTTGCCAGACGCAGCGCGCTTTCGCCGCCAACTGCGTTCAATCCCAAACGAATCGCCGAACCGCCAGTCGCCTCTTCCACTTCGTGGCGAAGATTTTCACTATCGACCAGGACGACATCACCACCCTCCGCTCGCAGTTCGCCGATTAATTCCGAGCGTCTCACGACGTTTACGGTCTTGTAGCCCAGTTCGCGTGCGATTTGAATGACCGCGCGTCCTGCAGCTGAATTCGCCGCGTTCTGAATCAGCCAGTCGCCGCGCGCGAGATCGACATAATCGTGCAGAAGACGCCACGCCGTCATCGGATTGATTTTCAGCATGGCTGCATCCACGGGTTTGATTCCAGCAGGGACGACAACCAGTTCGTCGGCTTTCACTGCAACGGCGTCGCGCCATGTTCCGGTGTTGTGCGGCAAAATTACTAGGGCGCCGTTCGATAGGCCTTTTACGTTCGCTGCAACATCTGCAACGATTCCTGCGCCTTCGAACCCGGGCGTTGCCGGCAGTTCTGCTCGTACCGGATATTTTCCTTCGATCTGATTCAAGTCGGCCGGATTGATCGGCGCTGCGCGCATTTTCACTATAACTTCGCCCACAGCTGGCGTTGGCCACGGCCGTGGTTCAACATGTAACACGTCGGCCGGATTTCCGTGCGTTTCGTACACGGCTGCGTTTATAGTTCTCATGATGTCCTCGCCCCAGCATCCTCAAGCCTCCGCAAACAATCTGCAAACGCGCCGGCCACATGGCGGGACCACTTCGTCCGCCTGGCAGACGGGTGCGCGGGTTGCGCTCTTCGGCATGATTGTGAATTCGATTTTCGCGGTGGCAAAGATTCTCGGTGGCGTGTTCGGTCACGCCTATGTTCTCATTGCCGATGGCATTGAATCCGGGCTCGACATCGCGGGCTCGTTTGTCATTTGGAGCGGGCTGAAAGTTGCCGCGCGCCCGCCTGATGATTCCCATCCGTATGGACACGGGAAAGCGGAGCCAATTGCGGCCGCGATTGTTTCAATCGGAGTCCTGGCCGCCGCTGTGGGTCTGGCCATTCAAAGCGTGCGCGAAATTTTCCTGCCACATCACGCGCCGGCTCCGTACACGCTCGCGATATTGATTGTGGTGATCGTGATAAAGGAAACTTTGTTCCGTTACGTTAACCGGATTGGACGCGACGTGGAGAGTACAGCCGTCCAAACCGATGCCTGGCACCATCGCAGCGATGCGCTCACGTCAGCCGCTGCATTCATTGGCATTTCAGTTGCCTTGATTGGCGGTAAGGGTTGGGAAAGTGCGGACGATTGGGCAGCGCTTTTCGCCTGCGCCGTCATAGCTGCAAGTGGCATCAGGCTTTTGCGACCGGCGTTTTACGAAATCATGGACACCGCGCCGCGAAAAATCGTCAAGTCCGTCTGCTCAGTTGCCAGCACCGTCCCCGGTGTCATCGAAGTTGAAAAATGCCGCGCTCGCAAAATGGGCTTGGAGTTTTATGTCGATCTTCACGTCGGAGTGGATGGCAAGATTTCTGTGCACGAAGGCCACGAGATCGCGCATCG
>DASSFL010000210.1:0-10310 GCA_035694525.1 Candidatus Udaeobacter sp. | reverse complement strand
CGAAGAAAGCTACGGCGAAAGGAGTCTTCCACTTGTTAGGTAACCGAACTTCCTGATCGAAGATGAGCGGCAACATCAAGACGCGAGAATTTTCCATTAGCGATTACGACGCCGCGCTTGAGCTTTGGCAACGGGTTGAGGGTCTCGAGATCGCCGAGGGTGATGACAGGGAAGGCGTTTCCCACTTTCTCGCGCGCAACCCGGGGCTGAGCAGAGTGGCGACCGATGGCGCTGCGATTATTGGCGTCGCATTGTGCGGTCACGACGGACGCCGCGGATATATTTATCATCTGGCGGTTGATCCTTCTTACCAGACGCGCGGAGTTGGCAGGCGTTTGATGGATGAATGCCTTGCAGGCTTGCGCCGGGCCGGTCTTAAGCGAGCGCTGATCCTGGTAGCAGGCGACAATCTGCGCGGCCAAAAATTCTGGCGTCGCCACGGCTGGGAGGAAGTCCCTGGGCCTATTGTGATGGGAATTGACCTTTAATAGTAGGTATTAGTCTCGCTCGGGAATAAGGGGCAAATAAGAATCTACCAAACGTAAGACTCGCGCCACGAACCAGAAACCACGATGTTATTTCCATGACTACAATGTTTCGCCCGATCGCTGCTTTTGTCTTCTTAACAATCACACTCTCAGCTTTTGCTTTCTCCTGGGATGACGATTCGCATTATGTGTCGTTAGGGCCGCGCAACGGCTACTACATCGTGCAACCCGATTCCAAGTTGTTCAGTCAGCTCGGTCTGTGGGAAGCGCCTATTATCGACACCTCAGATCCGCTGCGTCACGGCTATGGCGCGGACGCCCTCGCGTTTCGCTTTAATCGACAAGGCGTCTTGATCGCGCCTCCGGCTTACATCGCGCAGGCCTTGCCTTACGATTTTTATACGCGCCGAATCGGCTCCCTAACTCAGCGCCGCGCCACTACGAAAGATGTGGAGGCGATGTTTGGCCGCAGTCATACTCGCGCCAATCGCCCGGATGGTTTTATGTGGTACTACGCGATTCAGGTATATAATCCGTTCGAGAATCGGGGCGGCGGCCACCGGTGAGACGCGTGCATACTGGACGATCTCTCGCTTCGTCCTAAATTCGTAGCATGCGCCTCGCGATTTTTCTGGCGATCCTATTCGCCGCAAGCGTTTCGGCGATCGCAGGCGCAACGAGCATTCTAAGCCCCGATCATCACCAGACGTTTGCCTACGGCGAAATGCTTTCGCACCAGCTTTATCTCGAACGCAGAGGCGGTGGGCTGGCAGCGCGGATCACATTTAGTAATTTGCCTTATGTCAGTGACGAAGAACCGCGCACGGATGAATCGTTCGACTTTCGTTTTCCCGGAATCAAGTTCGATCCAGCGCAACGCGCATTTTTTGTGAACGACCGCGGTGGTCAGAAGATCCCGGTGGCACGGTTTCGCGGTGATCCGTTCTGTAATTGGGTTGATTTAGCGCCGGGCGCGAAGATTTATCTGCTTAAAGAGAGCGGACGCGTTACGGCAATTTTAACAGCAACCGATCACCCGCGCGCAGGAAGCCAGTGGATCGAGACGGACAACAATTGGTCGCTGCAAAATATCTTGATTGCACTATTCGGCCAGCCTGCTCCTGGCCTCCCATAACCGGTTCTGTGTCCGAGCGATTGTCAGGTGACCGTTGAACGGCGTAGATCGTAATCACGACATGTGAAGGTAGACGGCCAACATTTTCGAACAATCTGGCTTAAGCCGGACGACGAAGCCGTCGTACAACTCATCGATCAGCGCTTTTTACCGCATCGTTTCGTGATCGAAGAAATCCGGACGGTCGAGCAGATGGCGACGGCGATTCGCGAAATGCATGTTCGCGGGGCCGGATTGATCGGCGCGAGCGCGGGATACGGAATGTATCTTGCGGCGATCGAGGCCGCGGCGCGTCCCGCGGCCGCGGAAGTTGACGAGCAGCTGACCCACGCAGCGGCACAACTCAAGGCGACCAGGCCGACAGCGGTCAATCTTTGCTGGGCGGTTGAGCGTCAGCTAAAAAATATCGCCGACGGGAAAAATGCTACTGAGAAGGTCGCGCTCGCTCTTCGCACGGCCAGATCGATTGCGGACGAAGATGCGGAGCATTGCAGGATGATCGGGCAACACGGATTGGAACTCATTCGGGAAATCGCGGGGAAGAAGGCAGGAAGGCCGGTGAATGTGCTCACGCATTGCAACGCGGGATGGCTGGCGTTTGTCGACTACGGTTCTGCTACCGCCCCGATTTATGCGGCGCACGACAGCGGATTGCCGGTTCACGTGTGGGTTGCTGAAACCCGACCGAGAAGTCAGGGTTCCAAACTCACGGCCTGGGAGCTGGGCGAGCACAGAGTGCCGCATACGATCATTGCAGACAGTGCGTCGGGACACTTGATGCAACGTGGCGCAGTGGACTTGGTGATTGTTGGAACCGATCGCACAACCCACACGGGAGATGTTGCGAATAAAATCGGGACATATTTGAAGGCGCTAGCGGCGAAGGATAACGACGTTCCGTTCTATGTGGCGCTGCCTTCATCTTCATTCGATTGGACGTTGCGCGATGGATTAAAAGAAATCCCGATCGAGGAGCGTAGCGCGGACGAAGTGAAACGAGCGGACGGCTTGTTAGACGGACGACAGGTTGAGGTTCGTATCGCCCCGGAAAGAAGTCCGGCTGCAAACTATGGATTCGATGTTACGCCAGCACATCTGGTGACCGGACTGATTACCGAGCGGGGCGTGTGCGAAGCGAACGAAAGAAGCATCCGTGCGCTTTTCCCGGAGCAGACGCAGTGAGCAAATACATAAAGTTTTCGTGCGAGTGCATCTCTGGCGAGATTCCTTTGTTCAGCGGGCTTGCTGAATTAAACGCATATAGACGGAAACTTCTCGATCTCCGTCTAATCGGTGTGGATCCAAATGGTATTGGATTCGGCAACCTGAGCGTAAGGGACGGCGCGACCAAAAAATTTTATATCACCGGTTCTGCGACCGAAGGCATACAGGAATTGATCCTGGCAAACTGCGCAAAAGTAGTGGCGTACGATTTCGAGAGGAACCAGGTCCGATACGAAGGCTCTACGATTCCCTCATCGGAATCGCTGACACACGCTGCAATCTACGAGTCGGATGCAACCGCAGGGGCGGTTGTTCATTGCCACAACTCACAGTTATGGGCAGCGCTTCTGAATGAAGCGACAACAACTTCGAAGGCTGCCGAATACGGAACGCCCGAGATGGCGTATGAGATAATGCAACTCTTCAGGCGTACCGACGCGCAAAGCAGAAAGATTGTTGTCATGGCTGGACACGAAGGAGGCATTCTAACTTTCGGCAAAGATCTCGAAGAGGCATTCGCCGTTCTGATGCGCGAGCGGAAGAAAGCATTAATTTAGCGAGCTCAACGGACAAGTGAAGCTGGCACGATCCAGCGCCTAAAAAAGCGGCGCAGCAGCGCCGCACTCCAAAACGTAGCCGCAACTTCCGACACTGAATGCGCGCTTGCGTCTTGGAGTGCGTGCGGTGCTCCGCCGTTTTGGATTTCGCCACAAGAGTGCAAAACAGCTCGCGTTGACAGCAATTTGCGTGGACGTACGCTGGACAGCATGCATGAAAAATCTTCGGACTCGAATGAGAAAACGGGTATTTCGCGCCGAACATTCCTGGGCACAACGCTTGTAACTAGCGCAGCGCTTCTCGCGAGGGGAGCGGACGTAATCTTTGGAGCTGAATCGTCAGCGTCACCAAACATCGCAACGAATCCCACCTGGAAGTTGGGCGGCGATCTTACAGTCAACCGGCTCGGTTTTGGCGCGATGCGCATCACTGGCGAAGGGATTTGGGGCTGGCCGCCTGATCGCGGGAATGCGCTTAAGGTTTTGAAGCGCGCGGTTGAGCTCGGTGTGAACTTGATCGACACAGCGGACGCCTACGGTCCGGAAACAAGCGAACTGCTGATCGCGGAAGCGCTTTATCCTTATCCCAAAGGCCTGGTTATTGCGACGAAAGGCGGCTTAACTCGACCGGGCCGCGGCGAGTGGGTGCCGGATGGAACGCCCCAACATCTCAAGCAAGCTGTCGATGGCAGTCTGAAGCGACTGCGCCTCGAGCGGATCGATTTGTATCAACTGCATCGTATCGATCCCAAAGTGCCCATGGAGGAATCGCTCGGCGCCATTAAGGAAATGAAAGACGGCGGGAAGATTCGCCACGTCGGGTTATCGAATGCGGAGCCGGAAGAAATCGAGCGGGCGCGTAAAATTGTTCCGATCGTCAGTGTGCAGAACCGGTACAACATCGAAGACCGCAAGTCCGAAAATGTTCTGACGTATTGCCAGAAGAATGGCCTTGGATTTCTGCCTTGGTTTCCCATCGGCGGAACTCGCGGTTTGAAACCTGATAACGCGCTGAATGCGGCGGCGAAAGCTCATGGCGTAAGCGTTTTTCAAGTCGCGCTGGCCTGGCTGTTGGAACGGTCGTCCGTGATGCTGCCAATTCCCGGCACGTCGTCACTCGCGCATCTGGAAGAAAATGTTGCTGCGGCCAAGCTCAAATTAACTCCGGAAGAATGGGAAGCGATAAATGCTTTGGCCAAGGGCTAAGGTGCTTCGCTGGAAGTCGGCTCGCCGGCGAAATCGTAGGGAGGCGCCGAGTCAGCAATCTCAGTCACGCCTGCCTCCATAATCGGCGGTTCGCGTGAAAAACAAATATGCGACTCTCGCGCCAGTTCGAAAAAGCTTTGACTTACGCCACACGGGTTCACGGCGGGCAACTGCGGAAAAAGACCAGGATCCCGTACATTGCGCATATCCTCGGTGTCGCTGCGATTGCGATGGAATATGGCGCAAACGAAACAGAAGCAATCGCCGCGCTGCTGCACGATGCCGTGGAAGATTGCGGCGGCGTGAAACGGTTGCGCGATATCGAGCGAAGATTTGGTAAAGAGGTCGCGAGAATCGTGGAGGGTTGTACCGACACAGACCAAACGCCAAAGCCTCCTTGGCTGGAACGAAAAAAGGCTTATGTGGCTCACGTTCGGCATGCGCCGATGCCGACGAAACTCGTGTCGGCTTCCGACAAGTTGCACAACGTTCGCGCAATCCTGATGGATTATCGCAAGGAAGGCGAAAAGCTCTGGTCTCGGTTCAATCGCGGTAAGCAAGGCGCCCTTTGGTACTACCGCGCGCTGGTTAACGCTTTTGACGGTAAACGCATTCAGCCACTAGTGCAGGAACTCGATCGCACTCTGACCGAGCTTGAACTGCTGTCGAATAACGGAGCGCAAGTGAAACAATCACCAGCGCGAACTGAAGCGGTCCCGTTACACTGATGGTGATAAATCGAGGCGTTAACGAAAGCCGCTAGCCAAAGACGAGGCTCAAGCGTAGGATGGCGCCATGAAATCAAAATATTACTCTGCTAGCAGGTTCTTCCTGATTCTTAGTTTCATTTGCACGGTTTCGATTGGAACCGCTATCGCCGAAAGGGGCGGGCATTGGGGCACTCGACCGGGCGGACAGTTGCTAGTCTTCAGGCCGGCGAACTTTGGATGGAATGTGGCTTTCAGTCTTGAGATCGACGGCAGGCCCGTCGGGACCTTCGTCCAGGGCCGCTCCTACCACGGTTGGTTGCCAGCCGGGCCGCATGTCTTAACCGTGCGCAAGTTACCACGCACAGGGATAACTGGGCCCACTTCGACAACAGTGAACGTCCAGCCGGGGATGACCTATGCATATACTGCGTCGTGGGATTCGGATTTCGTTTATCTGCGCCCATCCGGGTTGTGCTTGACTCCCGGGTATCTGTGGCAAAATGGCTGGCCGGGAAACTCTTCCTGCGTCACGTCATCCGACTATGAGAGACCCGGAAGTCGATGAACGCAGCTCTCGCCAAAAGCGAGTCCGGAGCGTAGCGTCGGCCCATGAAGCCAGGATACACCTCCGCCAATACGCTCTTTCTGATTCTCGTTTTCGTTTGCGTAATCACGAATGGGAGCACCGCCGCTCAACCGGGCGGGCGTTTGATTGTTTTGAGGTCACCCAACTTTGGATGGAACATAGTTCTCAATCTTAAGATCGATGGCAGAACGGTCGCCAACGTCGTGCAGGGGCGCCGGTACGATCACGTTGTACCATCAGGCCGTCACGTATTAGCGGTCGCAGCGGTGCCAAACTCATACTACTCTGATCCGACATCTACTGTGCTGAACGTCCGTCCCGGCCATACGTACGTATTCACGGGGTCATGGGATGGATCGAATCGTGTTGTTCTCATCCCGTCAGCCCTTCCTCCGGGGCAAGCGTACTAGCTTAAGTTATCCGTTCTCAACAAAGATGCCGCTTTAGCGGACTGCGACGCCAAATGCTTCGGCGATAGAAAATCGGTGCGGGCTGTCTTTGCGGTCAGCCGGGGAGCAGGTTCACGGGCTAGGGGGCGATTGTAGGGAAAGGACTCGGCGTAGGAGTCCCAGTTGGTGTAGGAGAACCGGCGGGAGTAGGACTCACAATAGGTGTAGGGGTTGCTTCCTCTCCTCCTTCGTTGGGCTCTTTTTTGTAAGTGATAAGAAGCGTAGCGCCCATTACCGGGGCAATCCTCGCTTCAGCGGGACCCGCAATGATCGCTTGGTTACTGATTTCCGGGAAATTTTGCGAATTGATACCGGTGCTAAGATCGATTCGCGTTGCCGTAAGGACATTCGCGATTCCACCGGCATCACCGGTTAGGTTCACACGGACCACGCCGCGCTCGGTGCCTCCCTCCTGAGTAAAATTTGTGATCTTAAGGAAGCGATCGTCAGGGACCGTGATCGTGAGTGGTGACGTTGTGATGATCTTGCTCTTGAACCCGCCCGCAAAAACAAAGCCACCATTCAAGAGAAAGAGGGCAATCAACCACCCGCTGAGATGCATTTTGATCGTCATATGCGTGCCGCCGCATGGGCAAATTAAATTCGATTGTCGGCAGGTCAACGGTCGGAAATCCCGTCGACGTCAATTTGGTTCTGCACAGATCATGCGCTCGGAAAAAGGCGCCTCAGACGCCAAAGCGTTTTATTTGATCTTCGCCAGAATCTTTTCCATCTCGTTCCGGTGGAAGGCACGCATGGTATGGCTCTTGACGTTGCCGAGTGAGCCGATTTTAAGCATGAACGCACTCATCGTCTCGTCATCGGGTGCATCAAAGACGACGACAGCGTCGTATGCACCCATTGTCCAGAATTCCTCTACCACCTTCATCCCCATTTTCTCGGCTTCCGCCATCGCGGCGTCGCCCCGTTTGACCGTGTCCTTGATATTGCGGATGCCTTGGTCAGCAAACTGAATCAAACCGACATAAGTAGCCATAATTTTTCCTTTCGTTTGGTTGCGGCTCAAAGCTATTCCAGATCGCCCTCCGCGCAAAAACTCAACCGCTGTCTTCCCGGGCAGCCTGCCAAAAAGCAGGGATAACATAGTGGCTCTTAATGTCGGTTCTATGTCCTATCAGGGATTTCGAAACATAGGATATCGTTTGGTTCAGATAGGTAATGAATCCAAAGCGGATCGGGTTTCTCGGTTTTAAGGGCGTCGCTGCATCGGAGCTGACGAGCGCCGTCGATGTGTTTGCAGCTGCGACTCTCGACGGCGGTTATGGGAATCGGATTTCATGTTACCACGTCTGCACGATCGGCTTCACTTCCGAATGTTTTCGCGCTGAATCGGGGATTGCGTTCTGGCCGGACAGCACGCTTGAAACGGTGTCCGAGTTAGACACGATTGTCATTCCAGGGGGTGATGGACTCCGGCGGTCCTTAGTCAATGAGAGGATCGCTGACTGGGTCCTAACGCGCGTAAACCAAACGCGCCGCTTCGCCGCAATCGGTGGTGGAATTCATGCTTTGGCGCCAACCGGGTTACTCGATGGTCGTGAAGTCACTACTCACTGGCGTTACGCAAACGATATAGCACGATGTTTCCCAAACCTGCGTGTTGATCCCAAAAGGCATCTCGTTAAAGATGGCACCTTTTACACGTCTTCAGGTCCTTGTGCAGCGACCAATCTCTCGCTTTCGCTCATTGAAGAAGACTATGGCCACCATGTAGCATCTGTGGTTGCCCAGGAGTTTGTAAGCGCGCCTACCAACGGCAACGGCCACCACAAATTGCCGACCGCGCTGGTGTTTGACAGTCAACCGGCTGACCGCTTCGCGGAACTCGTCCCGTGGATCATGCGCAATCTGCACGAAGACCTTTCAGTCAATACTCTGGCGCGAAGAGCGTGCATGTCCCCGAGCCATTTTAATCGGGCTTTCAAAAGTGTGTTCGGCAACACGCCGGCCGGGTTTGTGGAGACCTTGCGCATCAACGAAGCAAAGCGGCGCCTTTCTGTTCCGAAGCGAACTCTAGATGCCATCGCCGCCTCGGTAGGTTTTTCAGATGCACAAACATTTCAGCGCGCCTTCGAACGCAGAGTTGGAGCAAAGCCACGCAGCTATCTGAAAAACTTCCACGCACCTGCGACAGTGGTTGCCTCTAATGGAAATACGACGTCAGAACCGGCGACAAAAGCATTTGACAGACGAGAGGCACTAACGATCCCGACCCAACATTAGGTCCTGCGTCTTTAAGTGCAGAGGCGAGCAGTCGCTCTATCACGCCAAGCACGCACGTATCCGCATACAGAGTCCATCCTACAAAAAAAACAGGCAGCGCCCAACTGTCACAATTCACAACCCAGCGCGAATATCTGGACTGTGAAGGGGATGTCGGCGGGATCACTGCAGAAGGCTCCGAAGACCTGCGAAGCTCCCAGCGCATTGTTAGTCGGGTACGGCCGATCACCGCACGCTAGCGACCGCTCTTGTAAGATTGCCGAAGATTACTACGCCGGTGCAACCCTGCTACGGAACGTCGCTGTTAGCGCATGAAGCCGAAACCGGTCGGGTTAATTCTATTCCAGCGGATCGCTGCCGACGAGTTGAGCGGACCGGGCCAAGCCTTTTTTCGCGCAAGAATTGCGACCGGCGACGATCGCGAGTTCCGGTGTTATCAGGTATTAACGCTTGGGATCGGCACCGCGGGCTGCCTGACGGAGTGCGGTGTCATTGTAAAACCCCAATTGGGTATCAGCAGCGCGCCGCAACTTGACACGATCATCGTTCCTGGCGGTTGTGGGATTCATGATGCGCGATTGAGCAAGAAGATTGCGAAGTGGCTACGTCGGCGAGCCCCGGTTACAAGGCGTATCGTAGCGCTCGGTGATAGCATCTACGCTCTGGCCCAGACGGGTTTACTAGATGGCCGTCAAGTTGCCGTTCATTGGCGTTTCGCCAAGGATGTCGCTCAAACATTTCCCAAGCTCCGCGTCGTTTCCGACCGCTTATTCGTAAAGGACGGCCCATTCTACACGTGTGCAGGTGGCATGTCGGCGGTTGACTTGTCTCTCTCTTTGATTGAGGAGGATTATGGTCGTCAGGTTGCCTTGAAGCTGGCGCGCGAATTCGTTGTTCACGTTAAACGATCGGGCGAACACGAGCAATATTCCGAGGCGTTGCGGTTTCAGGTTCAATCGTGCGACCGCTTCGCCGATATATCCTATTGGATCTTGTGCAACCTTAACCAGGATCTTTCCGTCGAGGCGCTCGCGCAGAGAACATGCATGTCACCCCGCAACTTCACGCGTTTGTTTAGGGCAGAGTTTGGAACAGCGCCTGCGGAGTTTGTCGCTTCCGTTCGTATGACTGAAGCGCGGCGACGGCTGCTGATTCCCCGGAACAGCATCGAAAGTGTTGCCGCCTCTGTCGGCTTCAAGAGCGCGGATGCTTTTAGCCGAACATTTGAAAGACTCGTCGGACTCCGGCCGAGCGCTTTTCGCGGGAGCCGACGGATTGTGCGGGCGAATTTCTTGAAACCCGAAAAGGCTTTCGACATGTCGCGACCCTTGGTTCGTGCGTGAGGTCCAATCGCAGAGGCTGGTGGCGCTCTTACTCTTGTCTCTTTCACTTACTCTTCGGAGCAGCCGTTAGCAGAATGACTAGAAGAAGGAGCGTAGAGCGGAAGGTATCTGCAGTGTTCAGCAAGTCTCAAATCTTCGAGATCGGGTCTGCGAGTTGAACGTTCTAGAGACTTAGTTGTCCTCGCAGCCTTTTTTCACAAAGGGAACAAGTGGGCACTGGCCCAAGCTCTCGGAATCTTGTCCGAAACTGCCGGATTTATGGCCTAACACGATAGCTCACGACATTGATACTTTGGCCCAATACGAGTGACCTAAGTCATTCGATTTTGCAGAAGCAAATAAAACCTTAAGGAGAAACTAATGACTAA
>DASSFL010000209.1:0-6047 GCA_035694525.1 Candidatus Udaeobacter sp. | reverse complement strand
GTCCGATTCTATTCATGGGGTTTCTCCTTTTGGCTAGGTTGTGCCTTACATGAGGTACAGGCCACACCCCACGTAAGGCTGGGGTTTTTTACTAGAAAGCCAGATCGCAATTCGAAATGTCAAGCGCAAAAGTTATGTGCTATCACATTTCAACAATGAATTGGATGCAGTCCAAAACCAGCGTTAAGAGATGCGCCACCATGATATCTACCTCCAGGACTAGAGCTCGCGGTCTCAGCCCAACTCCAACCGCGCTTTCTGAGATTGTCTGCTGAGGAATCTTTACGGTTTGTTCTACGGTCTGACAAATTTTGGCTGTAAAACGGCGCAATTCTACGCAACAGGTTGCGAATGCGGAACCGCCAAAAACCTAGCGTCGGCAAAGCTGTGCAAACCCAGTGAAATGATGCGCAATTCGTTAGGCCTGAATTAGAAATCCGTTGCTCTATCCGGCTGAGCTACGGGCGCATTTGCTAGGTAAAATAGCATAGGTCGATCGATTTGGATTGCAGCATGTTCTCAGTGTCGCCGTGGAGGCTGGCGTGGTTTACAGCAATGCGGCAGCAGTCGTAAAACGTGCTGCGGTTCGCAGCAAACAAATCGCGTTGCCGACCATCCAGAAATTCAACGCGCTTATTGCGGAGATGCGTGCGGGCCACAGCCGCGACTCAATCAATTGTGCCGATTTCGCCTCCGGCTTGGCATTCACAGGGTGCCGCATTAGTGAAGCGCGGAAGATCGCCTGGCGGGACGTTGATTTTGACGCGGGCGAGATTGGTGTGCGTGGGGACGCCGACACCGGAACAAAGAATTGGGAATTGCGCCGTGTGCCGCTGATTCCTGATGCTCGGGCGTTGTTTCAACGAATGCAGGGCGAACGTCCTGGCGAAACGCTGGGTGCAAAAGTATTCCGAGTCAGCGAATGCCAGAACTCACTTGATCGTGCCGCGAAGAAAGTCGGCGCAGATCGCATAACTCACCACGATCTGAGGCATCTATTCGCAACGCGCTGCATCGAAAGCGGCGTGGATATTCCCACCGTTTCTCGCTGGCTCGGACACAAGGACGGCGGTGCGCTGGCGATGAAAACCTATGCTCATTTACGTCGCGAGCACAGCATCGCTCAAGCGCAGCGCGTCACGTTCGCACCAGTAGCAACAAAGCAGGCAGACGTGATCACGTTTCCTGTAACGGCATAACTTGGGAACTGGCTGTGCTGCCGAGCAAAACAATCCTTTCTTGCAGGCAACACGGTCGCCCCACACCCGCGAGAATCTACCGCTGAGACACAGCCCCAACTCCAACCAGCTTTGCTGAGATTGTCTGCGATGATTTCCCAGTAACGTTTCACTCGCACCGCATTCTATCTCTTTTGCTCTCCACACGGCAATTGACAAAGTGATAATAAGCCACGTAATGCAGCATCGAAACGGTTGCACTGGGCAACGATCTCATTCAGGAGTTGGCTTAACCTTTTATGAACTCGACGACTTCTAAAATTTTTACTATCATCGTCCGAAACTGCGACAGTCCATCGCACGCTCGTAAGATCGCAGAGTTATTACGCGCTTCTTTTCCCCACAGATCGGAGCACATCACATCCGATGAGGTTATAAATCTCATCATTACGGTAAAGGCGGACAGTCTCGACTCCATACGCAATGTAATTTCGCCTGTGCTTGGGAAAGCCCAGGCAAGATTTGGCTCCGACTGGGTTTGGCTAGAAAACGGGAAGACATCATCCGAGCCACCTCCCCACTTTCGGTTTGAGCCTCCATTGCGTTTACGAAGTACGACCGCGCAAGGATAAACGCGGCGTCGATCTAGTCTCCTTGCGCTGCCAATCGGTCGGCCCGCTTCTCAGGATCGCGCCAGAATCGTTTTTGATTGCGGGATGGGAAGTGTGATCCGGACATGATGTCGATGCGTCGCTAGGCGATCTGATATAGCGCCGCGTCCATCAACGAATCCTGCACGCTTTACGGCTCACGGCGCTTTGTGATTGAATGCCCAGCGCCGTCAACGACAATTACGTTGCAAGTCCAGCATGTTTTCCACGACACCCTGCCGTGGCTTATCTCCTTCTCGTTAGATGGTAGCGCGATCACATAATCCCGAAACGCAGTCCCCGACCAGTTGGCTTCTAACATCCTCGGCTTCGAGATTTGATCGCGGCGAAGGTTCCGTCTTTAATTGCGGAGGCAATGGAACCGAATGAGGCTCTCGGTATCGCCGCTCAAGTGGCGGTGACGCTCGCTGGATTCGCGGGCATTGTCGTGGTTTTTCTACCTGAATCAGTGCACCAATGGTCGCGCGTGGACCGGTTTCGCCTCCGGTTGCTGCTCAGCAATTCCATTTTTCCGCTCGCTTATTCGTTGTTTGGAATGTTGCTGCTCACGATAAAGCCAGCGCCGGATTCTATCTGGCAATGGTGCAGTGCGTTTGCCGCAGTTTTCCAGGTGCCGTTTGTGATCGCAAATTTCAGAACGCCGCGTCACTTTAGTCCAGACGAATCCAAAGGCCTGCCCAAAATCTTGTTTTATCCATTGTTTGCGATCGGGACCGCCACGCTTTTGCTGCAATTTTACAACATCGCAGTGCTGAACCGGTTTTGGCCGTTCTTCGCCGGGATCTTCGTCCATCTCATGGCTGCGATGTTGCAGTTCGTGCGGCTTGTTCTTCCTTGGCAGCCGGTGATCAAATGATATCTAACCATGCGATGCAGCGAACCGCGCCCCGCTCCGATGCGTAGCTCTTGTGTAGCTACAACCTTCAATTTGCAGCCACGCGCGCCCTCGGGCGTGGTCGCTGATCTTGTATCTCGTTAGGCTGCTCTATGGCTATCGGTACTCTTACGTAATGCGACCCCTTCGGTATTCCATCAACGTCACATTGGACGGGTGCTGCGATCATCGTGAAGGAATCGCGGACGTAGACATCCATCGTCACGCGATGGAGAACATCGCCCAGGCCGATGCCCTCCTCTTTGGCCGGGTGACCTACGAAATGATGGAGGCCGCGTGGCGGCTGGCGACGCGGACTGTGGTGATGCCTGATTGGACGGAACCCTTCGCCCGGACGATCGACGCGGCAAAGAAGTACGTCGTGTCGAGCACCCTGGACCGGGTCGATTGGAACGCGGAGCTCGTGCGCGGGGATCTGGGGAAGGCCGTTCAGCAGCTCAAGCGGGAGCCGGGCAAGGGGCTGTTCACGGGAGGCGTGACGCTTCCACTGGCGTTGGCGGAGCTGGGATTGATCGATGAGTATGAGTTCGTGGTGCACCCCAGGCTCGTGGGCCATGGGCCGACGTTGTTCGCGGGGCTATCGAAGCGTGTCGACTTGAAGCTCGTGAGCCGGCTGGAGTTCGGCTCGGGGGCGGTGGCGATGCGGTATGAGCCGAGAAGGTAACCATCCGTCGAAGCGCTGCCCCAGACAGTCTGGTGGATCAACGTTAGGAACGACGCTGGACTCTTGTTGACGAGAATTTCGACGGTGAGGTTTTTGTCTTCCATACTTGGCCAGTGGCAGCGCAGGATGACGCCACGTCCACCGCCTAACCAATCGAAATAGCGTCGTCCGGTCGTTGGTCGGCAAATCCGTGTGTCTAACTGTGATTGGGGTTTCTGTTTTACCAGCCTTTGTCGCCAGCGCCTTGACCTGCGCAATCGCGGTCTTCATCGGCAAAAGCGAATTTTGCCCCTGCGCGGAGCCATAATCAACGATGCTGAACTCACTGGCAATCTGTCCGAGATCGATCTGATTGATGGCTTCAATGATCAATGGCAAGCCGCAAGTATTCGCGTTCGCCTGTTCGTGCGAGTGTTTGTTATAAAAACCATGACCGAGCATGTGTTCTTCATTACTAGAGCTTGGTAAGACCGGCTGATTCATGTTTGTCTTCTCTCAGTTAATCACGGCGCTAACAAACGGCGATTTGAAACAGCTCTGCCAGGATGGCGCAGTATCGCACCCAAGTCACAGTATTGACCATTACGGAACAAGATTGACCCATGATCCGCGTCTTGATAAAGGCTGGTGCGCAGACCGCTGCGTTTGCGCGCCATGGCGAAAGAGACTTCATCGGCCGATTCTTCGTTGCCATTGCACGAAGTATTGGAAGCCGAGTTTGTCGCTCTTCATGGAGAACTCCCGTCAGACTATCCAAGCTCGAGCGAATCGAAAACGCGTCTGAAGGGATTGTGGGGCGCGATTCACGGACTAAAGGAGAAACGCGCGGCGCTCTGCATCTCGGGCGGCGGCATCCGGAGCGCCACTTTTGGATTGGGAATTCTGCAGGGTCTCGCGCGCTGTGGGTTGCTGGAGAAGTTTCATTATCTCTCTACGGTCTCTGGCGGGGGATACATTGGCAGCTGGCTAAGCGCGTGGATTAAGAATGATCCAGACGGCATTCGCGGTGTGGTCGACCAACTGAAGCGGCGACCTGATTCTACGCTGGAGCCCGAACCGCAGCCGATCCGCCATCTTAGGGAATTCAGCAATTATCTTGCGCCCCGAACTGGTCTGACGTCTGTCGATTCCTGGACGCTAATCAGCACGTTCGTCCGCAACGTGCTGTTGAACTGGCTGGTGCTGATCTCGTGGCTGGCAGCAGCGATGATGATCCCCAGGTTATATCTGGCGGCAATCAACCTGCAGCCGAACTGGCCCGCCTGGGGTCCCGACATGGACCTCACGAAGTACGCGCAGCTGGCCGATCAGGTAAAGCACGATTGGGACATCTGGCTCAACATCCTTCTCGCAATCGGAGGCGCGTTGATCGCCGTAGCGATGGCCTACGCAATCATCGACGTTCCTTCCACCGGCAATGCGCGATTACCACAACGTCGCTTCTTGGAATTTCGACAACTCCCGCTAGTGCTCGCGTCTCTCGTCCTGGCTGAATGGTGGGCTTTAGTCCGCAACGTTCATGGCAACGAGCCGTTTGAAGCTGGGGAATGGCGGTCCAAGTTCGTCATTTTTTTCGTTGCGTGTTATTTGGTCGGCGGCGTCTTTGCGACGGTTATTCTTGCATTTCATAAGCAAAAGAGAGAACGACGCATCTTCAATTCGCTTTGGCGATTGGGTATCATCGCGCTGGCAGCGACGTTCGCAGGATTTTGTCTCGCGACGATCGCAACGCGAATGTTTTTAGAACCGCCCATTCAATTTACGTTGACCCAGGGCCTCGAGGCAACGCCCATCCCATGGAGTAAGCAGAAAATAAAGATCCCACAAGGCACTCAGGGCGTGATTACTCAAATCGAGAGAAGATATACCATCGAAACACCTGAGAAGAAGGGGCGCATCAGCGAGAACGATCTCGGTCCTGTGGAACTGAAACCAGACGAAAAGCTTCCGATTCAATACACCTTGAAGCACGATTGCGAGGCGCTCCCGACTCCCTGGCCAACCCCTTGGAATAGACAGAAGACGAAATTCGCAGCAGGCACTCAGGTTGAAATTACGGAAATCCGTAAAATGTACACTATCGAAACGCCTCAGGGTCCGGCGCGCATAACGGACAAAGAAATCGGTGCATTGCAGCTTAAACCAAATCAGAAGCTTCCCGAGCGTTTCCCTCTGCCGGCGCCCGCAAGTAATGCGGTCAAATATGTGAGTTTCGCGCCCGCATTGATCCTCGGCGTGCTGCTGTTGGTGAACTTCCTGTTTACCGGCCTGACGAGTTGGGTAACAGAGGATGAGGATCGCGAGTGGTGGGGGCGATCAGCGGCTTGGATCCTCATTACGATTTTCGGGTGGATCGTGATCAACGTAATCGTTCTCTGGGGTGCGCAGGCGATTTCTGCAACGCCAAATCGGTTGGGCGTTTTTCTCGGGGAGGTGAAGGCGACACCACAAGCGAAAGGCCTTCTTGGCGCTTTTGGAGGAGTAACCGGTTTGGTCAGTGCCTTACTGGCTATCCGATCGAAGCTGAGTAGTAAATTTGGCGAGAAAGCCGGTTTTCAATGGCTTCTGCTTGTCGTGGCGGTCGTTTTCTTTGTACTTCTGGCAATCATAATTTCGTGGGTGCTGGTATTGGTTGGCTC
>DASSFL010000208.1:0-2073 GCA_035694525.1 Candidatus Udaeobacter sp. | reverse complement strand
AGCAAAATCCGCGATTTTGCAAGCGCCAAATAGGGATTGAAGCTGGACTTTGGCGGGTATCGTCCCCACAATTCACGCATGAAAATCCTCGCGGCTTTCATCGCCTTTGCACTGCTCTTACTAACTTCTCGCGGGGCAAGTGTTGCGAATAAAAGTTCCGACAGCGCTGAAGAGGGGATTCGACGGCTGAACGCGGAAGAGGTCGATGCTTTTTTGAAAAACGATCGCGCGGCCATGGCGCGTCTGTGGTCGGACGATTTCGTCGTGACCAACCCGCTGAACAAGTTTGTTACGAAGCAGCAGGTTTTGGGAATGGTTGATTCCGGCTTTCTTGTCATTACATCTTTCGACCGGCAAATCGAGTACCTCCGGGCCTATGGCGATATTGTGGTCGTCGCTGGCCGAGAAGTTGTCGTTTGGGGCGGTAGGATGCCAAATGCCGGCAAAAGCGAAAATCTCCGGTTCACAGCTGTCTGGATGAAACAAAGCGGACGGTGGCAGCAAATCGCGCGGCATGCCAATATCGTTCCTCCCCAGCCGGCTGTTAGTCCGCCCTGAAATCGGCCTGTTGTTCAGCTTTCAACAATCTCATCCGGCAACTCATTTGCGTTCGCCGATGTTCTCGGAAAATGCGTCGCCAGCACCTTGCCGACTTCATTAACCGCTTCGGTGAGCGCGTGGCTGAATTTTTCATTCTGAAAATGAACCCGCATTCCATCCACAACGTGTTGCCAGAATTGTTCGCCGCATTTTTCATGAATCGCTTGGTCGCCGACAACGGCGAATTTGTGGGCCCTCGGCGCTACGAAAATAAGGACGGCGTTGCGCTCGCGAGTCTTGTACATTCCGAGACGCTGAAATTTCTTCTGCGCAAGCATCACCGGATCGGTTTCGAATTTGCCGCGCTGAATATAAACGCGAATTTCGCCGGAGGTCTTCGATTCAGCTCCACGAATCGCTTCGATGATCCGGTCATGATCCAGCTTGCTGAGAAATTCTTTCGTTCGCATCGGTCACCAACTCGATCCGGCGCCTCCGCCGCCAAAACTCCCGCCTCCACCTCCGAACCCGCTAAATCCGCCGCCTCCTCCACCGCCAGATGACCAACCGCCGCCGCCACCGCCCCCGGGAAAAAATATCGGACCTCCTTGGCGCGATGAATAACCGTAACCACCAAGTCGCCGTATGATTCTCGAAATTACGATCAATGCGATCAGAAAAATAATGAAAAACAAGAAGTTTGGAGCGCCGCCATCGTGACGATTTCGTTCTGCAACGGTGTTTCCGGAGCCCTTGTACTCGCCGCGAATCGCTTTGAAGATTGAATCGATTCCGACAGCGATCCCGCCTTCGTAATCGCCATTGCGAAACCGCGGCTTCATCTTGTATTCGGTGATATCGAACGCAGTAATGTCGGGTAGCGCGCCTTCCAAGCCGTAACCGACTTGGATAAACATCTTGCGGTCTTGAACGAACACGAAAAGGACGACGCCATTGCGACGTTCCTTTTGGCCAACTCCCCATGCTTGGGCCACACGCTGTGTGTAATCTGCGATATCCGAGTCGCTCTGCATTTTCGTGAAAATTGCGACCACGACCTGGTCCGACGTTTCGCGCTCAAATTGGGCAAGCTCTTCATTGAAACGCAGCGCTGCGGAATTGGAGACGACGCCAGCGTAATCGTTGAAATACCGATCCGGTTTCGGCGGAATGACTTCCGCAGCCTGGGACTTTGTCGCCAGCGATGCAAAGAATGCTGCGACCAACAGAGCGACTTGCTTGGCGCGCAAGATTTGCAGCGGCAGACGCGTCGGCCACCGGATCGCGGGCCGCCCGCCCGCTCCGACCGCAAAATTGAGAATCACCTTATGGAGACGTCGCAGTCGCTGGCGTAGGCGCGGGGACCTGATTCAAATTCCCGGCCGGCGTCGGCGCAGGGCCAAAATTAAATTGCACAGGCGGCGCTTTCTCCGCTCCGGCTTGCGCGGTGAAGAACGGTTTCGGTTGAAATCCAAACATCTTGTTCAGCATGTTCGTGGGGAATGTGCTGAGCGCGGTGTTGTACTGCTGCAC
>DASSFL010000206.1:0-4273 GCA_035694525.1 Candidatus Udaeobacter sp. | reverse complement strand
TGGTTTGGTCTCGCTCGGCGACGAGGACGTTAAGGGCACCGAATTAACCAAGGAAGTGTTTAAGATGCTGAAACCAAGTTCGCTTAACTTCGTCGGCAACATAGAAGGCCGACATCTCTTTGAAGATCCGGTTGAAGTTGTGGTGTGCGACGGATTCGTTGGCAACGTGATCTTGAAAACGTGCGAATCGATCGCAGTGGCGATGTTTCAATGGCTCAAGCACGAGCTCATGCGCACACCGATGCGAAGGGCTGGCGCATTCCTCGCGAAGAATGCCATTGGAACGATTAAGGACAAGACGAACTATGAAGAGTACGGCGGCAGTCCGCTTCTCGGTGTGAACGGCATCTGCATCATCGCGCATGGCGCGAGCACGCCACTGGCAATCAAGAACGCGTTGCGAGTCGCAGCGGAGTCGATTGAACAGCAGGTAAACCCGCATATCGTCGAGGAGATTCGCCGCTACTATGAAACGACAGCCTCGCTCGAACCCGCGCTCCAATAAAGCGCTGCGGACGGTCTCGATCATCGGCACAGGCAGTTATGTGCCTGAAAAGATCCTGACCAACGCAGATCTCTCGCGCATGGTCGACACCAGCGACGATTGGATCATCACTCGCACCGGCATTAAGGAACGCCGTATTGCCGCAAAAGATGAAAATACCAGCGATATGGCGGCCAAGGCGGCGCTGAAGGCCATCGAGCAGGCAAAGATTTCGCCGAAAGAGATCGATCTCATCGTCGTGGCGACCGCCACTCCTGATATGCTTTTCCCGGCCACGGCCTGCTTCGTTCAGAAGAAGATCGGAGCAACCAACGCCGCTTGTCTCGATATTTCCGCAGCCTGCGCCGGCTTTCTCTTTGCGCTGGAGATCGCACAGCAATTCATTACGTCACATACCCACGACACTGTCCTTGTGATCGGAGCCGACAAATTAACATCGATCACTAACTGGACCGATCGCAATACTTGCGTGCTTTTTGGGGACGGCGCTGGAGCGGCCGTTTTGCGTCACCGTGGCAGCACG
Source organism: Candidatus Udaeobacter sp. (assembly GCA_035694525.1). Taxonomy (GTDB): domain Bacteria; phylum Verrucomicrobiota; class Verrucomicrobiia; order Chthoniobacterales; family UBA10450; genus Udaeobacter. Next base: position 3,245 of record DASSFL010000206.1, on the reverse strand, counting down.
CACGGTGTCATCAGCACTCACATTGGCAGCGACGGCGAGTATACCGATATTTTATTCATGCCTGGCGGGGGTTCGCGCTGCCCGATCACACGAGAAAATGCCGATAAGCATTTGGCAACGATTCACATGACGGGCAAGGAAGTTTACAAACAAGCCGTCACCGCGATGCTGAACGCGGCCAAAAAAGTCCTCGATCAGGCCGGACTCTCCATCGACGACATTGCCTGCGTTATTCCACATCAGGCGAATCTCCGCATCATTGAAGCAATCGCAGATCGGCTGGGTATTTCGCGCGATAAGATGTTTGTGAATCTGGATCGCTACGGAAATACTTCCGCTGCCGCCGTGGCAATCGCATTGGACGAAGCCAATCGCAGCGGACGGATCAAGCCGGGTGACTACGTCTTGTTGATTGTGTTTGGTGGCGGACTAACCTGGGCGAGCACGATTATCGAATGGTAATAATTGTAGGGCGTCTGTGTCAGACGCCGAACCAGAAGTTGGCGTTTCAGAGAAACGCCCTACAATCAACCTGTGCTCATCGAAACACACGCCCATCTCGATTATCCCGATTTCGCGCATGATCTCGATGACGTAATTCGTCGCGCAAACGAAGCCGGTGTGACACGCATCGTCACGGTCGGCACATCGGTGGAGAGCAGCCGGCGCGCTATCGAACTGGCAGAAAAACATTCAGCTGTCTTCGCGGCAATCGGCGTTCATCCAACTTCCGTTGAAGAAGCGGACGACGACGCGATCACGCCGCTGCGCGAACTAGCGAAGAACCCACGCGTGGTGGCGATCGGTGAGACTGGGCTCGATTATCACCGTTTGCCCAGCGAAAAAGTAGCGAAAGAAGAGCAGGTCCAGGTTATGTCCGCGCTGCGGACTGAGACCGACGAAGAAATTGAAGCGCAAATCCGCGACGGCGCTTACAAATCGAAACAGGCAAGCTTGTTTCAACAGCAACTCGATCTCGCGGTGGAACTGGGGCTAAACGTAGTGGTCCATCAGCGCGACGCATGGGAGGACACCCTTAAAATCATGCGGCCCTACACCGGGAAACTGCGCGGCGTGTTTCATTGCTTCGGCGGCTCGCTTGACGAGGCAAATGAAGTTCTCGATCTCGACCACTTCGTTTCGTTCACTGGAATTGTTACTTTCAAAAACGGCGTGACTGTGCGAGAAGTTGCGGCACAAATCCCGCTCTGGAAATTCATGGTGGAAACCGACTGCCCCTATCTGGCGCCTGTCCCTTTTCGCGGAAAACGCTCAGAACCGGCGTATACACGCATCGTGGCAGAAACGATCGCAGCAGCGCGAGAAATTCCGCTGGAAGATGTTGCCGGGGCGACAACTGAAACCGCGGAAGGATTTTTTCAGTTCAATCGGACATGAACATAACTAATGGCGGGCCGCGACCGCCGGGCGCGCCGAAAACACGCGACAAAATGGACGGCTCGGCGGTCCGTTGCCATGTCTTGCTTCTTGCGCTTCTTCTCGCATCCTGCGCGGCGCCGGACACGCGGCATCAGATTGTCGTCAGCACGCGTGAACAAAAACTCGCCCTTATTGATCGCGGCAACGTCCTTGCAATTTATCCAGTCTCTACTTCGAAATTCGGATTAGGCGATTGGCGCGGCAGCCGTTTTACGCCGCTGGGTAAACTGCAGGTCGCCGAAAAAATCGGCGACAATGCGCCGCCAGGCACGGTGTTTAAGGATCGGCGCCGCACCGGTGAAATCGTTGCCCCGGATTCCCCCGGTCGCGACCCGATTGTCACGCGCATTCTCTGGTTGCGCGGACTGGAGGCGCAAAACGCCAACGCGTTCTCTCGAGATATTTACATCCACGGTACGCCCGAGGAACAGCGCATCGGAACGCCTGCGAGCTATGGATGCATCCGGATGCGTTCGAGCGACATCATACGACTATACGACATCGTAGGAACCGGCGTCGCGGTCACTATCGTAAACGCACCACTGGCCGCTGCCGTCCCAAGTCTGGTGTCGGCTCATTCGATGGCTGACACAAATCCAGCGCCATTCGTAATGCGGTAGAGCTGTAGCCGAGGTCGCTGACCCCGGAACACCCGGGACCGAATTTCACAAAGCCGCGGTCGGCGACCAGCGGCTACAACTACGGCAGCTTGCCGAGATGCTCTCTCGGCGTCTCTCGCGACAGCAATGCCATGTCAGCGTCCACCATGATACGCACCAGTTCCTGGAAACGCACTTTCGCTTCCCAACCCAGCGTCTTTCGCGCTTTCGAAGCATCGCCAACCAGAATATCCACTTCCGCCGGACGTTCATACCGCGGATCATGCTTTACGTATTGCTTCCAATCCAAATTGGCTTCGGCAAAAGCTGCTTCCACAAATTCGCGCACAGTGTGGGATTCACCGGTAGCCAGCACAAAATCGCCGCCTTCGCCGAGCTGCAAGATTCGCCAAATGCCTTCCACGTACTCAGGCGCAAAGCCCCAATCTCGTTTCGCGTCCAGATTGCCGAGGAACAATTCCTTTTGCAACCCATGTTTGATCGCTGCAACAGCACGCGTGATTTTGCGCGTGACAAAAGTTTCGCCACGGCGCGGACTTTCATGGTTGAACATGATGGCGTTACTCGCGCAAAGAGCGTAACTCTCCCGGTAATTGATGGTCGCCCAATATGAAAAAACCTTCGCGACACCATACGGGCTACGCGGCCAAAACGGTGTCCTCTCCGTTTGCGGCACCTGCTGCGCCTTGCCAAAAATCTCACTGCTCGACGCCTGAAGAAAACGGGAACGCAATCCGGCTTCGCGAATTGCTTCCAGAATACGGATGGTGCCCACGCCCGTGACGTCGGCTGTGTACTCAGGAATGTCGAAGCTCACGCGTACGTGGCTCTGCGCTCCAAGATGGTAAATTTCATCCGGCTTCAACTCGTACAGAAGCTTCACCAGACTAACAGAATCGCTTAGGTCGCCGTAATGCAGAAATAGTCGCACATCGTTGACGTGAGGATCGGCATAAAGATGATCGATGCGGGCAGTGTTGAATGTGCTTGCGCGGCGAATAATGCCGTGGACTTCGTAGCCCTTCTCCAGCAGCAATTCGGCAAGATAACTACCATCTTGACCGGTGATGCCGGTGATAAGCGCCCTTTTCATTGGCGCATAATTGTAGGGCGTTTCTGTGAAACGCCAACGCAAGACATCAAACGGGCGTGCGCCGCGGCGGACGCCCTACAATTCCAGAGAGC
>DASSFL010000205.1:0-2170 GCA_035694525.1 Candidatus Udaeobacter sp. | reverse complement strand
GGCCTTATCACAGGAATTGCGGTTGGCGGTTTCGGCGCTGGCGCGCTGATCACGGCGCCGGTCGCGACACGGCTGATTCAATCGGTCGGCGTCTTAAGTACCTTTGCGTATCTCGGCATCGCCTACCTAATCATCGCGATCATCGCGGCACTGTTCATGCAAAACCCGCCGGAAGGCTACCAGCCGCCAGGATGGACTCCGAGTGCGAAAGAAACCGCCCAACGCGCGACGCATGACTTCGTCTTGGGCGAAGCGCTGAAGCGCTGGCAGTGGTGGGCACTCTGGCTGATCCTGTTTTTGAACACTTCCGCCGGTATTTCTCTGATTTCGCAGGAAGGGCCGCTGTTTCAGGAGCTCACTAGCGTTACTGCGTTGGTGGCTGGCGGCATGGTCGGAATTGCTAGCTTGGGAAACGGCGTCGGCCGCGTATTTTGGGCGTGGGTCTCCGACTTGATAACGCGCCGCGCGACATTCGCCGTAATGTTCATTCTTCAAGTCCTACTCTTTTGGTTCCTGCCGAGGATTACTTCGTCGTCGACAATGACAATTGTCGCCTTTGTTATCCTGATGTGTTACGGCGGCGGGTTCGGCACCATGCCGGCTTTCACCGCGGATTATTTCGGGCCGAAGAATGTAGGACCCATTTATGGTTTGATGCTAACAGCTTGGAGCTTCGCCAGTGTGTTCGGGCCGCTCTACATCGCGCGCATGCGTGAGATGACCGGTAACTACGCCGGCGCGCTGCATGTGATCGCAGTCGTCATGCTCATTTCCGTTTTGCTGCCGATCATTGTCAGACCGCCACAACGTGAACAATCAGTGTGAATATCCGACGGCGTTCGTTTTTGCTGGCTTGGCTCGCTGCGCCATGACATTTTCAAACGACTGAAATTCGCTCCAGCCGCGAAGAATGAATAAAGATTATGTTCGCGCTGCTTTCGAAATGGCCGCTGGTTAGGCAAATTCGCCAGCGCAAGGATGGCACCGGACTTGAGTCAATGTCCGACAAGACACGCGCGATGCATGCGCGTATCGATGATGCAAAGGTCGCACGGTCGATTTGTCCTTATTGCGGCGTCGGATGCGGACAGCTGATTTATCACAGGGATGGGAAACTGATTTCTATCGAAGGCGACCCGGAGTCGCCGATCAGTCAGGGAAACCTTTGTCCGAAGGGCGCCGCCTCCTATCAATTGCTCACGCATTCGCGGCGTGAAACGAAAATGAAGTACCGCGCGCCACGCGCGAAGGAATGGACGGAAATTCCGCTCGAACGCGCGATGGACATGGTTGCGGAGCGCGTTTGGGAATCACGGAAGCGCACATTCGTCAGGCAGGTCGACGGATCAGCCGTGAATCATACAACCGCTATCTGCCACCTCGGTGGCGCCACGCTCGACAACGAAGAGAATTATTTGATTAAAAAGCTTTTCACTGGAGGCCTGGGGATGGTCTGCGTGTCCAACCAGGCCCGCATATGACATAGCAGCACGGTGCCCGGTCTGGGCACCTCCTTTGGCCGGGGCGGAGCTACCACCGCGCAACAAGATTTAGCCAACGCAGATTGCATTTTGATCGAAGGCTCATCCATGGCGGAGGCGCATCCGGTCGGTTTTCGCTGGGTCATGAAGGCCAAGGAGCACGGCGCCACAATCATCCATGTGGATCCACGTTTTTCGCGGACGAGCGCGCTGGCCGACATTTGGGTGCCAATCCGCGCGGGCACAGACATTGTGTTTCTCGGGGGACTCATCAGGCATTTGATTGAACACAACCTCTACTTTCACGAGTATGTCGTCCACTACACCAATGCGTCTTGCATTTTGTCTGACGAATACCGCGACCCGGAAGACAACGGCGACGGCTATTTCTCAGGCTGGAACGAAGAGAAACGCGCCTATGAAGGCGACAGTTGGATTTACAAAGGCGGCGACCTGAGCCGGCCAGAGCGCGATCGTACGTTGCAAGATCCGCAATGTGTTTTTCAGAAATTAAAACGGCATTTCTCTCGCTACACGCCAGAGATGGTGCAGAAAATCTGCGGCATTCCGCCAGACCTTTTTCACAAAGTCGCGCATTGTCTCGCCGCTGCATCTGGCCCGGAGAGAACCGCCGCGGTTTGCTACGCAGTCGGCTGGACGCAGCATTCCAAGGGAGTGCAGATCATTCG
>DASSFL010000204.1:0-4085 GCA_035694525.1 Candidatus Udaeobacter sp. | reverse complement strand
GGCGAACGGAGCTGTAAGAGATCGAAAATGGCATCGATATCACCATAGAAACCATCGTCACGCTGGCCTGCGAATGAGAAGTAGCCGCCACCCAGGTTCTTGATCGTTTGTGTTGTGTAACGATCCAGGTCGCCTTCCGTCGCGACGCCATCCTTCGCGGGATTGTTTCCGTCGTTACCCTGGTTATAAAACGGGGTAGCAACGCCCTGATTATTGGGTGGAACGGTTCCACTTCCTAGCACCGTCCGATGGTCGTGTTGACGATGATCCACTTTGGTGACGGTGTAGGTTTGCACCAGGTTCTGATTGTCGTCCCCGACGTTGTTAACGACGCCAAGGTACGACTGCAGGATGGTGTTCTGGTTCCTGAACGTCGTGTTGAATTTGAACTCGTAGCTCAGTGTGGCCTTACCCAGAGCAACGTCGTTACCGGTGGCAACACGGATTTGATAGAGCACATTGTCATCGAAGTTGTACTTGTTTGGTCCAACGCCAGGCTCTTCGTGGGGGTAAACGCCCAGCGCCGTGACAAGACTCTTCATTCCGTTTCTATTCTGGACGAACGCGTAAACGTCCGTGGTGTTGGCTGACGGATCGCGAGTGATCAACGGCGCGTCCATGTGACTGGAAGCTTGTACCGCTCCGATTAAGTGTGCCGCGAACAGTGCTATGACACCGCGCGACAGGAGATATGTTATTTTTTTCATTTGTTCCTTAGGTTTTGGTTTGAGGTTGGGGTTGGGTTTTCCGCGCGGTGTTTGATCCGAGCGAAAAAGTTTTTTGTGGGTCCGGAGCAATGGACGCCTTCTTTTCGGCTCCACGCGCCGCCGCGTCTTGAAGCTCGTTGCGTTCAGATGGCAAAAGCAGCTGCGAGAGTTCCCTTGCTCTGCGCAACCAGCGCTCGGCATCAGCTGCGTGACCGGCTTGTGAAGCGATCACGGCAGCGTGGAAAAAAAGGCGCGCGTCTTCGGTGCCTTCTGCCAATGCGCGTTGCATTTCACTATGCGCTTCGGCCACGTTGCCCGCCGCAGCCAGCGACCACGCCAGGGCGTCGTGAGTGAAGACGTCACTGCGTGAAGCAAGTTCCGTTCGCGCAAGTCGAAGCGCCGTCTCCGGATTCTCGTGTCGCGTGGCGAGAAACAGCGCCATTGTCCGCGGATCGCTACTCGCGCCGTGCTTCCCAAGTTGCACTTCGATTCCAGATGCTTCGTTTTCTCGGCCAGCTGCGCGCAACGCTTCGGCGAGCGTCCACTGATATTCCGGAAGCGGATTCAGCTTCGCAGCGTCTTGCAAAGCGTCCACGGCTTCGCGGAACCGGTTTTGAGCAAGCAGCATTTTTCCCTTCAACAAGAGCGTTGGCGCATAATTTTTTTGTAGCGATAGGGCGAACGCGCACCGCTGTTCTGCTTCGTCGACGTGGCCAGCTTGAAACTCGTAAAAAGCCAATCGCGTGTTCACCCACGCGGCGGATTCGGCATCGCTTGGACTGGCAGCGCTCACAGCCAGCTGCATTGCCTCGATCGCTCCCGCGAGATCGCCCTTGAGCCAGCGCATGTGCGCTGCGCGGGCGTATGCGCGAAGGTCGGGCTTCAAATTCATCATGCGCTGATAGGCCTCAACCGCGTCGCTCAGTTTCCCTTGCTCCATCAACGCATCGCCCAGAAGACCGTAGTCAAAGCTGAGTCCTCGCTGCCGGACGAGGCGGCGGGCCAGCGTTTCGGATTCTTTAAAGCGATGCAGATTCTGCAGCACGTGCGCACGCAACAGCATCGCTTCCTGGCTCTGCGGATTGCGCGTTTCGAGCGAGCGCGCGCATTGCTCGGCTAGTTTGTAAAACCCCGGGTCGAAACTTTCGCGCGCTTTCGCTACAAACGCCCAGCCGAGTTGTTCGAGTCCAAGCTGAAGATTCCTTCCATTGCGAATCTGCTGCTGTAGCCGGGAAATTTCCCCGTCGTTGCGGCTGTCACCCAGCTGTGGGGTCAACACCAGAGCCAGAGGATCATCAAAAATTTCGGCTTTTGCTGGCGTCTTGTTCGCTTCGCTCTTGTCCTTTAGCCGTGCGGACAAGATGTGCAGGCAGGTGGTAGCGAGCAGCAGTGTGACGCCAGAAATTAAAATTCTTCGACCGCACTTGCCTGCGCGCTTGTCGATTGCTTGCTTGCGAGTTTTCATTTTTTCGCGTTTGGCAAGCATTACGCCGAGGCGCAGTGACTGGATGCAGTCTTTGCGCAAAAACTTTTAAATAGCGCTAAAACTCCATCGTCACAGTGACTTCGAAATTCCAGTCGCTATCTTCTTTCTCTACGTTGAGTGATACGCTGTAGCGACCGGAACCTTCGTCAGGCCGATCGAACAAGCCGAGGCGATCAATAATTCGCTGGTCGATTACATGCTCAAACATCTGATGCCCTTGATCAGCAATCGACATGGCCTCTGCCCTCACGGACGAGGCACCGTTTTCATGCCCAACGACTGACCCAGCAGCGAGCACAGCCAGTATGAAAATAAGGATGTTTGTTTTCAAATGCCTGGTAATACGCCGCAGGCATTCGCTTGGATGCGTTTGCCCGGAGACTCGCTAGCGACAGCGCTGGTAGCGCGTAGATGACGATTAATGGGCGACGCTATCTTGGATTCTTGAACGCTTCCGCTTAGTCGCGGGCTCGAGTCCCGGCGTCGCCGCCATTCAGTTCGAACTGATTCGCGTCTCCTTGGCCTTGTCGGATTTCAGCGCGGGCACGTGGGCACTCTCCCAGCTGCGCACTTTACGCCGCCCTTCATCGAAAATTCGTTCGTAGTTTTCCAGTCTCACTTTCCGGGAAGTCTTTGCATCGAGAGAATTCCACAAAGGCTGCTGGGAAATCACACCGGCTCCGAACGGCATGCGAATTAGCCACTCACTTAGGCAGTGCCAACGAGTAAAATGGGCCCCTCTTTCTTGGGGACTCCGCCCTCGCGTTCCAAGCTGATCGCAAAAGCTTTTACGTGGTCGGCTTTCTCAACCGGTTTGAAACGAATTTGGGCGACACCATTTTTGTCTACTCGAACAATCCCCGCGCTAATGGGCTCCTTGTGTTCCGCATCGACAGCCCACAGTTGATAATCCTTACCCGGCTCCGGCGCGGGAAGGTTGCTGATACGAATCACGCCGGTTTGACGGCCCGGTTGCCATGCCACAGTCGCTTTCGCATCCGCTGGAGCAGGCGCAGACGGCGCGAGAGTGAAAAACGTAGTCTGCATCAGTGGATCGGCCGCGCGTATATCGGCCAGTTGCCGCTCCAGGCGTACGCGATCGAGGGCGAGCAATCCGCAAACGATCGCCAACCCCGCGGCGATAGCCCACGGCACCCAACCAAACGAAGCGCTCTGGGTCGGCATTGGAACAACTCGTTTGGTTTCCGTTGCTACCTGACGCATGATGCGTTGCTTTAGCGATGCAGGCGGCAGCAGCGATGGAGCGGCCAGGGCAAGATCGCCTGCCGCCTCGCGCAGTTCGCGGACCAGATCGCGCAATTCAGCGTTCGCTCTCAACTCGGATTCGAACGCAGCATCCTCATCCGCGCCGAGCAACCCAAGCGCGTAGAGTGCTGCCTGATCCTGTTGTTCCTCTGAAATCATAATCAAGTGTGAAGTCGCTCCCTCAATTTAAGCAGTCCTCGACGAATTCGGGCTTTTACTGTGCCCAGCGGTTGCCCAAGCCGTGCCGCAATTTCGTGATGGCTGAGATGCTCAAAAAAAGCCAATTCGATCGCCTCGCGTTGTTCAGGAGGCAAATTGTTTAATACATATCGCACGCGCGCTGCCTCATCATTCTTCTCAGCGGTATCCGCAGCACTTTCGACGGTGGATGCATCCCCGGCGACTGTGGTAGGTGTATCTTCGGTACAGGCGACCACAACCCGCGAACGCCGGCCGCGCGCCCGCAATCGATCGATGACTCGGCTTCGAGTCAGCAAAACGGTCCAACTAAAGACGCTGCTTTGTTCCGGGTCGTACGTCCCGGCACGCGACCAAATTTGGAGGAACACATCCTGCAGAGCGTCCTGCGCCTCTGCCGGATCTCCAAGCATTTTCATCGCCAAAGA
>DASSFL010000203.1:0-4311 GCA_035694525.1 Candidatus Udaeobacter sp. | reverse complement strand
CGAGTTCTACTCCCGGCAAGCCGACGTCGTGTTCGGAAAATTTCGCCAAAGTTGGGAAGTCGATGTCTTTGACATAAGAAAATGGAACTTCGGTATCGTTGCGATAATGCTTCTGCAACTTGCCCGCATTGTAATCGCGCGCCAGATCGAGGTCGTTAAGCCGGGGAACGACGCCGTTATTGACGATTTTGATGATGTCCGGTTCCTTCATGTCTTTCGGCATTCCATTGATGGTCGCTCGATATTCAGTTGTGGGCGGCGAACCGAAACGCTCCCGATAGCCTTTCACCATTTCGGGCAAATAAAAATCGACCTCATAACTCGCCCTGTTTTGGACAAGCGTCACTCCGTTGCGGTCCCTGATTTCGCCGCGCACCGAAGGAATGCGCACCGTCGCCTGCGAACTACCGCGGAGCTGGGAAGTCCATTCCTGGCCATGTGCCACCTGGATCCACCAAAGCTTAAGACCGAGCGCGCCCAGGCCCATCAGCATTAAAAGGCCAAGAAGTTGAATCCGGACACGCGAAGTAATACGGCGTCTGTTCATTCGAGCCGCCCCCTTTCAGGTTGATAGGAGTAGGCAGTAACGCGTCCCATCCACTGTAAGAACCAGAATACGATCGGGGCCATCGCCATGGCAATGAGACCAGGCCCGCCGATCTGCCACCAAACTTCGCGGGTGAACACGAAAGAGCCGCGACGGAATGTAATCATTAAATATTGGGCCAGAACTATCAACGAGGTGAAAACTCCGCTCAGGACACAGTGCACTTCCCAACGCCCGCGTGCAAACAGCGGTCTCAGGCCATGCATTAATCCTGCCAGCACACCGTAAATGAGTATCGATGATCCAGTTGAAATTTCAACTTTCCCTCCGATTACCTGCACAGTAAGAGCATCCAGCAAAACCCCCGCGAACAGGACAAGCGACAGCATCAGAGGAAACGGCAGGGCCATCGCGCCATAGAAGACAATCACGGGCACAATGTACACGTGCGCGTTGTAGAGCCAGGGCAGTGCTGGAATAAAAAACTCCGCAATCTGCGCTATCAGCACAAGCAGGAGCAAAACAAAAAAGAAAATCATTTTCGACCAGTCACAACGAACACGTCCTCCAAATGCGACAGGTCGACTGCGGGCGTGAGCTGCGCTTGTCCATCCAGTTCTCGCACATGGAAAGCTTTAACACTGCCAATCAGCAAACCCGACGGAAACACGCCGCCGACTCCCGAAGTATAAACTTTTTGGCCAGGCTTCAGATCAGCTTGCTTTGACAAAAAATTCAGGTTCAAAAGCGGGGTGAGCCCTGTTGTCACGCGCTCGCCAGACACGATTCCCTGTTCCCGGCTTCCTTCGACCTTTGCGGCCACTCGGCAGTTTTCATCGGAAACGAGCAGTACAACCGAGATGCTGTCGCTTACGGTCGTTATTTTTCCTATTAATCCCTCGTCCGTTGCAACAGGCATGTCGATTTGGATGCCATCTCTCCTGCCACGGTTAATCGTAACCGTTCGCCACCAAGTCGAGGAATCCCGCGCGACAATCTCTGCGGCAATTAACTTAAAGACTGAGCGCTCACGATAATTCAGCGCATGACGCAAGCGATTCACCTCATTCTCCGCATCGCGCAGACCCTGGTTAGTCGCTCTCAGCTCTCGATTTTCCACCTGTAAGTTTGCATTTTCGTGCTCTAATTGGTCGAGCGATCTCAAGCCCGTACGCACGGATGTAAGCTGTTTTTTTAATCCGGAGCCGCCGGTGAAAAATGGTGCCAGCATCTGATAGACGCCGGTCTTGAACTTCTGCGTGGTCGTCGGGCCGAAGGTGAGAAAATATCCCAGAATTGCGCCGAAAATCAGCAGCGCGATGATGTTTGTGCGGCTCATCGCATTTGCGGATTTCGGCTTGGAATTTGCGAACTAAGGAAGATCGACATCTGCGGACGCACCGATATGAATCCGCAATCCGAAATCGGCAATCCGCAATTCTTCCTACCGCCACTGGCGGTCTGCCGAGGCCACTTGACGCAAGAATTTAAGTTCATTGAGGCATTTGCCAGTCCCTTCCGCCACTGCGCTGAGCGGATCTTCAGCAACATGGACAGGCAAACCTGTTTCCTCGCTCAAAAGCTTGTCAAACCCCCGCAGCAACGCGCCCCCGCCCGCCAGTACCAACCCACGATCGACGAGGTCCGCCGAAAGCTCTGGCGGACAGCGCTCCAAAGTGATCCGCACAGAGTCGACAATTGTCGAGATCGGTTCAAGCAACGCTTCGCGTACTTCCTGGGAAGTGATCATGAGCGTCTTAGGCAAGCCGGCGACCAGGTCGCGTCCCTTAACTTCTACGCTCGTCTCCTTTTCGCTGGGGTATGCCGAGCCAATCTTAATCTTTATCTCCTCGGCTGTGCGTTCGCCGACCATCAGATTGTAGGCGCGCTTCATATACTGCACGATTGCTTCGTCCAGTTCATCACCAGCAACCCGGACGCTGCGGCTGAAAACAATTCCCGACAGCGAAATTAGGGCGACCTCCGTCGTGCCTCCGCCGATATCGATGATCATGTTGCCGGCTGGGTCCTGTACCGGAAGTCCGACTCCGATCGCCGCTGCCATTGGTTCTTCGATCAAATAGACTTCGCGCGCTCCGGCATGGGTCGCCGATTCGCGCACGGCGCGCTTTTCCACTTCTGTGATTCCAGATGGCACCGCAATAACGACGCGAGGTCTCGCTTTTACCCGGCGATTATGCACCTTGGTGATGAAGTGCCGCAGCATCGCTTCCGTCACTTCGAAGTCCGCAATGACACCATCTTTGAGTGGCCGCACCGCAACGATGTTTGCCGGTGTGCGGCCGAGCATGCGCTTGGCTTCGTCGCCGACAGCCAGCACTCTGTTGGTGCCCGCCTGCACTGCCACCACTGATGGCTCGCGCAAAACGATCCCCTGATCCTTTACGTAGACAAGTGTGTTTGCCGTACCCAGGTCGATCCCGATGTCGCTGGATAACCAGCCGAAAAGTCCATTGAACATGAATTATTTATTAGCAGAAACTCTCCAGCCCGAGAAGAAGCGCGTTCATCCGCCTGAGGCCGCCTATCTTCACAGGACCCTCCCCACGAGCGCGATTCGGCCGACTGAAACGCCGTAACATGAAACAGAGCGGCACGCCGTCAAGCGCATTCTGTCGGACTGACGGAGTATTGGAGTGCCGGAGTCTTGTGGACGGGCTTGCCATTGCTCCAATACTCCATTACTCCATCACTCAATGGGAAGAGTGATCGTCGCCCCTTCCATTCTGGCCGCCGATTTCTCGCGACTCGGTGACGAAATCCATCGGGTGCAGGCCGCGGGCGCCGATTGGATCCACTGCGACATCATGGATGGACATTTCGTCGATAACATTTCCTTCGGTCCGGAGATCGTCGCACGAGTGCACGGCCTAACAAGTCTTCCGCTCGATGTCCATCTTATGATCGAGCACGCCGATCATTACGTTCCGCGATTTATCAAAGCCGGCGCGAACTCCATTACGGTTCACGTGGAATCAGAGGCGAAACACAGCGTCGCGAAAACATTGCAACAGATTCGGGAGGCCGGTTGCCGCGCCGGTCTGACTCTAAATCCGGAAACCTCGTTTGATTCGGTTGAGCCGTTCCTGGACAAAATCGACATGCTACTGGTGATGACGGTGCATCCCGGTTTCGGAGGCCAGTCCTTTCGCGCTGATCAAATGCAAAAAGTTAAACGCGCAAGATCATTGAACAGCAGCATCGACATCGAAGTAGACGGCGGCATCAACGCCGAAACTGCACGGATATCGATCGAAAACGGCGCAAACGTGCTTGTCGCCGGCACCTCAATTTTTCACGCGACAGATTACGCAAAGGCGATCCGAGAATTGCGGGGCGATCCTGACTAGGAGTTATCGCAAAAGAGCTAAGAACAACAGGCGCACTCCGCTTCGCCCTTCGCGCCTCCGCCCTTAGCACAATTACCCCGCCGCGATCGGCTCCGCTTCTTCAGTCGTTTCGGCCATCACCTCGTCGGTTTGCGTGACCCGAACGACTTCTTCGATGGTTGTTTTGCCTTCCGCGACGCGTCGCCAACCGTCCTGCCGCAAAGTCTCCATGCCTTCGGCGATGGCGCATTGCTTGAGCTCGCCGCCATCGCGTTTTCGCATGATCATCTTTCTCAGCGGCTCCGTGATCAGGCAAACCTCATAAATTGCCGCCCGCCCTTGATAGCCGGTCTGACGGCATTGATCGCAACCGGCGCCGCGCTGGAAACTGGTACCGAGTTCTTTCACGGGAAA
>DASSFL010000202.1:0-1321 GCA_035694525.1 Candidatus Udaeobacter sp. | reverse complement strand
AGTGTTGTTATAGGCGAGATTAGTCACATGGATTTGAACTCGTCTATGGTAACGTTTAGCGTCCCGTTTGGTGGTGTCGCAACCTGTAACTAATATGGCTCTTAAATACCTAATCCCGATTGATCTCAACCAGAATGAGTTGCGTAATGGTGTAGTTCACTTGTTGGGATCAGACCCTGGCTCACCTGTAGAGGGACAAATTTGGTACAACACAACAGGTCACACGATGAAGCTGCGGTTGGCCTCGACTACAGTTGACCTACAGAATCCGGTCCTACTTAATGGACAGGCAGGTTCGTTCTATCTAGCTCGCGCGAACCACACAGGAACACAACTAGCAGCCACTGTTTCAGACTTTGACACCCAAGTCCGCACGAGTCGGTTGGATCAGATGGCTATACCTACGGCCGACTTAAATCTTAACACTCATAAGTTAACCAATGTTGTTGACCCAGCTAATCCACAGGAAGCAGCCACCAAAAACTATGTTGATAGTGTAGCAACTGGAAGCGTCTATTGGAAGAATCCAGTTCGTGTAGCGTCAACTGGCAACATCACCATCTCTTCTCCTGGTGCTACGATCGATGGAGTTACGATGGTCTCGGGTGATCGTGTAGCTCTAGTCGCTCAGACAACAGGGACAGAAAACGGTATCTACGTCTGGAATGGTGCTGCCGCTGCAATGACCCGCTCGACCGATGCGGACGCGTCGGCAGAGGTTCGGTCCGGCATGGCCTTTTGGGTCAATGAAGGAACGACAAACGGTGACACAGCTTGGACATTAACCACCAACGACCCGATCACTCTTGGTTCAACTTCTCTAACCTTTGTCCAATTTTCTGGTCTTGGTCAGATAGCAGCGGGTGCTGGTTTAACGAAGAGTGGTAACACTCTTAACGTTGGTGCAGGCACAGGCATCACAGTCAACGCTGACGATGTGGCACTCACCGTTCCAGTTGCAATCGCCCTTGGTGGTACTGGCTTAGCGACTGCTGGTGCTAATACCCACTTCTCAAATATTACTGGTTCTAGTGCAGCGCCAGCGTGGAACGCACTAGCGGATTTGACTAAGACGGATGATACTAACGTCACACTTGCTCTTGGTGGTACACCTACAAACGCTTTAGTAAAAGCAGTCTCGCTCACTCTTGGCTGGACTGGAACTCTCGCGGTTGCTCGCGGTGGCACAGGTTCAGGAACAGCTTCTGGTGCACGAACTAACCTTGGCGCCACTGGTAAATACTCGGCTTTAATTGGAACAGGTGCAGCAACCGCAATTACCGTTACTGCAGCAACCCACGGATTGGGCGCAGTACAATCG
>DASSFL010000201.1:0-8887 GCA_035694525.1 Candidatus Udaeobacter sp. | reverse complement strand
TTTAGACAATTCGGCGGTAAGACAAAAAGAGGACGCAAACGCGATATCAGTAACGACCAAAAATAGCAAAAAAAGCAATAGCAAAAAGTCCGAGGGGGCGCATAAGCCCTCACAAGCCTGGATGATCCGCCGTCCGGCAATCAAAAACGATTTCTAGCGCGATCCTGTGAAGCGGAAAGCGTTTCGTTATGCAAGTGGATGAAAAGTTAACTGCGTTTGTGGAACTTGAATCGGCGATTCGCCCGACCAACGCCGAACTTCACTTTCTTCTGAAACCGGTCTTAGCAACTCAATTTGCGCCGCAAAGCAGCCAAGCCGAGGAAAGCGCAGCCGAGCAGAGAAACTGTTGTGCCGCCATCGGGGACACCCACTCCAGCAGGATTAACGCTGACGTCGTCGATGGAAACAGTTCCAACTCCCGAAACGACTCTGAATAACAGATTCGTGTTGGTGCCCGAGGCAGTCGCGTTAAACCCTAAATGGGTGTAGCCACTAATTCCGGTAAAAAGATAACTGAAAACGGTCGCGCCGAAAGTGACGGTCAAATTAGTCGGCGTGGTTGCGGTGTAGGCTACAAAGAAGTCAATCGAGTAAGTTGCGCTCGGCGTCGTCGCGACAGACTGAGAGATGGTCGGAGAGTTGCCGCCGCTTGAGGGCAGCCACCCGTAAAAAACGCCTGAATGCGCCCCGGCGCCTGGCGCTACAGCAGCGCCGTTATTGATCGTCCAAGGGTTTCCGGGAAAGCCATTTTCAAACCCAGGGTTGGTGATAAGGTTTGCCCTGGCGGGTTGGACAAATGAGAGGGCCGCAGCTGCGGTTATGGCAAGTACGAGTTTAGGTAAGGCCTTCATGTCTAATTAGATAGCATCGAACATGCCAATGTAGGGGGAGATACTATATGTCCTTCGCCCCGTTTCACTTAAAAAAATCGACTGCCTACGTGAAATCAAGAGAACTTTAAAAACATGCCCGTCTTGTTAGGCATGCCGACAATTTTGCACGGTCAGAGTTGCGCCTAGAACTGCCGGAAGCCATGCCAGTGGCGTTGACATACCCGGCACTCAATTTAACAACACGGACAGCCACAGAAGCAAGCCGAGACATCTCGAAAAGTAGCAACAAAGTAGTAACGGCAATTCGAACACGAGGGAAGGCGACAGCACTCTCAAGGCTTGTGACTCAAATTTAAATCAATTTGTTAGGCGCTCGACCAATTTGCTGGGCCCTCGCTAGGTCGAAATCCTAGACATGCATCAGAAAAATTTGGATTGAGGCCGAACGTAAGGCTTCCCCCGCAACCCCGGGCTGCGATTGTTGTTCTAAACGACGCAGGTTAGGCAGCGATTGCGGGTCCACCACGGTGCGGAGAGGCGGACATGGGAGCGAGGTTCCGTGCTGATCATAAACACCCGCCGGGATAGTCCCCGTTTAATTCCTGGCACCCGCAGTCAGCTGCCAAACGTCGAAAATTTTTGTCAGGCCGGATTATTAGGCCTGTCTCAGGGCTCGAATTTGTTCCAGCTGTTCCTTGGAGATCGCTGTTGGCGCTGTTCGCAGTTTGAGGTTTCCGCCTCCAGCTTCGCAATCTGTTTCGCGTGCTTTCATAAGAAAGATCCTCTCCCGATTAATTGTTTCGAACATTTCTTTAAAGCCCGGATCGTAGATGTCTTTCCCGACCTTTTCGAAATATTTCTTCTGAAGCCGACCTAGCGGAAGCATCAATTTCTTTTGCGATATCTTCAAACGAACGGTCGCTGGTGTCGTTGGCAACGTCAGCGGCAAGCACCGTGTTCTTCAAGAGCGCCTCGATTTCTTGGGCTTTCGATGCAGCGCGGGCAAATGTGATTAATAATGTGCGTTCATCGGGTCGGGCTGGCTCTTCCATTTTCCGTGGGCTCAGATGGTCCTAAATTTGTCCTAAACGCCGCAGGCGGGGTATTCTGAAACTCCGCATTTTCCACAGGTAAAATGAAAATCCGGAGCCTACGGGGCTCGAACCTTGGTGGGTCACCTATGAAGTAATAAACCCGATGGCAGGTTTATGGCAGCGCCGTAGAAGATGATCGCTTGTATCTCTGAAACCTTGTCGATGGTCACGAAGCCCATGCCAACGGGTATATCTTCCGTGCGGCCGTAAATGTTTGCGCGCCCATTGTTTCCTTCTATCAACAGCCATTCGAATGCGTATCCGGTTCCGACCGTGTCCCAGGTTATGACTGCCTTTGTTCCGAACGGGATGATGGAGAATTGTTTTGGACCCAGCGGCTCGAACGGCGACCACTCGACTTTGTTGTCGATTATGTTGGCTCCGGCGATTTGCATTTGGGTGCCCAGAAGCCATATCCAAATGGGCGGCGGGTTGTTCTTTGAAAATCCTCCGGGCGTTAGGTCAACGAGGGCTGCGTGCGCGCTGCTCGCTAGAAGCGTAAATAGTAGAAGTTTGGTTTTCACTCACTACAGACTACGGAATTTCTCGGGCGAAGTTCGATGGCAGATTTTGGCCAAAAAAGGGGTAAAACGGGGAGAAAAAGTTTCTTTTTGCCTGGGGCGCTTCCCTCGTGAGAGACCGGAGCCTACGGGGCTCGAACCCGCAACCTCCGCCGTGACAGGGCGGCGCTCTAACCAATTGAGCTAAGGCTCCTCGAGAAGGACAAATTCTAAAGGCGGCTGTCGTCGGTCGCAACTGACGGAGAAGAGACTTTTGCGCAACACCAAATCGACTTCATGGTTGAACATTTTGTATATTGCAGCGTCGAACCCCGAAAGATTTCGTGACTGAACATTGCGGAAGCGTTTGATAACGCTATAATGAGATACGGTTCGGCGGATTGACCCAAACCATAAATGAGTGACGAGCGCAGCGAGGGACTTCAGGGCGAGGTTGGGGACTCGGGTCCGGATAATCTCCTCGATTCATTTGATAAAGTGATTGCCTCGTTGCCTCCAGGCGATCCTGTTCGACGCGATCTGCTGGAATTGCGCCCGCAGATTTTCGACCAGCAGGAGACGATGACGGAAGCGCGCCGGATGATCGAGAAGCTGGAGGAAGTCGTCAAAAAAGTGACTTCGCCGGCGAACCGGATCGGCACCTTTCTTGGAGCCACTTCGAAGGAAACGGCACACATCGTTGTGGGAGGCGCCGATTATTACTGCAACGTCGATCCGCGCATTCCACTTGCGAAATTAAAAAAGGGGACACGCGTGCTGGTGAACGAAGCGTTCGTGATAGTTGGCGATCTAGGATTCGAAACCGCTGGGCCCGTAACCAAAATCACCGAAGTCCTGGGCAAAGACCGGCTGCGCGTCGGTTCGGAGCACGGGTTGCAATCGATGGTGTTGCAGCGTTCCGCCGATCTTGCCGACTCCACCCTGAAATCAGGAGACGAAGTCCGTGTTGACTCAAACTACCGGATGGCTCTGGAAATGCTCTCGAGCACTAGATCTCAGGAACATTACCTGGACAATGTGCCGGAGTTGCCGTGGGAAAAGGTCGGCGGTCAGGACGCGGCGCTGCAAGCGATCAAGGACGCGATCGAGCTCCCGCTTTTGCACGCCGATCTTTTCCAAAAATTTCAGCATGCCACACCGAAGGGTTTTCTGCTTTACGGTCCACCGGGTTGCGGGAAGACGCTGATCGGTAAAGCGACCGCTTACAATTTGACCAAGCAGCTTGGTGAAAAAACAGGCGCGGAGATGCAGGAATATTTCATGCACGTCAAGGGACCCGAGATTCTGAACATGTGGGTGGGCGAATCGGAACGAATGGTGCGCGAAATTTTTGCCACTGCTCGCGAGAAACGCAGCGAGGGTTTCATGCCATTTCTATTTATCGACGAGGCCGAATCGATTCTTGGCACGCGCCGCGCATCGCGTCATTCGAACATTCTTTCGACGCTGGTCCCGATGTTTTGCTCGGAGATGGATGGGATCGATTCGCTCAACGACGTGGTCATCATCCTTGCTTCCAATCGCGCCGATCTGATCGACCCGGCAATTTTGCGCCCGGGCCGAATCGATCGAAAAATAAAAGTTAGCCGGCCAGATAAAGAGGGCGCGCGCGAAATCTACCGTATTTATCTCACGGACGATCTTCCTTACGATGGTGTGCTTGCCAAGGAAGCCGATGGTCTGGGGGCATCGATTGAGCGCCTGATCGAGCGCTTTGTCGACTGGCAGTTTACGCGCCGCGACGAGAACAAATTCCTGGAAGTGACGCTGCGGAGTGGACGCAAGGAGACGCTTTATCGCAGCGATCTTATCAGTGGGGCGATTGTCGCCTCGATTGTGGAGCGCGCAAAAGCGATGGCGATTAAGCGAGCCATTGCCACCCAACAGGAGCAGGGAATTCGCGAAACGGATCTGCAGCTCGCCTTTAATGCCGAGTACATTGAGAACGATATTTTCCCAACTACCGACATCACGGAAGACTGGCTCAAGCTGATCGATTACGATCCCGAGAACGTTGTAAAAATTTCGCCCGTCAGACCGGTCTCTGACGCGCGAGCGCGTGCAACCTTTGGCGTGATCTGATGCCTGCGAAGGGAAAATGAGCACAGTGCCGCACCGGTTTAGCTTGATCTCCATTCGTACATTGGCGGAGTGATCGGCAAAGTGCAGGATCTGATGAAACGCGTCTTTGGGCTGGAGACGGAATATGGCATCACTCTCGGCGGTGCGGAGACTGTCGATGTCGTAGCCGAGTCGATCGAACTGGTCCGGCGTTATACCGAAAACGGCGCGCTGATGAAATGGGATTACGAACTGGAAGACCCGCATCTGGACGCGCGGGGCTTTCGCGCTCGAGAATTACTTCAGGACACCGACGAATCGGCGTATTACGAGATCGATAAACGTCGCCCGCTTAGCTTCGAGGAAATCAAAAGCGATCTGGTGCTTTCAAATGGCGCGCGCTTTTACAACGATCACGCACACCCGGAATATTCCACGCCGGAGTGCACAACTCTTCAGCAAATCGTTTCACAGGACAAAGCAGGGGAACGCATTTTGGCCGAGTGCGCGCGACGCAGAAATCAGAAGTTGCCCTCCGGATTTGAAGTTCGGCTTTACAAAAACAACACCGACTTTGCCGGTCACAGTTACGGTTGCCACGACAATTACCTGATGCGACGCGATATCGCCTGGGATCGGATCGTTGCTGGAATGCTGCCGTTTCTCATTACCCGCCAAATTTTCGCAGGGGCGGGCAAGATGGGGATTGAAGCCGAGAGTGCGCAAAGCGAGCCCGGCGTCTATCAGATCTCGCAACGTGCCGATTTCTTTAGCGTGGTTGTCAGCATCGATACGATGAATCGCCGCCCTCTGATCAATACTCGCGACGAGCCGCATGTAGACGCGAGCCGTTATCGCCGGTTCCACGTTATTCTTGGCGACTCAAATATGAGCGAATGGGCAACAGCCATGAAGATTGGGACCACCGCGCTGATACTCGACTTGATTGAGCGGGGGGAAGCACCGGAGCTTGAGATCGCGCAGCCCGTTGATGCAAACAAATCGATCAGCCGCGATCAGACTTACGATTGGATCATCGAACTGAAGGACGGGCGCAAAATCTCTGCGATAGATGTGCAACGGATTTATTTGCGCGCTGCGAGCAAACTCAATAACGGCGCTAGCGAAGATCGACAATGGATACTACGCGAGTGGGAGAATGTGCTCAACGATCTCGAGCGCGACGTGATGTCGACACGAGACCGGATCGATTGGACGGCAAAAAAATTCCTGCTGGATGCGCTGCAGGAGGAGGAAAAACTTTCTTGGAGCGATCCCTGGCTACAATCCATCGACCTTGAATATCACAATCTCGATCTCGAGCAGGGATTATACTATGAGTTGCTTCGCAAAGGTCTGATGCGCCGCGTCACAAACGAGGATGAAATCAAGGCGTCCATCTTCAATCCGCCGGAAACAACGCGCGCATTTTTCCGCGGCCGCGCCGTAGCACGCTTCAACGACGAGATCTCCTCCATTCAATGGGACGAAATCGTTTTTACAAACGGAGCACGTTCGTTCCGCGTCGCCTTACCGGAAGCGGCAATGAATCCGCGCCTGGAGGCGCTCAATCATGCCGCCCGCAACGGCAAGGATTTCTCGGAATTCATGAGCACGGTATCGCAGATTGATTAGACCTGCGTGCAAAGCTTGCGACGGCGCCAAAATCCAAACGACGGCGGAAGCAGGGATTCACGCTATGTCTTCTGGGAGCGCGTTGATCCCGTGAGTAGGATTCAGTGCACTGGCGGCGCAGTCTGCGCGATCACAAAGGTCGATGCCGGCTGAGGGCTAGCGGTCTCCGGATAATACATTTCACACCCGAAGCGAATGTCCAGGACTGCCGCATTGGTAGGCGTGTTCGGAACATTCCAATCAAAGTATCTGGTGTTCGTACCAACCGGTGTAATGCACGTCGAGAACGTCCTGCCACCGTCCAATGACAGCCAAATCTCCATCTCGCACGCGTGCAGGTTTCTCATATCGGGAAGCGCGGGGCTCCACTCGATCCTGACTTGCTGCCCAGCGTAGAGAACCTGTCCAAGCCTCGGTGAAACTAGCTTGGCAGAATAGCCTTGCTTTTGACTGCTCTGAGCATTCAGCTTCGCAGGCGCGAAAGCAAAAGTCACCAAAAGCAAGGTTACGATGAGTCCAGGGGTTTTCATTTTTTTTGATCCTCCGTTTGAGTTTGATCGACAATGCAAACGGCTCACAAGGGCTGTCAACGATTTTTTTAGATTTTTTTGTCCGCGTGTAGGGCGCCGTACTACAGACTGAAAATCACTCGAGAATCCGCTCACTCCCACTCGATCGTGCTCGGTGGTTTACTGGAGATGTCGTAACAAACCCTGTTGACGCCTTTGACTTCGTTGCTGATTCGATTCGAGATACGCGCCAGCAATTCGTACGGAAGTCGCACCCAGTCTGCTGTCATGCTGTCCTGACTTTCGACGATGCGAAGCACGACCGTGTTTTCGTAGGTCCGTTGGTCGCCCATCACGCCAACCGATTGCACAGGAAGCAAAACAGCAAATGACTGCCAGACTTTATAATACCAGTCGGCCACTTCCATTTCGCTCTGCACGATCGTGTCAGCCTCGCGAAGAATTGATAAACGTTCAGGGGTAACTTCTCCGAGAATGCGAACCGCGAGGCCCGGACCCGGAAAAGGCTGACGGTATACGATTTCCTTCGGCAACCCGAGCTGCAATCCCGCTTGGCGCACTTCGTCTTTGAATAATTGACGCACCGGCTCGACGAGTTCGAAATGCATTTTCTCAGGTAGTCCGCCGACGTTATGATGACTTTTGATCACGTGCGCGGGATTGCCCTGGATCGATACGCTCTCAATCACATCAGGGTATAGCGTGCCTTGTGCGAGAAATTTGTAGCCACGATGTCCGGCACCGGATTGACGCGCCGTGGCAACTTTGCGCTCGCCGTTTTTCTGATCTTCCTCCAGCAGTTCCTCGGTGGCGTGTTGAAATACTTTGATGAATTCATTGCCGATCAGCTTTCGCTTCTTTTCGGGGTCGGTCACTCCTTTGAGCAGCGCGAGAAAACGATCGCTGGCGTCCACATATTTTAAACGCACGTGAAAATTCTCGCCGAAAACGCGCTGCACGACTTCTTCCTCTCGCGTCCGGAGCAGCCCGTTATTGACAAAAATGCAGGTAAGCTGGTCACCGATTGCCTTGTGCAGAAGCGCAGCGGTGACTGAAGAATCCACACCGCCGCTCAAACCGAGCACCACCTTTTGATCGCCGACTTGCTTTCTGACACGGGCGCAAGCCTCCTCAATGAATGAGCCCATTGTCCAGTCCATCGCGCAGTGGCAGATGTGAAACAGAAAGTTCTGAAGAATCTCTCTGCCGCGGGGTGTGTGTGCGACCTCGGGATGAAATTGCAATCCGTACAGCTTCCGCTGTGGATCTTCCACCGCGGCGAAATCGCAGGCTTCGGTGGTCCCTGCGACACGAAAGCCTTTTGGTAACGCCGTCACCTCGTCGCCGTGGCTGTTCCAGACGTCAAGCTGCTCGCCTAAACCGCTTAAAAGTTCTGAACCGTTCTTGATGTGCAAGACACCCGCGCCATACTCGCGTCGTCCGGAGAATACGACGCGGCCGCCAAGATGATTCGCCATTAACATCAGCCCGTAACAAATTCCGAGCACCGGGACGCCGAGCGAAAAAATCTTTGGGTCGATTTGCGGTGCTCCCTTGTCGTAAACACTGGCGGGCCCGCCAGAAAGGATCAGCCCGTTCGGTTTCGACGCGGCGACTTCAGCGGCGGGTGTGTCGAAGCGAACAATCTCCGAATACACCTGGCACTCACGGATTCGCCGCGCTATGACTTGCGTGTACTGCGAGCCGAAATCGAGGATGAGAATTTTTGAGTGCGTGGATTTGTCGGACATCTTCAGCGCACGCTACGGATGAGTCTGTGGGACGCCATGCTCTGCGGCTGGGTCGCCCGGAGATCGCTCCAACGGGCCGACTGTTCCCTGGCCGGTGACTCCGCGTTCAAATTGTCCCTGAACTTCTTGCGTGGAGCGTTGTTCGAGCGGGTCGGCGCAGCCACCCACAGCCAGGCATGCGATCGCGAGCAGGATCGACATGCGTTTCATCTATGTATTTTATGAAGGCCGCGGGGCATTGCAATTGCCGATTGCGGAACAACACCAAGTGATTGGTTAAAGGGTTAAATAGTTGAAACGGTCATGCCCTTCCGTTGTAACCTTTTAACGTTTTAACTTTTTCGCTTCGTTCGCCATGATCGATCCCGAACTCTTGCTGCAGGGTTATCGGCTCGGCGTTTTTCCCATGGCGATGGAGGACGACTCAATCCAATGGTTTTCGCCAGATCCGCGAGCAATCCT
>DASSFL010000200.1:0-3658 GCA_035694525.1 Candidatus Udaeobacter sp. | reverse complement strand
AATGCCGAGAAAGTGGGCGCTTATTTTATGGACCGCTTGCGCGAATTGCAGTCGCGGCACCAAGTGATCGGAGAAGTTCGCGGCAAAGGACTAATGATCGGCATGGAGCTGGTTAGCGATCGAGCCAGCCGCAACCCTTGCAAATTTTCGTGTCATACCGTGATCACGCGCGCATTTCATCGAGGCCTGCTCTTGCTCTCTTGTGGGCAGAGTACAGTGCGCTTCATGCCGCCGCTGATGGTGTCGGTGGCGGAGGTAGACGAGGCAATGACTTTGCTAGAGGCTGCTTTGGTCGAAGCAATGGCTCAATAATGGGAATGACAATGCGCCAGCCCAAGATTCTGCTGGCTGGCCTGTTGTTACTCTCTCCCTTCTCGGCGCTGGCGGAGCGCAAGCCTGTAGCGGCGCAAATCCAGTTGCCGCACAATTATTACTACCGCGAGATGTATCTGCCGCAGCTAACGAGCGGCCCATCGGCATTAACCTTTTCGCCCGATGGCAAGGAGCTTGTCTACAGCATGGGTGGCTCGCTCTGGCGCCAGACGATTGGGAGTGAGGAGGCGCGCGAAATTACTCACGCGACTAGCTACGATTATCAACCAGATTGGTCACACGATGGTCAACACATTATCTTCACTCGCTACCAAAATGACGCCATCGAGTTGTGGCAGCTCGATCTGCAAACCGGCACGGAAGTCGCGCTAACCTCGCATGGCGATATCAATCTCGAACCGCGCTATTCACCCGATGACCGCCAGGTCGCCTTCGTTTCCACCGCTGATAGCGGCCATTTCAATCTCTATGTCGCAGAGATCGCTGGTGATCGCCTGAGCGCGTCGAAACGTTTGCTACCTGAGCACACGAGCAAGATCTATCGCTACTACTACGCGCCCACCGACCACGCCATCAATCCTTTCTGGACGCCCGATGGTAAGCGCTTGTTATTCGTGTCGAACCGAGAGGTGGCTTATGGAACCGGCGATATCTGGTCAGTGGCTGTGAACGCGCCCGAAGATCTGAAAAAAATCTTCAGCGAAGAAACGTCATGGCGCGCGCAGCCGCAGGTCGCACCGGATGGCCGGCGGATTTTGTTCAGCAGTTATCACGGCCGCCAGTGGCAACAGCTCTGGCTGACGACCATGCAGGGTGCCGTACCGTTGCCGTTGACCTTCGGTGAGTTCGATCGTACCCAGTCGCGCTTTTCGCCAGATGGCAATCGGATTGGCTACATCAGCAACGAAGAGGGCAATACCTCGCTCTGGGTCCAGGAGATTGTTGGCGGCGCGCGCACTCGCATCGATCCTAGGCAACGGCATTACCTAAAAGAGGTCGGTCGCCTCCAGTTGGGTCTGCGTGACGAGCATGGCCAAAAAGTGCCGGCCCGAGTGAGTCTGATTGCTGCCGATGGCCGCGCTTACGCGCCCGACAACGCCTGGATGCATGCCGACGACGGTTTTGATCGCAGCCGGCAACCGTTCGAAAACCATTACTTCCACTGCCCGGGCGAATGCACCGTGATCCTACCGACTGGCGACGCGCAGTTGCAGATCTCTCATGGCCTCGACTACGCCATCGCGGAACGGCGAGTCGGCATCACGAAAGACGGAAATACGATGCTAATCGCGCTCAAGCCGCTGCGGTTACCGGCGCAATATGGCCACTTCGCTAGCGCGGACCTGCATGTGCACATGAATTATGGCGGGCACTATCACAACACTCCGTTAAATCTGATCGAACAGGCACGTGCCGAACATCTAGACGCCGTCTACAACCTGATCGTCAATAAGGAAGAACGCATTCCCGATATCGCGCAGTTCACTGCCCGGCCGCTGCGTAAAGACGGCGTGCTACTGATGCAAGCACAGGAATTTCATAGCAGCTACTGGGGACATCTAGCTCTGCTCGATCTGGATGATCATTTCCTAACACCGGATTTTGCCGCTTATCGGGAATCGGCTTTGGCCAGTCCCTATCCGCACAATGGTGTGATCGGCGCCCTGGCCCACGCGCAGCATGGTTTGGTCGGTTATGCGCATCCCTTTGATGCCCCAGTCAACCCCGACAAGGATCGTGAACTTAGTAATGGCTTGCCGGCCGATGTTGCCCTCGGCAACGCAGATTATTATGAGCTCGTCGGTTTCTCCGATCACCGTTCCACCGCCGACATATGGTATCGCCTGCTTAATCTTGGTTTTCGTATCCCAGCCGGCGCAGGCACCGACGCGATGGCGAACTACGCTTCGTTACGCGGTCCGGTGGGCATGAATCGGGTATTCATCGCCATTGTCGGCGAGACCACCCCAGAAAAGTTGCATTCGGGCCTGAAACAGGGTCGGACCTTCGTCACTAACGGCCCCTTACTGGGTTTGGAGATCGATGGCAAACATCCGGGGGATGACATTACACTGATCAAGCCGACGACACTGCCGTACCACGTATCTCTGCGGTCCATCGTGCCGATCGATCACTTCGAGTTGATCTACAACGGTCGCGTCATCGCCAGTCATCATCTTAATGGGGCGCACATACAAGCCGATGTCAGTGGAAGGGTTGAGATTCCGGCCAGCGGTTGGTTGGTCCTGCGCGCCTGGAACGATCACTCAAACCCGAAGATCCAGGACATCTATCCTTATGCCAGCACGAGCCCAATCTACGTAACAGTTGATCAAAAGCTGCCCCGCTCGCCAGCGGACGCCGCCTATTTTGTCAGCTGGCTCGATCGCGTGATCGCTGGGGCAACGGCACGGAGCGACTACAACAGCCCGCAAGAGAAGCAGAACACATTGCAATACTTGAACGCAGCGCGCACGGTCTTTCAAACGAGCGCACGGTAAGAGCCAGAGCCAGCCTTTGGTGTGATTTGAAGCAAGAGGAGCAGAGTAAAGAGGCAGTCTAGAAAACATCAGGGCTGCCTCTTCGTTAACCTAACAAACGGAGAGAACTAGAATCGCTTCTTTAGCCCGACGTACCAGAACCGGCCTTTGATGGTTGCTATCGCCTCGTCGTAGCCGTTCTCGAAGTTGCCAGCCACAAACGGTGGGTCTTCATCCGTCACGTTCTGCATACCAAGCGTGAGCGTGGTGTTGTTAAGCCACCATTTCCAGTTGCTGCAGCCGTACGCGGCCGTAGAGACTGGGACAACATTCTTCTCTTTGCCGTCGTGCGTCTTCACGTTCTTGCCCCCGTCTTTGGCAAAGCCAGGCACTTCAGCCGCAGCGGGCGGTGGAAGGTCAAACGTGTAGTTCAAGATCAAGTCCAGCGTGGTCCATGGGGCCACCTTGCGCGCGCGGTTAGGAAGGGCACCGCTTCTGGGCTCTTGAGGCTTAGTTGCTAAAGTAAGGTCGAAATTGTCGTCTTCATATTGGCCAGTCCAGTGGACTACGGCACCAACGTCCAGACCACCAGCCCAAGTGTCAGTCGGGCCGTCGTAGAAGATGCTGAAATTGGCCCGGTGCCATGGCAATGAATTGGTCAGAGTAAACGACGTGGACTGGAATTGGCCGTTTATGCCAAATCGTTTCGAGGTCGGGGTAGGTTGAAGCTCAGCCCGGGACAGCCAGGTGCCGTTGACCGTCGTCGTTAACCTTCCAAGGTCTCCGTGCCCAAAGATCGAAGAGTCGAGAATATAGATCGCTTCGTAGTCGAGCCCTTCGAAGAT
>DASSFL010000199.1:0-2780 GCA_035694525.1 Candidatus Udaeobacter sp. | reverse complement strand
GGCAAACCAGTGATGACTGTGGGCTGGAAGAAATAGCCATCACGGCAACGCTCGTTGATCGATTCCGGCGCTTTACCTCCGAGCGCGACCTTCCCGCCTTCTTTCTGTGCAAGGTCGACATAGAACTTGATTTTATCGAGCTGTATCTTGCTTGCGATCGCACCTTGATCGGTTTTCTCGTCCAGCGGATCGCCCATTTTCAGTTTCGACGCCTTCTCGATGAAGCGCTGGACGAAAGCTTCGTATGCGGAACGCTCGACAAACACGCGCGAACCGCACAAGCAAATCTGCCCCTGGTTGGCGAACGAAGAACGTACGCTTCCTGAAATTGCAGCGTCGAGATCGGCATCGGCAAAGATAATGTTTGGGTTTTTCCCGCCGAGCTCGAGCGAAACTTTTTTGAACAACGGCGCGCAGGCCTCGGCTACTTTGCGACCGGTTACCGTGCCGCCGGTGAATGAGATGGTGTTGATCTTCGGATGCGCCGTGATTGCAAAACCGACGTTTGGACCGGTGCCATGTACGACGTTAAGAACGCCGTTCGGCAGACCGGCTTCGCGCACGATCTGGCAAAGCATATAAGCCGTCATGGGCGTGAGCTCGCTCGGCTTGGCGATAGCGGTGTTGCCGACAGCGATGGCCGGCGCAATTTTCCAACTCAGCAAATAAAGCGGCAGGTTCCATGGCGATATTAATCCGGCGATGCCACGCGGCTGTCGCAGCGTGTAGTTGAACGCGACATTGTCGGTAATATGCGCTTCGGATTCCATGTGCAGGATCGCCGTGGCAAAGAAGCGGAAATTGCTCGCGGCGCGAGGAATATCCAGGGTGCGCGCTAGTGAAAGCGGCTTGCCCGTATCGATCGATTCGGCGCGCGCGAGTTTTTCGAGATCGCGCTCGATCAGGTCGGCGATACGGAGCAAGAGTTTCGATCGCTCTGCCGCCGATTTTTTAGACCAATCAACAAACGCCTTCTCTGCCGCCGCGACGGCGGCTTCGACGTCGCGCGCGC
Organism: Candidatus Udaeobacter sp.; assembly: GCA_035694525.1. Lineage (GTDB taxonomy): Bacteria > Verrucomicrobiota > Verrucomicrobiia > Chthoniobacterales > UBA10450 > Udaeobacter. The sequence goes on along the minus strand of DASSFL010000199.1, from coordinate 1,768 downwards.
CGCTATCCGCGATCTGCGAATAGGGTTTGCCAGTCGCCGGCTCGATATTGTCGAGGTAATTCCCGCCGACTGGCTCTACGAATTGACCGTCGATGAAATTTTGGATCCGCGGTGATTCCGTTCGCACGCGAGAGTCTAAACGCTCAACCTGCCTTCGCCAAGGCTCCGGCGTGGGAGGCCGCCTTCGCCAACCAGCCTTCGTGTAAGCTACGGCGAGTCGTGAGAGGCCATATCGCCTTTGGAAGGCGCTCAACGTCCAGCAGCAAGACACAGCTTCCCAGATTACGATGGCTGGTCGGGGCTTCTTTTTTGGCGTGCGTGCGCGCAAAACCCCGCTCATCGCCGTGAGCTGGCCTGTTCTTCAGTTCCTTGTTAGGCTCGTTGCCGCTGACCGTTTTGAAGTCCGCGGCGCCCGCGAGATGAACCCTGGTGAGGCGCCTTGGCGCCGGGTAAGTATGGGCCAATGCTGAGAGGGAAAGTTGGCGTCTGTTTCTTTTGTTCTACGTACTCGCAAAATGCCTTAAGGCATTCATTTGCAATCTTGGGCAACGCAACCCCGTATAATTGATCAATCCCATCGATCCTGATCTTTAATTCTTTCGGAATTCGAATTGTCAGGCGGGCATCCTTCTTTGCCTCGGCCAGCTTTTGGAGGGACGCAATCTTTTTCATACTAATATCTACGGAAATGCGCGGCCAAAGTTGCGTCATTTTTTCAGAAATCGCAAAAATTTCCCGAAAATCCAGGGTACCCGGCTCGCCCGGATCGTGAATTAAAGCAAAAAACTCCGGCTGATTGCTGTTGACAGCATTGTCAGCCTATGCTGACATAGGCGTCAATCGAGACATTCGCTCGATTGGGGAAGGGAAAAACAATTCAAGGGAAAAACAATTCAAGGGAAAAACAATTCAAGGGAGAAACAAGGAGGAGAAACAATGAAAGGGAGAAACATGGTTAAATTTCAGACGCTCTGCAGAAGCGCCATCGTCATCTGGATCTGGAACGGCTTTTCCGCGCTTGGTACGGTTTATCACTCCGACGGCTCGGCGGCCAGTGTGCAGGGCTTGCACGACCAAGTGTTAAACGGCGACACGATCACGGTTCCCGCCGGAACTTTTACTTGGCGAACAAAGGTAACAATCAGCAAGTCGATTACGCTACAGGGCGCAGGCGTTGGACAGACAATTATCAAGGACAGCGTTCAAGGAGCCCCCCTTATCCAAATCACCCTGGCCGCTTCTCAGGTGACAAGACTAACCGGGATTGAAATTCAGGATGGCGGTAGAACCAATTTCTTCTACGGAATTTTGACCATTAACGGTTCCAGCACCAACGGCGCTCAATACCGGATGGATCATTGCAAGATCATAAACATAAACGGCATTCAAGAAATTGATACGGTCATTGGAGTGATCGACCACAACACCATTGTTACCGATAACGGAGCAAGCCCGCCTTGGCACATACATGGCACGCACTGGGCTGATTCTGATTTTGGAGATGGTAGCTGGCTGGAGCCTGTCGTTTATGGTTCGTCCAAGTTTTTGTTCATCGAGGACAACACATTTTCTCATGCTACAGGCACGCAATCGGTGACGGACGGCGACGCAGGAGCAAGATGGGTTGTCCGCCACAACACGCTTAACGGCGGTTACGAGGTTGATAACCATGGAACCGAAAGCACGGGGCGACCCCGTGGGTGTCGGGCAATGGAAATTTACAACAACACTTTTAACGGTGACAGCAGCAATAGATTCTTGGGCGGCT
>DASSFL010000198.1:0-6187 GCA_035694525.1 Candidatus Udaeobacter sp. | reverse complement strand
AGCGGTGACCGTGACCAGGCTGGGACCAGGATGCGTGTGCCAGCCAGTGTGAGCCCCGGGTGTCCACGTGTTTTGGACAACATAGACGTCCGAATCTCCCTTCACCTTCGTCTTGAGGTTCCACCCGTAAAGCTGCATCTCGTTGCACATCAAGTCGAGCAAGCCATCCGGAAAGTGAGCGGCGTGCGCAGTGTCTACAGGTTGTCCAGGGTATAAAAGGTTGATGGTTGTAAATCCGCACGCAGGCGTCGCCAGGGCCGGCGCGGCTGTCAACGCTGCGCCGGCGACGAGCGCCGGTGCGATGAGAAGTGGTAGAATTCGTATGTTTTTGAAGTGAGTTAGTCGATTCATTTTTTTCCTTTCTTTCCCCCGCTAACTTGATTGTTGGGATTGCGGGGTCCGGAGGAGGCAAAGAACCTAGCGGGGGAAAAGTTTCCGCCTGATTCAGACCCGTTGTATATACGTATATACGCGGGTGATACGGAAACCGTGCGCAAACTGTCTACCAGGCACTACCGAATGCTAATGTAGGGCGTGGCCCCATGCCCGAATCGCCGCTTCCAGTTCCAGAAACGCAGTCAGCTTTTCATACGCGTGCACAACGAAACGTTTTCCGTAGTCGCAATGTGCGTCAGCAATCCAAATTGTCCGTCCCTTGTTATCTTTGAGTTGAGCCTCAGACCAAGGCTCCGCCTCGCAACCGCGGCGCGCCTCTTACACCCGTACAAGCAATACTTCTGCTTATGGACAGAGTACTTGGTTGGCTCGAAATCCCTGCTGCAGTTGATGCACTGCCGCAACCTAACCGGTGGAGCGGTTCTTTCCTCTATCGTCACTTTTAGTTTTCCTTCGTGTGAGCGTCCGCCAACTAATCACGTCGAAGGGCGGAATTATTTCAGCGTAACTTCGCGCATGATCTTTGTGCCCATGATTTCGCGAATTTCCAGCCGCTTCGTTTGTGTGGTGCGCTGTTGATCTGGTGTCCCCTCGATTTTTCTGGCGATGGGATCGGCCTTTTCACGGAAGCCGTCGAGTGCGGCCATGTTTTTCGATTCCACCATAAGCAGGATGTTGAAATCTTGCGGCGTGGCGGGATCACCGAGGAGGATTTTGTAATCCATAATGAGGTCCTGCTTTTTGGCTTCCTCCATCGCGGCAGTGAAGGTCTTAGCGAGGCCTTTAAGGTATTCATCGGTCATGCCAGCCTTGGCTCTGACCATCGTTATTGTCCAAACGGGTCCTTCGGTGTAAGGCGCGTCACTTTGCGCCCGACAAAGCCCCATCGATGCAGTGGATACCGCGACGCTGACAATGAGAATAAGGAATTTGTGCATATTGGCGTGTTTTTGTCGTTTTTTGTTTACGGGTTTTTAGCTTTCACAAGGATTGCGGAAATCTCCCGACAGATTGGAGAAATCCTGAGTGTGATCCGGCAGTAAGATCGACGAGAGTAGGGATGCGCCACTGTTCTGTCTATTATACCTTAGTTTAATAACGGGAGGAGTGTTGAACTATTAACGCTCGATTATTGAGCACTTCTGTCGATTCCGTAACGTTCCGACGAAACGCTTCCCATTTCCGCGATGTGCGTCTGCAATCCAGATCGTTCTCCCGTCAAGAAACAGTGCAACAAACTGCGAGGGGTCAAAAATTAAACGGGGACCTTAACCTTGCGCGGTGTTATGAATCAGCACGGTGTCCAATAACCGCCTCTCCGCACCGCTGAGTGCTCGCAGTCGCTGCCGAAGTTTGATTGATACAGCGCAGTTTTTCCCAGTTCAGTGATCAGTTTCAATTAGCCAGGGCTTGGGGGGCGGCGCGCATGGAACACGCCACCCCCATAAGCGGTTAGAGCTCGAACCTGGTGCCAACAGAGTCGGCACAGAAAGTTGCAACTAAGACGCCGTTTGGGTCATAGACCTGGACGGTTCCGCCGGACCCCGTAAAGGCGTCTCCCGTCTGATCCACGGTTAGTTCCCCCGAGATGATCGACCAGCCCGTAAAGACGTTCTGAGCATTAAAAGTGAAGGCTTTGATGCGAAACGCATAGTTATTATCAGTGGTATGGCGCCAAACACCTTCTCCAGGCGTCCTCAGAGCTGAGGGTGTGGTGGTGCCATCCATCAATGTGCCTCCCTGGTGGAACGTTAGCATTCCCTGGAAGCTCCTTATCACGTGACCTGCGCAATCGTTTAGAGTTATCTGTGTCTCCCAGGTCCCTTGAATTCTTCCGCCTTGCGTGCCTCCCCTTGGTTCGATTGCTGTGACAACCATGGGGAGTAACGCACAGGCAACCACTAAGGGAGCCATTATGTTCTTAACTAACTTTGTCTTCATAATTATTGTTTGTCTGCCTCTTTCAGTTCCTTTTTCTGGTTTTGGCCTTCCTTGATCTCTCGGCCTGAGGAATCATTTCTGGCCGTTCGCCGGTGTACTGCAGGAAATCCGGCGCGAGGTTACGCAGAACGTTTGAGAAATCCCCTTTGCCGCTACGCCGTGGCAGGGCGAGCGACGCAGCCCCAACTCGAATCGGCTTTAGGGATTGTTGACCACTTGCGGCGCAGGTTTGCTCGCTTCAAGCTGTGCGCTCAGTTTTTGAATTTGCGCTGCCTGCTCTTTCACTGTCGCGGTGAAGGCCTCCATTCCGGATTTTAGCTCGGCAATGGTCGCTTGCTGCGCCTCGTTTTTGCGATGCTCTTTGAGGAACTCGTTGAACAACATCGCGTTCACCGCGTCGTAGCGGACGCTGTAGGTCTTGCCCTCCTTGTCCCGCACGACCAAGTCGGGATTTATCTTTTCCACGTCTTCGGCCACGAGTCCAAACTGCGATGTCCCCGCAGGGTCAATCTCCTTCTTGTAGCGGAAGGTAACCGGTTCAAGGGAGAAGATTGCTTCGCTGGTCTTATTCATTGGCCTGATCTCTTCCTTGAAACGCTTTGAAGAAGTCACCGTGCCCAAGTGGCCACTTGAATCCACAAGGACCGCCGCGCCACTGGCCACTGTTGTTCCGTTGATTCCACTGATAAAGGTATCCGTAATATCCGTGTTCCCGATTCGGATGGTGTTGCTCTCACCCGCTACGCCGAAGACATTGTAACCGATAGCGATGTTGTTATCGCCGGTGCTCTGTCCGGCTCCGGCAAAAACGCCCAAGGCCGTGTTCCCGTTGCCATTGTGCCCAACAAGCGCATCATCACCGACGGCCGTGTTCCAACTGCCGGTGCTGCTGCCTAAGAGAGCCTGATAACCCACAGCCGTGTTGCTGCTGCCAGTAGTGTTGCTGAAAAGCGTAAAGAAACCGACGGCCGTGTTCAGGCCGCCGATGGTATTGTGCAAGCGCTGACACCCCAGTGGCCGTATTGTCGTCTCCGGTGGTGTTGTTAGCGAGCGCCGCATAACCGGTGGCCGTATTCTGGTCTCCCGCCGTGTTGCTAAAGAGCGCGTTGACGCCGGTGGCCGTATTGGCGCCGCCGCCGGTGTTGAGAAAAAGCGCACTGTCGCCGATGACTGTGTTGGTGTTGCCGAAGGTGTTGCTAAAGAGGGCCAGGGCCCCAACCGCTGTGTTGAAGGAGCCGTCAGTGTCGCTAAAAAGCGCCGCTCCGCCAATGGCTGTGTTTCGGAATGCGTGCACCGTGCTAGAGAGCGTACCGGCACCTACCGCCGTATTGAGCTGGCCGTCCGTGTTGCTCTTGAGCGAAAACCACCCAACCGCCGTGTTGTTAACGCCGGTCGTGATGCTTAACAGGGCGTTCTGCCCTTCTGCCGTGTTCGCGCCGGGATAGCCTCCGTCCGGTGGCGGGACGACGGCTTGCGCCTTTGGTAAAAGCACAAAGCAGATGAGTGCAAGTGTGATTAGAACTAATGGAATGCGCGGCTTCATATCCCGAGAGTTTCGGAAAAATCTCGGCAGCTTGTCGATTCAATTCGCCGCAAGCGCAGATCGCCGATTGGAATTCCAGAAACGCCGTCAGCTTCTCCTCCGCACGCACAACGAAACGCTTCCCGTCGTCGCGGTGTGCGTCGACGATCCAGATCGTTCGCCCGTTGGAATCAATCGCTGAGACGCAGCCCCAACTCCAACCGGCTTTGCTGAGCTTATCGGCCACGATCTCCCAGTACCGCTTCACGCACTGGATTCTGCCGCTTTTGTGCTCGACTTAGCAATCAAAGAAATGATATGAGCGTCGAAATCGTCGGTTTTCGTAACGGTTTTACAAATTTTCGCACGAAACAGTGGTACGTAGCATCGCGGCTGACAACGGCATAATTTATGCTGCTTATCGGGCATGACCTCATCCAAACTCTTACTCGCCTTGGCCATAGCTACTGCGTTTTCTTTCGTCCAACCGGTTAAAGCAGACCGCCAGGCCGGGGCAGGACCTTCTTACGTAAACGGGGCCGTTCCGGTTCCTGATGCGGGCTCGACATTACCGCTGCTCGGTTCCGCCTTGTTGGCAGTGGCTGGGCTTCGGCGCAAATTGAGAGGGTAAGACCAGTTTGAATCAACCAGAAGTTCGGAAATGCCCGTATTGCGGCGCGACGTTCACGCCCAATAGTCAAAATCAAAGGTTCTGCTCGTACCAGTGTCGCTGGGACAATCGACGAGCGAAACTAGAAGCGCTTAAACGAAAGTCTGCCAGCGAAGCGGGGCGTCAGGCTCAACGGCCTGAATTTAGTGGCACCCTCGCCTAACGAGTAATGTGCGAATCGCAACGTTCCAACATTTTTGATAAACTAATTTCCTCTGCGAAATCAGCGTGGCGACTCGTAGACGTAATTTCCGACTGCGATCAACGAATTGACCAATCCCGCTTTGTAGGCAATCGCTTTTAACGTCTTTCCGCGCGCGTCAAACCCGAACGAGACTTTCCCGCTCGCCGCTGTTATTAGCGCGCCGTGACCTGACGGTCCGCCAGTCGGTGTAGAACCGTCAAGCGTGTAGCGCAAATAAGCCCCCGCCGTCGCTGTCTTTATCGTGACCGTGGCGTTTCTCGCGGTACCGCTATAGCCTGGGGGAGTCAGCGTCGGCTTCGCGCACTGCGTCACTGCGCCAGCTTGTGGAATCGTCACCGCGATAATCGCGGCTAGTACTGCGAACGAAAGAGTAATTTCCTTCATAATAAATTATGACGCCTCCGTGTTAATGTTTTTTTGGTCTCTATTGAGGTACTGCAGGAAATCCGGCGCGAGGTTATGCGGAAAAATGCAGAAGTGCGTGGAAGACTCCCCGCCGCCTCGGCTAACGCGCACGCGTGAAGCCCGGAGCTTCAAAGACGCTCCAGCCCCAAGGGTGCGGTTTGATTTCAATCACTGCCTGCGAGCTTGGCTTTCGCGGCGGCCTAGACGAATGGAACCGTCTCATGGGGGCAGTTGCGAAGCGGTGAGCCTACTAGGGTTATTGAAGGAAAGAGCGTTTACTATTATTCCGAACGGTGTGCTGCCATCGGTTCAATGAGGGCAAGGCGTGGTATTCGGGCGCCTGTTTTCTGCCCTTGCAGCGACTGATTTTGACTGATCTAAAATAAAAAGCATCCGGTCACGCCGAAATTTTCGAATTGTCAGCGACAATTTCCACGGCAGCTAACAAAGGAAAATCTCCATGAAAACAAATCCCACTTCACAATCTGCATTCTTTAATCTTCGCGTTTTAATTGCGGCGGTCTTTTGCCTTAGTGCTCTCGCTGTGGCGCTGTTCGCCCAAACAAAGAGCGCAAAGCCGACTCAACAAAGCAATCGCTCCGTGGGCGCACAGGACGCTCCCGGTACGCAGACGCCCGATGTCGTTCGGTTGACGGGACCGGTTATTCAAAACAACGATTTGCGAAGTCTCCCTTACGTTGCTCCAGCCCCAGAGATCGAAGAGAAGCGGCTGACGCGTTATCCGCACCCGGAAATTCCAAGCTCGACCAATCAATCCGATTACCCGCGATTCGAGACGTTAGTGAAGCAAATGGCACCGCCCACGCCGAACATGCCTGCGCCGCTGCTGACTTTCGATGGGATGAACTCAAGCCAGAGTGGTTGCATGTGTTTGCCACCTGACACTGATGGCGATGTCGGCCCGAATCACTATGTCCAGTCGGTCAATAGCTCGATCAAGATTTTTGACAAAAACGGTAATCCGCTCAATGGCCCAAATGGAACGACCTACAACTCTTTCTTCCTAACCCTGGTAGGTACGCCTTGT
>DASSFL010000197.1:0-1446 GCA_035694525.1 Candidatus Udaeobacter sp. | reverse complement strand
GAAGACTGGCTTTTTTCAAAAGATGCAGTCAGTATCAGTCTGCTTTATGAAACCGCGGCTCCACACAATTGTCATGTGTCTGTCGATCTTCACCCTCTTTGGTGCGCCCGAAATAGGGCAAGCGGGACCTTTCGATGATTTTTTTAAATCGATACGCAACTCGTTTGCGCGTCCCACACCAAAGCCGCGAACGCCGCAACCGCGCCGAACCAGTCGTAAGCAGGGTAATGAGACTCCGCCAAGCGATGCTTCAGATGCTTCAAATAGTCAGATTTCACCGAGTCCGACTCCGGCTCCTGCACCTCCGAACCCGAAAAACGTCCGCGTGGCGAAAGCAACCGCTGCCAGGAGGAACCGAAAGGACGACCTGCCTTATGGAATTCCTGTGCCCGGCAAACAAGGCTTGGTTACCAGTCCGTTCTCGCCGGACAGTGGTTACATCGACGTGCGGAGTTTTCCACCAGGAACCGAAGTAAAAGATCCTTACACAGGCAAAAGTTTCCTTACGCCGTAACGATCTCGATGAACTGATGAACCCGCAGGCTCGCGAGTTCGAGATAAAATCGATAAGATGTTTGCGCCGGGGGATCTCAACCCCACAAGTCGCGCGGCGGAATTCCAATCCTTCCGTTCGTGTATGGCACTGGATGGTCACGATCACGGGCGAGGAGTAGTGGCCCATCGAGATCGATCCAGTTCGCGAAGCTTGCCAGAAGGCGAGCGGGCGCGATCCCGAGCGAAGTGCAAACCATGCAACCAATCAATAATTTGAAGCCGCTGTCGGGGGCGCGCTCGCACAAGCGCAGCGCTTCGGTTAGCCCGCCGGTTTTATCGAGCTTTACGTTAACGACTTCGTAACGATTCGTCAGGCGAGGAAGATCGCCGGTCGTATGGCAACTCTCATCGGCGCAGACTGGAATCGGATGATCGAGAATTTCGAGGATTTCATCGGCTTTCGCAGGGAAAGGTTGTTCGATGAGCTCGACGCCTAATTGTTTCAGGGCCGGGACAATTTTCCGATAATGCTCAGGCGACCACGATTCATTTGCGTCGATGAGCAGACGTGTCGCGGACGCGGCCTCGCGCACGGTCGCGACTCGCGCAAGGTCCGGATCGTCGCCTCCAAGTTTGAGCTTTAGCATCGGCAGTTTCGCGTTCGCTTTCGCTGCCGCTCCCATTTTCTCCGGTGTATCCAGACTGATTGTAAACGATGTCTCGACTTCAGGAACAATCGGAATATTTGCCAGTTCCCACGCGCGTTTGCTGGAAATTTTCGCCTCAAGATCCCATAATGCGCAGTCCAATGCATTGCGCGCGGCACCTGCAGGCAGGAGGTCTTGAAGACTTTGGCGATTCAAATTCTTATCGCCTTGTATCGATTCGATCTGTGCCAACACCGAGGCAACGCTCTGGTTGTAGCGGGCGAGCGGAACGCCTTCGCCGCGA
>DASSFL010000196.1:0-7932 GCA_035694525.1 Candidatus Udaeobacter sp. | reverse complement strand
GAATGATGTTGTCTCAAACACATTCCATCTTGTCGCCAGTCCGTTCACATTCAATATCAGCGGCTTTTCTGCGCCGATTGGCGGCTATTCAATTGATGGGCCGGCGGAAAGTCCGTTGCTAACGGCTGTTCCGCTGTGGCGACCGTTGCTGGAGAATAACAAAACTGTTGCGACAGCGACGTGGCCGGGCGGTGACGGGTTGAATATTACAGTTCCGGGGCTGAACCCGAGTCCCATCGTGCAGCCGGCTGCGGAGCGCACAGTCACCTATACCGTGCCGTTTGGCGCAGCCACCGCGCCGTTTCAAAAAGGCTTCCCGCTAACCGCGGCAAACTTCAGTCCCGCGCCACCCGCGACGGTCGCCGATCTTATCACTGCCGGGCACCCATCGTTTAGTCCGGTGCTACAGGCGAATCTGGAGACGTTCACCTCCGGCGGTCAAAGTTATTCGATCAAGGTCGCAGCGCTGGACACGACGAATGACAGCACTACGAATTACGACACGCTCGTGGTGTTTGATGCGAACCACGGAAGCGTTCTTGGACCGTTTACTACAGCGCCGCTTGGCACAGGTCCGGCTTACATCCAGCCGAGCACAAAGATTGCGGCGCTCTTTTATCTGGAAGGACATTCGAACAAAGGAGGTGTCCGGTATTTCGTTTCGCAGCTCGCGCCCAATCTTTCCACTGTGCGAATTGCACGCAGCTCTGTCAGCTTCGTTCCGCGCAACGCGGCGGTCTTGGCCGATGTCGACGACATCAACAACAACGTTGGTTTTTGGCAGCCGCAGGCGGACTTCCGAATCGTCGAGCGGATCGACGCAGTGCCGTCCACTTTTGCGAGTTTTCCCGATACCGAGCTCGAAGCGATCTACGAAGAGCTGGTGCGGGAGTTTGTCACTTACCAGACGAACGTCGCCTTGCGCGCGATCTCACGATTCCCGAACGTCGATGTGGCGATGATTTACATCGAGCAGCCGGACGGCTCCGAGCATCAATTCCTGGCGATCGATCCGCGGCAGGCGACGAACCCCAGCGACCCAAACTCGATCGGCGCGAATCAGGATCCGGTGAAGCTGGCGCGCTACCGCGGTTACATTGCCACCGCGTATCAGGTGGCGAACCAGGCGGTGCAGCGGGTGATCAATGCCGTCGGCACCGACGCAAATGGAGTACCGAATAGCAACATTCTGGTCGTGTCCGACCACGGGTTCGATCCGTTCCACACCGCGGTTAACGCCAACGCCTTTCTCACGGCGAACGGTTTCGACACGACAAGAGTCCGCGCCGTTGCATCCGGGCCTGCAGTTAACTTCTACATCAACCTGCAAGGTCGCGAACCGGGGGGCACCGTGTCTCGTACCGAATATCTCACGTTGCAGCAGCAGCTGTTCAACGCTCTCCAAAACCTTACCGATGCGAACCCGAATTACACGAACGGCACAACTCAGGTCTTCGACAAAATCTACACGCGACCAGTGCCGGACGATATCAACGATCCGCAGTTCGGGCGGCAAACGAACGAATTCATCGGACAGGATTCCGGCGATGTCTTCGCGATGATGCGCACCGGCTACAACTTCGACGGCGTGCAAACGCCGGTCGTGATTCGCAAAGATGATCCGGTGGTCGGAAATCCAATTCTGTCGGTGTCGAACTTCTACGGAGCGCACGGTTACGACCCGAACATTTCAAACATGAGCGCGATCTTTTTCGCCGCGGGGCCGGACATTGGCCGTGGCACGCTGCGTCAGATCCAGACGGTTGATGTCGCGCCAACAATCCTGAAGCTGCTCGGTGTCGAAGCGCCAATCACGGTGGATGGCAAAGCTCTAGCCGTGCGGTTGCCGAAGAACCTGCTCACGGGATTGCGTGATCAGTTAAACGCACTGGTCGGCGGCGACCCAGATAACCGACGCCGCTACAACAACGCGATCGACGCGTTGAATCGTGCGATCAACAGCAACGCATGGGCGGATGGCTCACACCTGCGCAACAACGGCAGCATGGTGTTTGCTGCGGTCGCAGACGCCACGCGTGAGCTGCTCAGAATCCACAATCCTTCCTCTGCAGTAACGGCGATTATCGCGGGCCTCGCCGATACCACGCGTGAGCTGGCGCAGATCGCGATCGATCAAGCGGTCGTCGAAAACAGGAACCCGCGGCAAATCGCAGAGGCGCAGCAGAAGATTCAGGAAGGCGACGCGAGTATCGCTAACGGCGATTTTGTCGGCGCGATCCAGTCCTTTAAGCATGCATGGCAGCGCGTCTCGTAGCGGTGAATAGCCAATTATGCGATAACTGTGGACTCGTCGATTCAAGTAGGGTTGTGTGGCCCAACCGTATGGGTGAAAGTGGAGGGCAAAGGTAGTTTCCTCAACAGCGACAACCTCAAAGAGTTCGCTTGCGGGATGTTGGACCACGGCTATCGCGAATTTGTGGTGGACCTGGCGGACTGTGCCACGATGGATTCCACATTCATGGGAACCATGGCCAAGGTAGCGCTTCGGCTGAAGGAACTCGGACGCGGCCGCTTTCACATTGTTCACTGCGGAAGCCGCAATCAGGAACTTCTTTCAGGGCTGGGTTTGGATGGGATGTTCGATATTGATGCTAATGGCGGCAATCCCCCTGAATGTGGCACTCTCGAGCAAACCCTTGCGGAGCAATCGCCTGACCAGCGAAAAAAGAAGCAGACGGAGACGATGCTTGAAGCGCATGAAGCGCTTTGCGAGGCTGCGCCGGAAAATGTCGTTCGCTTTAAGGACGTTCTCGATTTCTTAAGACAGGAACTTCATTACGACGCCCCGTCGTAAGAAAATGGAGCTAAGGCGAGCGAGTCTTTTAAGGAGGGCCACCGTTTCCGACTATCGTCCCTTCCGTTACAGAATCGACTTGCATTCACGATAGAGCTCGCAAGGTCATCGAAACTCATTAGAAAATAGCGAGTTCGTTTCTCATGGCCTTCAGTTCGACCCAACTCAACTTCTCCGATAAAGTCGCGATGGTTACCGGCGGCGCTACTGGAATCGGCCGAGCAACATCGCTTCTTTTTGCACGCCATGGCGCAAGAGTAGTGATTGGCGACCTAAATCCGGAAGGGGCTAAAACCACTGAATTGATTAACAGCAACGGAGGCGAGGCTCTCTTCGTCAAAACAGACGTCCGTGAAGCCGGGCAGGTCCAAAATCTTGTCGCGACCACCGTGAAGAAATACGGCGCATTACATTATGCATTTAACAATGCCGGAATTCTTCCTGTGGCAGCGCCGTTGGCTGAGCTTGACGAGGCAAGGTTCGATGAAGTGATTGCCGTCGATCTAAAGGGCGTGTTTCTCTGCATGAAGTACGAGATTCGGCACATGCTCCAATCCGGTGGCGGTGTGATCGTGAACAACGCGTCGATTGCCGGCATGATTGCGGATCCATGCATAGCCCCCTATGTGGCGGCAAAGCATGCTGTGATCGGATTATCCAAAGCGGCGGCACTCGAGTACGCGAAGCAGAACATCCGGATTAACGCGCTCGCTCCGGGGTTAGTCGAGACCGGGATGACTAAGCACTGGTTTGACGATCCTTCTGTCCGCGGGACGCTGATGGCGAATTCTCCGATGGGTCGCCCTGCCCAATCAGAGGAGATTGCGGGGATGGTGCTGTTTTTGTGTTCGGATTTTGCATCGTTCGCCACCGGTCAAGTTTTCGTCGTCGATGGTGGATATACCGCGCGATAGCCGCAAACGCTGTCAGATTTGTTTTACGAACGGTATCGATCGACGGGGCCCATCAGAACCGCCTGAGTGTCACTTTCCTTACTTTGTTCGACGGGGCTCGACGCGCATGAACGGATGCTCGAATGAACAGTAAAAGAAGAGACCCCAATCGGGTGAATCGGAGGTGAGCCCGACAGGCAGACCCAGACCAACGACCAATTGCGCATCATTTGGCAGATTGAACGCGTAACGCGCGCCAGGAGAAATAAGAGCAGTAGTGGAGCGGTTCGAAGTCGCTTCAGGTGAGAGCACGCCTTCCGCAATATCTTCGTTCCATCCTGCAATCGTTTCGAGCATGAGATTTAGGTCGCGGCTCACCGCGAAGATAGCGCTGGCGCCAAGATTGTAATTTGTAAGGTCGTGGTTCCGCGCATTAGGAAAGACCGACATGCCGGCGTTGAAATTTAGAGTCCAACGGTCGCTCACGATCTTACTGAAAGGCAGATTGGTCTCGTAACCTACGCTGCCGACGCCAAGTCCTTTGTCGGGATCGCCAGTGGGAAGGACAAGAGAGAAACGTGGCGCGAACGCCGGTGTATATTTGTCTTCTGTCAATGCCTGCAGGCGATAGTTGAGCCGCATATCTTCCATGCCCTTGTCATCCTCCGTGAAGGCGTACGGGATGGTGTAAGAGAACTGGTGCGTCTGACTGAAGACCGGCCATTCCTGGGTAAAACTCGGCGTGATCTCACGCGAGCCGTTCATGAAATTGATCGGAACATTCAAGATGTGCTGCACCACACCTGGCTCCTGGTTATAAGCTTCTTCAACGAAAAACGAGTTGTCCTGGATTCCTTTGGCGAGCGGCTCGGCGGGGATCGATGTAGCGATCAGTGGCAAAAGGCTTGCCACGACCAGGAGACGAGCGATGGCAATAAAGACACAGGATTTCGATTTTGAATAAAGAGCCGAAGACCGGGGATGTTTCATACCAGGCGAGGTTATTCGTCCAACCTTTCCGCAGGAATTGCACAAAATCGCGAGATATTGAAAGCGAATTCGAATCTTGTTACGGCGGTTTTTGATTGGCCAGCCCTTGAAAATACCCAAAGCTCGTTGTTGGTTTGCGTTATTGACTAAGCCAATGCAGGCCGCGTTTTATCAGTCCGAATCTGAACAGCCACATCCGGGGCGCGCGCGCGCGATCATCAAAGCGCATCCGGAAGTCCGCCAACTAATGGTGCGCAATCCGTGGACGGCACTCATCGCCGTCTCAATCGTGGCCATGCAAACAGGCATCGCGTTTGGAATGGGAAGCCTTGGGTTCGGTTACTGGTGGCTCAGTCTCCTCATCGCGTATTGCGTTGGCGCGTTCGCGAATCATGCCAATTACGTCATCATTCACGACGCAACTCACAACCTGATTTTCCGGAACAAAGGCTGGAACAAGATGGTGGCCGTCATCGCCGACCTTCCCAATCTTGCGCCCGGGGCGATGGGGTTTCGTGTCTATCATTTGAAGCATCATTCGCATCAGGGCGATTACGAATATGACGCGGACTTGGCGAACCACTGGGAAGCGCGCCTGGTCGGTAATAGTTGGTATCGCAAGGCAATCTGGCTCATGCTTTTTCCCTTTTTTCAGCTAACGCGGCCGCCCCGTTTAAAAGCGATCAAGATGTGGGACCGCTGGTTCTTTATCAATTTTGCGTGTGCGGCGCTCTACGACGTGGCAGTCGTTTATTTTTGCGGTTGGCCGGGGTTTCTTTATCTCGTGTTTGCATTTTTCTTTTCAATTGGCTTACACCCGGTCGGTGCTCGCTGGATTCAGGAGCATTACACCTACGATTTCGACCAGGAAACCTTCAGCTATTACGGGCCAATCAATCGTGTTGCGCTAAACATGGGTTATCATAACGAGCACCACGATTTGCCCTCGATACCGTGGAACAACCTGCCAAAACTGCGCGCAATGGCCCCGGAATTTTACAGCCATCTGAAATATCATTCCTCGTGGAGCCGGTTGCTATTTCAGTTCGTTTTTGACAAGCGATACTGCCTCTATTCCCGGGTTGAACGAATGAAAGAGAGGACGGACTCTCAACGGCTCCCGGAGATGATATCCACTCACGTTGGCAGTCTTGATCTAAGTGGGAGGCCGATTAGTTTTTAGCCATGGCTGAGCGGCTGTACGTCTCGAACAAGAATGAAACGGTCCGAATGTTCGAGAGCGATTTCATGGAGTTCTTTACGCGCGTGCACCCGGTGACTCCATTGGTGCTGTACCTGCCGGTCATTGGCTACATGCTTTACGTCTCGCTGTGGCAACGCCGATTGTCGATGCTGTCGGTGGCGGCGCTATTTTTGCTTGGCGTTTTGCTCTGGACGCTGCTCGAGTACCTCATCCACCGGTACATTTTCCACTACGAACCGAAGACCCGTCTGGGACAACGCCTGCACTATATCATCCATGGTGTTCATCATGATTATCCGAACGATGCGCGACGGCTCGTTATGCCGCCGAGTATAAGCGTCCCGCTCGCGTTTCTTTTCTATGGTCTGTTCCTTCTGATTTTCGGCAGCCTTGCTCCGGCCGTCTTCGCCGGGTTGGTTTTCGGTTACGTCTGCTATGACATGCTCCATTACGCGACCCACCATTTCGGCATGAAACGCGGCATGTGGCTTTGGCTGAAGCAGTATCATCTCCGCCATCATTTCAAGGATGATCACGTCGGATACGGCATTAGCTCGCCGCTCTGGGATTACGTTTTTCGGACGACGCGAAAGTAACCCGCCTCGCCCTTTGTAGAAGTTCGCCAATGGGCCAAATTGCATAGACGCCCGCGCTGCGTGCGTGCGCTCGAGGCGATGCGGTACCCTACCTACTAAATTCTTGTCTTGGAATCCGAAACCCGCTAGATTGGCTGCCCCGACACGGGACTTCTGCGTAATGCAGCGGAGAATCCCGTAAGGAATCTGTGAAGCACAAAAACTCTCAACTTTGTCGGGACGCGCCGTCCGCAGGGACGGAAGCGAACGAAAGACAGTGTACGAATGGATGAACAAGGACCCGGCAAAACTTAGTCTGAGCAATTTTCTGGCGGGTGAAAGCAACGACCCGCTGCAAGCTCCAGCGAGCTTTACGAACTGGATGCGCGTCGGCGCGTGGGCGGTTGAATTGTATGAGCCCGAGCTGCTTGGCACCGCGGATGCGCGCACCCTGATCAGTTACGGCGGAAAACCGCGGCCGGTGATTAATCTCTGCTCGTATAATTATCTTGGTCTCGCGAATCATCCTGAGGTGTTAATGGCGGCGCACGAGGCGCTTCGCACTCACGGATTAGGAGCATGCGGATCACCCATGCTTTCCGGGATGACCGATCTACATCGGGAGCTCGAACGGCGTGTCGCGAAATTTCTCGGACGCGAGGACGCGATGTTATTCAACAGTGGATTTGGCGGTGCGCTGGGCACAATCTCCGGGTTGCTTCGCAAAAGCGACGTGGCCATTTTGGACAACCGCTCTCACCTCAGTCTGCGCGATGGCGCGGTGCTGTCCCGATGCCACACGGAGAAATTCGAGCATAATGACGCAGCCTCGCTTGATACGGCGCTGAGTCGGCAAAAAGGGCGCCGCCAGCTTGTGATTATTGAAGGCATTTATTCGATGGACGGTGATTTCGGCAACCTGACGGAGTTACTTGCCGTCGCAGAATCTCACGGCGCGAGCGTGTTCATCGATGAAGCGCATTCCATGCTGGCATGTGGCGAACACGGTCGTGGGGCGGCTGAGAAGTTTGGAGTGGAAGAGCGCGTCCCGCTCGTTTATGGGACGTTCTCCAAGGCCTTCGGAGCACTGGGAGGTTTCGTTGCCGGTTCCAAGGAGACGCTGCAATATCTCCGCTTCTACGCGCATCCCTATGTTTATTCGTGCGCGCTACCGCCTGTGGTGATCGCGGCAATTCTAAAAGCGTTGGAGTTGGGTACCAAGCAGCCGGAACTGCGAACCCAACTTTGGGAGAACGCCGATTACTTCCACGCGCAACTCCGAACTCTTGGACTGGATACCGGAGAATCGACGACCTATGTGATGCCCATTGTCATTGGTGATCGGGAACGCATGTATCGGCTCGGGCATGAACTGCGACGGCGTGGTCTTTGGGTTGCCCCGGTTGATTATCCGGCTGTGCCACAACATCGAATCTGTTTCCGTGCGTGTGTGAC
>DASSFL010000195.1:0-3714 GCA_035694525.1 Candidatus Udaeobacter sp. | reverse complement strand
CAGCAGTTGGATCAGCCATGTTGTCGATTTGACTCGACTGCATGTCTAAGGTTGGTGATAATACTTTCATTAGCCTATAATTACTACTCTGATTGCGTTACTTGCGGGGGCAACTGCGAAGGTAAATGTTACGTCTCCAGAAGCGGCTATTGTAATATCACACATAATCAGTTGATTCGAAGACGCTTCATATGCTTGTGCGATTAACGATTGTACTGCGCCCAATCCGTGGGTTGCTGCAGTAACGGTGATTGCAGTTGCTGCACCTGTTCCAATTAAAGCCGAGTATTTACCAGTGGCGCCAAGGTTAGTTCGTGCACCAGAAGCTGTCCCTGAACCTGTGCCACCGCGGGCGACTGCTAAGGTTCCGGTCCAACCAAGAGTGAGCGAGACTGCTTTTACTAAAGCGTTTGTAGGCGTGCCACCAAGGGCAAGTGTGACGTTAGTATCGTCTGTCTTAGTTAAATCTGCTAGTGCGTTCCACGCTGGCGCTGCACTAGAACCAGTAATGTTAGAAAAGTGAGTATTAGCACCAGCAGTCGCTAAGCCAGTACCACCAAGGGCGACTGCAACCG
Organism: Candidatus Udaeobacter sp.; assembly: GCA_035694525.1. Lineage (GTDB taxonomy): Bacteria > Verrucomicrobiota > Verrucomicrobiia > Chthoniobacterales > UBA10450 > Udaeobacter. The sequence goes on along the minus strand of DASSFL010000195.1, from coordinate 3,139 downwards.
GAACGGTGAGTGCCACATCGTCAGCGTTGACTGTGATGCCTGTGCCTGCACCTACGTTGAGAGTGTTACCGCTCTTAGTTAAACCAGCACCTGCTGCTATTTGACCAAGACCAGAGAATTGGACAAAGGTCAATGAGGTTGAACCAAGAGTAATCGGGTCGTTGGTGGTTAATGTCCAAGCTGTGTCACCGTTTGTCGTTCCCTCATTAACCCAAAAGGCCATGCCGGACCGAACCTCTGCCGACGCGTCTGCATCTGTTGAGCGGGTCATTGCAGCGGCAGCACCATTCCAGACGTAGATACCGTTTTCTGTCCCTGTTGTCTGAGCAATCAAAGCTACACGGTCACCAGAGACCATCGTAACTCCATCGATCGTAGCACCAGGTGCAGAGATAGTGACGTTACCAGTTGATGCCACACGAACTGGATTCTTCCAATAGACACTTCCAGTTGCTACACTGTCAACGTAGTTTTTGGTGGCTGCTTCCTGTGGATTAGCTGGGTCAACAACATTGGTTAACTTATGAGTATTAAGATTTAAGTCAGCCGTAGGTATAGCCATCTGATCCAACCGACTTGTGCGAACTTGAGTATCGAAGTCCGAAACTGTTGCGGCGAGTTGAGTCCCTGTGTGGTTGGCACGAGCTAGATAAAACGAACCTGCCTGTCCATTTAGCAACACAGGATTTTGTAGGTCAACTGTAGTCGAAGCCAACCGCAGCTTCATCGTGTGGCCTGTTGTGTTGTACCAAATTTGTCCTTCTACAGGTGAGCCAGGGTCACTGCCCAATAAGTGAACCACACCATTACGCAACTCATTCTGGTTGAGATCAATCGGGATTAGGTATTTAAGAGCCATATTAGTTACAGGTTGCAACACCACCAAACGGGACGCTAAACGTTACCATAGACGAGTTCAAATCCATGTGACTAATCTCGCCTATAACAACACTCCCTGCGCTGTCGATGACGTCTATTGCGGGATACTTACCAAGATTGTGGAAGATGACCCACGTATCGGCGGCTAGATTCTGGACGTGAACATAGTTCTTGTCTCCGCCTGTTCCCCCACCACCACCAAAGAAGGTTGTTCGATGCCAGACTTTTTTGTTCGCAGATGGGTCAAAGTCCAGAGGTCTCTTCCACCCGTTTGCAGGATCGTCTACATGTGTCGAGGCAACAAGTTGCCACACACTAGTTATACCTGGGGGTTCAATAACGATACGTGCAACTGTTCCACTAGTGGGTAAGGGGAAGGTCGGCTCACCATCTAGATTGGTGTATCCACCACCGGTTGTGCCGGTATAGATTACTTCGATGGTTCTTGGGCCTGGACCAAACGGATTTACAAGAAACCAATTATCAACGCTCATAGTGAAAAACCACTTTCCGAATTACCAGATGCACCTACAATAGTCAGATCCTCGATGGTTCGTGCCGCTCGTCTAGCACGTCGAATAAGAGAAGCTAGTTCAGGATCGCGAACCTTGATGGTTGGTCGAGGCATTTCGACAACCAACGGTTCCCCACCTGCTCCTTCTGCGTCAGCCCCTCCACCACCACCACCGATGATGCTAATTCTACCAGCCTCACCTGTCATGTAAACTGTGTCAATACCTAACCCTCCAAGCAGGCCACTAGGATATGATACTGAACCTTGTGCTGCTGGACTTTGAACCTTATGTGAACCAGTACCTGTAGAAGTTATGTCCATCCCAATTTTAAACTGGGTATCAGTTAGACCTAAAGGATCTACGTGGTAGTCTGCACCTGCTACCAGTGGAATTGGAAGTGTTCCTGTGGTAACAAAGTGGATTCGGTTAGCGGCTTTTAGGTGGTGTGGTCCGGTTGTTGTGAACACGTCGGTGGCTGGGTTTACAGATACAGTGCCACCTGCGTCCTCGAACAATCTAATCCAAAGTCTGTGAGCACCAACACCTGTATCTGTTATGTTGATGATACTAATTGTGGGCCAAGTGATGTTCAGCGAGACTTGAAAAGCGGTTGCTGTGCTGTTGACTACCCTATATAAGAGGTTTTCACTTAATGGAGCTGGAAGTGTTCCAGTGGAAGAAAATGCAACAACTTCAGCGTCGATTTGGGTATGTGGACCTGGAGTTACTACAAAATCTGATGCAGGATCAGCTGTGAATGTGTCTTGAAACCCGAAGTCAAATGACCGTCCAAAAAACTTCGCAGGTAGGACTTCATAGTCTTCGATGATGTAAAAACCACTTCCGTCAGGAGGTAACATATTAAATATTGGTTAAAAGCATGAGTGTACCTTGTGTAGCAGTTGCTGCTTGGTGCGTAAGAACTCTCCAAGACTTCCCTGTAATTTGCCTCACCGCTTCCGAGTCATAAGGTTTGGTATTAAGCACAGAGTCCCACAGTTGACCAGCAACCATATAAGAACTACCTCCACTACGAGGAACCACCAAAAGTGGTTCACACAACTGATGTGTTCCGTCTTCCCAAGTTACATAATTAGCTAGACCTATGTTAGTTGGTAGTGCTGGTCCAACCAACACTTTGTTGTTCGACGCAAAAGCAGTGCCACGCCAAACATCAGGACCAGTAGCTGCTGTACCACTAACATTTTTTCTCCAACTAGCTGATACAGCATTAGTGTCTACGTCGGTGGCTCCATTACGACAACACCAACCCGCGTAAGGAAACGCTTGCATGTAGTCTACCATGAACGATGATAGCCACGGCACACCCATACCAACAAAAGCACGGTTTATAGTCATGTCAGTGCCAGAACGAAACAAGAAGTATTGATACTTATTCGCCCAAATACGATAAGGAAACGTGTTAACTGGGAAAGTATAGGATATCTCACTTTCTAAAACCCCATTGTCCTTTAAAGTAAATTGTGCACAGTTTCCACCCACATCTTTTGCACGAACACGAATCTTAAACCCATCAGGAGTTGTTGCAGATTCGTAGACTTTGTCTGCCGAACCTCCACCAGAAACTACACTCCACCCAGCTGTTGAAACAGCAGTTTCCCATTGGTCAATCAACTGTCGACGAGTACCGTTACTGGTAAACAGCGTGTCTACAACCGTCCCATCTGAATACTGAATCATTCTTCGTCCTCTTGGTCAACTATAAAACCTGTGTCTATACTACC
>DASSFL010000194.1:0-12210 GCA_035694525.1 Candidatus Udaeobacter sp. | reverse complement strand
CGTCGACGCGCCAGTGTCCACAATGAACCGCGTGCCGTGTCCGTTCAATGTGCCTTCGACATCGAAATGATGATTCGCATTCAAGCGCAACGGGATTCGTGTAAATCCGCGACTGGACAGGAAACTGGAAAGGCTCTGACTCACGGACGAGTTCGAGCCAGTTGGATTGATGTAAAGCATCTGGCGCGCACAATCGACAATCATCCCAAATTTAACCATTTCGTTTATGCCAAGAATGCCGTTGACGTGCGTGAGGTTCCCCGACTCTGCGATGTGCGACCCGGTAGCGGGACCCGCGCGGTCTCTGTTGAAGTCCGATAGGTCTGTGATCGCAACCGGGACGTTTGTCACTATACAGTTGCCCATGGCAATACTTTTTACCTTGCTCGCGCCATAGCGTTCCCAGCTACGGCCAAACATGCCGCCGACATTCGATCCGGTTTTTTCGACGGTGAGGCCAAACGTTTTGGCGCTGTTGGCGTCAATGAGGCTGTATGGCGATCCGGTATCGATCAGGAGCGCCCCTCGCCGGTTGTTGATGGAAACGGGAACAAACAAATGATTGCCGAATCGCCGCTCCAGTTTTGCACCGGCGAAACCCTGCTTTGCGAGAAACCCGACAAGTGTGCCGCCGGGTCGTTGTGCTTGTCCGTGAAATGGTGTCAGCGTTGCGATTAAGAGAATCGAGGAGAACAGCTTTTTCATAAGGGGTTATCGTAATTGAGGGGTGCGTATTCTGGGAATTCCGAACGAAATCTTCAAATCGTTTTCAACGCCGCAAGAAGTGGCGTCGTTCCCCAGATTACAGCAACTGATAAGGATCGACGTCGATGGTGACGGTGACGTCTTCGGGGAAGGGCAATTTGTCGACGGTTTCGCGGACCAGGCGGCTTAGACGCATGATGGCTTTGCCGCGGACCAGAATGTGGAAGCGGAATTGACCTTGTAATTTCTCGAGCGGCGCGGCGGTCGCGTCGCCCAAAATGAATTCCTGCGGTAGCGCTTCTTTCAAGCGGCGCTGTAATGTTTCCGCCGACAATTTTGCGCGTCCTTCGTGGGAAGAGCGTACTGTCATCAGGATCGCGTGTTTGAATGGTGGAAAATCGCAGCGCTCGCGAAATTCGAGCTCTTGTTGGAAGTAGCCGGCAAAATCGTGGTGCCTTGCAAACTGAATCGAGGGGCTGAACGGCGTGTAAGTTTGCACAAAGACTTCGCCCGATGTTTCTCCGCGTCCGGCGCGTCCGGCGACCTGAGTGAGAAGCTGAAACGTGCGTTCGCCGGCGCGAAAATCGGGCAGATGCAGCGCGAGATCCGCATTGATTATTCCGACCAGCGTCACATTTGGAAAATGAAGTCCTTTGGCGATCATTTGTGTGCCAACCAGGATGTCGATCCTGCCGGTGCGGAAATTTCTGAGAGTTTCGCGATACGCTTCTTTCCGCGTCATCGAATCTGCATCCATGCGGCGCACAACAGCTTTGGGGAAAATTTGCGACACGGTTGATTCGACCTTCTCTGTGCCAAAGCCCGCGTAAATCAGTGCATCTTTTCCGCAAGCCGGACATTTTTTGGGCACCGCGGCGGTGTGGCCACACAGATGGCAGCTCAACCGTCCCGCGACGACGGGATGGCGATGAAACGTAAGCGCAACACTGCAATTCGGACAATTGCGCGCTTCGCCACAATCGCTGCACAGGAGCGAAGTGGAGAAACCGCGCCGGTTCAGGAAGAGAATGGTCTGCTCTCGTTTTTCGAGCCGATCGCCAATCGCGGCGCGCAATTTCTCAGACAAGATGGCTGCCGCCTTCTCTTTGCGCCGCTCCTGCCGAAGATCGACAACGCGCATGAGTGGCATCTGCTTTTCGTCTATCCGCTGAGTCAGTGTAACCAGCCGATATTTTCCAATTACAGCGTTGTGATAGCTCTCGAGTGACGGCGTGGCGCTTCCTAAAACCGCGACGCACTTCTCAATCTTGGCGCGCACGATTGCAACGTCACGCGCGTGATATCGCGGAGCTTCTTCCTGTTTATATGTCGTTTCGTGTTCTTCATCGACGACAATGAGTCCCAGATTTTTTAACGGTGCGAACACGGCGCTGCGTGCGCCGATTACGATGCGCGCGCGGCCAGAATGGATTTTGTGCCATTCATCGTGACGTTCGCCCTCGGATAAATGGCTGTGCAACACCGCGACCGCGTCCTGCACATTGGCGAACCGACCTTTGAAACGCTCAACCGTTTGTGGCGTTAGCGAAATTTCAGGAACGAGAACAATTGCCGTGCGTCCGCGATCAAGCGCGGCACGAATCGCCTGCAGATAAATTTCGGTCTTGCCGGAACCGGTCACGCCATGGAGTAAAATCGGACGCGATTTTTCCGGTGAATCGAGCGCTTGTGTGATTTCCTTAAGCGCATGCCTTTGTTCCTGGTTGAGAATCAGGTTCGACGTCGCGATGAATTGTTCGTCGGCATGCGGATCCCTCACGACTGCTTCTTCGCGCAACTCCACCAGACCGCGTTTCACCAGCGCACGAAGCGTCTGGTTATCGAGAGAAGTTTGCCGCAGAAGTTGCGACGCGCGGATCGGCGCTTCCAATCGCAGGATCGCCTCTAGAAGTTCGGTTTGCCGGGGCGCGCGTTTTCGCAAGTTCTCGAGTTCTTCACTGTCGATCTTGCGCCCGGGCTGGACGAACAATTGCTTTTTCCATCCAACTTCCGCGCGCCGGATGACTTGCGGCAACAAGCTGCGCATTACTGTTTCGATCGGGCAGCAATAATAGGCGCTGATCCATCTGCCCAGCTCAAGCAATGGTTCGCTCAAGATGGGCGCTTCGCCCACGAGCGCTTCGATTAGCCGGATGCCTTTCGCTTCGCTCTGTTCTGTGACAGCGACCACTGTCGCAAGAGCGGATTTCTCTCGAAACGGTACGCGCACGCGAGAGCCGACTCCGACCCGGCTGATCAAGCCTTCTGGCACGGCATAGTCGAGCTCGCGGTGAATTGCCCGATCAATGATGACGCGAACGTAACTGGGATTCGTCATGGAGACCCCGTTAATTTAATTGCTCGGGAGAGCAGGAGCACGAGATTTGATACCGAAGTGATACGATTCCTGTTCAAACTGCTCCTCTGCGTAATGCTGGCACTGGCCGCAGGTTTCGCTTATCTCGCCGTGCGATCAGGCGATCCGGTCTACACGTTTTACGAATGGATGAGCCCGGCGCGGTTTCATCAGTACGATCGCCTCATTCGCGTTGTCGCAGCCGAACATCATCTCGACCCGATGCTTGTAAAAGCGGTCGTTTGGCGTGAGAGCCGCTTCGATCCGAGAAAACATGGGACCCACGGAGAGCGGGGACTCATGCAAGTGAGCGAAAAAGCGGCCAGCGAATGGGCACGCGAAAACAAAATCGCTAGTTTCCAGGTTGACCAACTTTTTGACCCGAAAACCAATCTGGAGGCGGGCACATGGTATTTGCATCGCGCCTTTGAACGCTGGGCAGGGGAGTCAGATCCCACGCCTTTTGCGCTGGCCGAATACAACGCGGGCGCCAGTCGTGCGGAACGCTGGAGCGGCGGAAGCACTACGGATATCCCGGTAAAGCAGTTCCTGCAGAACATCGACTTTCCTGGAACGCGGAAGTACGTCGACTCAATTATCGAGCGCTACCAATTTTATCAGCGGCGAGGGCAAATGTGACGAATCTGAACGCACACGCCCAGCCGGATTCCGAAAGCCATGCGGCCACACAATTTTTCGGCTTGTGCGGTAAGAATTGTCCACTAAACTCGCGCGTTTCATAGTGACACAATGCGGCATATGGGTTTTTCCATAAGGGGTGCGATTGTTCTTGCTGGTGGCGTTGTGTTGGCACTCGGCGCGTCCAACACAACCTTGCCGGGACAAAACCATTTTTCCAGCGTATCAACTGCGTTCGAGGCAGGTGTTGCGACGCACCAAACGGCTACTGAGCTCCAAACAGCCCCCGGTTTTCCAAGCGCCACCGAAATGCCGGCACAAGGTGAAATTGAAATACCGGCACCGACGCGCAGCACCTTCATGGCAAGCTGGCCCAGTGTGAACGGTGCGCTCGGTTACATGTTGGATGTTTCCCAGAGCGACTCGTTCAGCAGTTACGTGGATGGTTACCACGACCTGGACGTCGGCAACGTGACCGCTCGAGTTGTGGCCGGCTTGAACCGGGGAACGACTTACTACTACCGGGTGCGCGCTTACGGTGCTACTGGTCCCGCCAGCTACTCCGCAGTAGTGAGAAGTACGACGGAGCCTACTACCGGGTTGATTATTAACCCGACTTTTGACAGCTCAATTACCGGCAATCCAAACGCGGCGGCCATCGAAGCAATGATTAACCGGGCTATCTCATTTCACGAATCGCTCTTTAGCGATCCGATCACAATTCAGATCCGTTTCCGCTATTCCACCACTGGTCCAGACGGTGCCCCTCTGCCGGCCGGCGCTGCCGCCCAAAGTGTCTTTGTTATTTACCAGATTCCCTGGAGCATTTACATCGACGCGTTGAGAGCGGATGCCAGAACCAGCAACGATAGCGTCGCAAACGCAAGTCTCCCAGCAACAGCGTTGTCGCCAAACATCAAACCACGAAGTGCGGGCGGACGGGCAGTTGGATTGGACACGCCACCGGCGATGCGCGCCGACGGCACCATCGGCCAAGGCGGACCATACGATGGAATTGTTACACTAAATTCCTCGGTGCCCTATCAGTTCACCCGGCCTCCCAGCCCCAGCAACCTGGATGCCCAACGCTCGACGGAGCACGAAGTGGACGAGGTCATTGGTCTTGGTTCCCGCCTCGGCCATAATGGGAACGATGTTCATCCGCAGGACTTGTTCAGTTGGTCGTCACCTGGCGTCAGAAATATTACGACCAGCGGTACCCGTTATTTCTCGATCAATGGCGGGGCCACCAATATCGTCAATTTCAATCAGGATCCGACCATGGATTTGGGCGATTGGTTAAGCACCGCGTGCCCGCAAGCGCATCCATATGTGCAGAATGCCGCTGGTTGCCGAGGTCAATCTTCCGATGTCACAGCTACGTCGCCGGAGGGTATCAACCTTGACGTTGTCGGTTACGATTTAGTGACTGCTGCCAGCGCTGCAGCAAATGACTTTAACAGCGACGGACATCCGGATTACCTTCTTTACAACTCCAGCACGCAGCAGACTGGCATAGAGTATCTTAATAATAACGTTCTCATCGGCGCAGCGTTTGGGCCCACACTCCCTGGGGGCTGGAGTGTGGTAGCGGTTGCGGACTTTAACGGGGATGGGCACCCGGACTATCTGCTGTTCAACGCGACTACGCGCGCCACAGTGATTTGGTATATGAACAACAATGTTCATACCTCAGGGGCCTCGGGCCCGACTCTCCCTGGGGGCTGGAGCGTGGCAGCGGTTGCGGATTTTAACCGGGATGGGCACCCGGACTATCTGCTGTTCAACGCGACTACACGCGCCACAGTGATTTGGTATATGAACAACAATGTTCATACCTCAGGCGCCTCGGGCCCCGTGCTGCCGGCGGGATGGGTCGTAGCGGGCGCCGCCGATTTTAATCGGGACGGGCACCCGGACTATCTGCTGTTCAACGCGACCACACGCGCCACAGCGATTTGGTATATGAACAACAATGTTCCTACCTCAAGCGCGTACGGGCCGACTCTTCCAGCCGGCTGGAGCTTGGTCGCGCCCTGAGACCGGCTGCCTCCTGGTTTAAGCGTCTTCATCGTTTAGCGAGTGCACGTGCTGCTCTTGCCGCGCCCTTCGTGCAGCGCATGTGCCGCTTGACTATCGACGACGCGGCAATCTGGGTTAACGGTTTTGTTAATGACTAAAGAGGAAATCGCTGGCGTTCTGGAGCAAATCGCGACGCTGCTCGAATTGAGGAACGAAAACCCTTTCAAAATCCGAGCATACACGAATGCCGCGCGTGCGATCGAAACTTTTGGCGGGAATGTCACCAATTTTCAGGATGAAGAAGCGCTGTCGAAAATTCCAGGAATCGGGAAGAGCATCGCTCTTAAGATCAAGGAACTCGCGGCGAATGGTTCGCTGAAATATCTGGAGGAATTGACCGCGGAATTCCCGTCCGGAATTCTCGAGTTGTTCTCACTGCCCGGGCTCGGCGCGAAGAAGATCAAGGCTCTTCACGACAAACTTCAGATCAGTTCCATCGAGCAGCTGCAAAAGGCGTGCGAAACCGGGCATGTCGCCGAATTGCCCGGTTTTGGCGAAACAACCCAGCAAAAGCTTTGTGATATCATCGCAAAACGTGCAGCGCACGCAGGTTCGTTTCAATTTGGGCAGGTCGCAGCGGAAGCGGAAACATTGCGATCTGATCTTGCGGCGCACAGCGACGCTTTGCAGGTCGATCTGGCTGGAAGCTACCGGCGGCGAAAAGAAATCGTACACGATTTGGATCTTTTGGTGGCGACAAAAAAACCTGAGAGCGTCACAAAATTTTTCGTGTCCCATCCACTGGTGGAATCGATTATTGTTCAAGGGCCCACAAAATCAAGTGTGCGACTGCGATCGGGCGTGCAGTGCGATCTGCGAGTGGTGAGCACGATGGAATACCCTTTCGCGCTCGCTTACTTCACAGGAAACAAGGAACACAACATCGAGTTACGCAGCCGCGCGCTTCAGCGTGGCTGGACGCTTAACGAATACCGGTTCGCTCCGCTTCCGGTCGATTCGAAAGCGAAAAAGAAAAGGCCGGTAAAAAAAATCCCGAGCGTGCACGATGAAGCAGGTGTCTATCGCGCGGTCGATCTCGATTTTATTCCGCCGGAGTTACGGGAGAATTGGGGTGAATTCGAGACCGCCGAGAACCATGCGCTGCCAAAACTCATTGAAAAGGAAAACCTGCGCGGCGCATTTCATTGTCACACCACTGCGAGCGACGGGCACAACTCCATCGAAGAGATGGCAGACGCCGCACAAGAACTGGGACTCGAGTATCTCGGAATCGCGGACCATAGCCGCAGCTCAACTCAGGCACACGGACTCGACGAAGCGAAGCTGCGCTTCCAAATCGCCAGTATTCGGACGCTGAATAAAAAGCTGCGCGGCTTTCGCCTCTTTGCGGGTGTGGAATGCGACATTCTGCGCGATGGTTCGCTTGACTTTCCAAACGAAATTTTGGCAGAGCTCGATTATGTGGTGGTGTCCGTTCATTCCGTTTTCAACTTAAGTGAAGCGGACATGACCCAGCGTGTGATCCGGGCCATGGAGAATCCGTTTGTTACGATGCTGGCGCATCCAACTGGCCGATTGCTCCTGAAACGAGATCCCTATCAAATTGATATCCCGAAAATCCTCGATGCAGCAGCGCGCACCGGGACATGGATCGAGCTCAACGCTGCGCCGAAACGTCTCGATCTCGATTGGAGGTGGTGGCCATTGGCGAAACAGAAAGGTGTTAAATGTGTGATTAACCCGGACGCGCATCGCACGGAGCGGCTGCAAGATTTGTGGTTCGGAATCGGGGTCGCGCGCAAGGGCTGGCTGACCAAGGCGGATGTGATGAATTGTTTACCGCTCGGCAAGATCGAGGGCGCGCTGCGGGCCAAGCGAGAAAAGTCTTAGGCTTAAGGCTAACACTTTTCTCTTTGCGGCATGAACATGGTGAGACATTTGCATGCCCCCCCGGCTTTGATGAATTCGCTCATAGGCAACTCGTGGCACCGATAGCCGCGGTCTTGCAGCGTCGCGACGAGCCGGGGCGCGCCTTCGGGCAGGACGATGTCCCGCTCGATAATAACCGCGTTGCAAGAAAAGTGCATTGCTTCCTCTGGCAAAACGTCGATCAATCCGGTGACATGTTCGCGAATAGCGCGCTGGCCGTATTCATCGAACGCAGATGGAAACCAAAACGCGGAGCCGTCTGGCAGCGGGCAAAAACAGGTATCGAGATGATAAAAGCGCGGATCGACCAATTCCACTGAGATCACGAGACAGCCGAGCATGTCCGCTATGGCGTGATGAGACTGAATGTCAGAACGAAACTTGTAACCGCAAAACAGCGCATCGCCGCCGAAAAGCGCGTCGCCTTCCCCTTCGAAATAAAGATTCTCCGGCAGCCAATTTACTTCATAACCGCGTTGTTCCATCCACTTCGCGAAAAACGGCTGCTCGCCGGCGCGCTCCTTATGGCGAAAATTACTGGGGATAAATTTGCGGCCAACCGTTAACCCGGCATTAGCGGTGAAAACCATGTCGGGAAGCCCGGGCTGGGGTGAAATTAAATGGACCTCGCAATCGAGGTTCGAGAGCTGCGCATGCAATTGTTTCCACTGCTTTTGCGCCAAAGCTGCCTCGGCGCCGCGGGCGCGGTTCATCCACGGATTGATCTCGTACTCGATGCCGTAGTAATCGGGCGGACAAAGAAGCAGCTCGCGCATAGGACGGGCAATCTAGTCGCGAATGGGCGACTCAGTAAGATAATCGGCCAATTCCTGTAGAAACGGTTCCACGTCCGTGACCAGGCCGATCGCTTGCAGGGGCTGATGTTCGACCGCTCTCTCCACGGCAGTTGGATCGATATCGACGCATACTGTTTTTACCGTGGGCGCGAGCATGCTGGCCACGGCAAGCGAATGCTGGACTGTCGCAAGCAGCATCACATGAGTTACGTCGGCCAGCTTTTGTCGCATGACTTTTTGAGCTTCAATTACATCGGTCGTTACCCCGGGAATTGGTCCCTCGTCGCGAATCGCGCCAGTCAGTACAATATCAACGTCGTGGGAGACACAGGCATGCATGATGCCGCGAGTGAGGAGTTTTTGCCGCACGGCGGCGGAAATTCCGCCAGCCTCGCGAATGGCATTGATGGCACGCAGATGGTTCTCATGTCCACCTCGCGCAAAAGCGAGATCGGGATTCATCCCCAACGAGGTTCCGTACAGAGCGCGTTCCACATCATACGCGGCAAATGAATTTCCAGCGAAAAGGCGATCGACATAAGCTGCTTCAATGAGGCGCACTAAATGGTGACCTGCGCCGGTTCGTACAATTGCAGGGCCGGCGACAATCGCGATTTTACCTTTCGTTGTGTGTGCGCGCCGCAACTCCTTGCCCAGCTCGCGAATGATGGCCGATTTTGGTTCGTCGGCATCCACGATCGTATTAATGAATTGAAAGATATCAGTGTGCGTGATTGAACGCTGCACTGGCACGACGCGAATCCCTTGATGACCGACCACAATTTCGTCTCCCTTGGTAACGTCGAAAAACTTGACCGCACGGGCCGATTCTTTTTTTCGATCAAGCGCAATTGCACTATTGAGCATTGCCGGGCGCACCTCGATTTCCTTGCCGGCGAACCGAACAAACGTCTGCTGATTAGTCGTCACGTAGAAATCGCTGGGAAAAACTCCGTCTGCGGGCGCGTTTGCGAGTTGCACATTTGCACGCTCAATCACTTCAGCACCGTGCTGGCGAAGGCGCAATATCAGTTCATCAAGCGCTTCGCTCGTTTCGGCGGACACTTCAATCCGGGCGAAGCTCTGGTCCGCGCGTCGTTCGCCAATCTTGATCTCGCCTATCTTGAAATTCGCGCCATGGGTCAGAATTTGATCCAGAACCTTAGGCAAAATGAGAGAATCAATAATATGCCCGCGTAACTCGATCGTTTCCGAAACCATTTGTAAACTTAGCCGATCAGAGTGACCGCGCCAGTTTGTGCAAGAAAGCCTGCTCGCAATTTCGGGGCTCATGGTTCAATTTCTCTTCCGACATGGAAAAACCGAGTGCGCGCGGTCCTTCGCCGAGTCGCAAGACGCATCGCGCGCTGGGACAGGTTCTAAATCGAAAACCGAAACGACCACCGCGCCTGCCGGCGAAGAAGACTCTCACAACCACAGGCCCCGCGGCGAGCCGTTAGAAAGTCATCGCCATGCACGAGCACCTGCCAGCTCTCGCCGTGAAGATCGCAAAGATGCTGTCAATCAAGCCGGAGTACGTGGTCACGCAGCCCGCGGAGCTGCGAATTCTCGGTGAAATGTCGGAGGCGGATGTTAGAGAGTTTGCAAAAAGTCACGGCTGGCGTGTGATTCGTCGTCTCGGGGGGCGGCAGATCGAATTCTACAATGACGCAAGCCGGCTCCCGCTGTAGTCAGTTACAACGACCACTGGACAGCGCAGAGCTGTTAGCTTACCAATGCGCCATCGGTAGTTAAACGAAATGGAAGCAGGCAAAATTTATTTTATTGCTTTCGGCGTTCTGACGATCGCCGGCGGCATTGTCGGTTACGTCAAGGCAGGCAGCGTGGCCTCGATCATTGCCGGGTCAATCACTGGGGTGCTACTACTTGTTGCCGCATTTCTGCTTCCCGAACATCGCGCAATCGGGCTGGCAACTGCATTCATTATCTCGCTTTTACTCGCCGCGCAGTTTGTCCCCAAATTCATACGAACCGGAGGAGTCATGCCTGCAGGGATGATGTCGATCCTAAGTGTGATCGGGCTCATCGCGGCTATTGTCGCCTGGGTAAAAAAGTAATCGCGTGGGAAGAATTCGTCTGCGGACGTGGCGGCGGCTGGTGCTGGTGATTTTCAGCGCGCTCTTCGTTGCGATTGTTTATCGCTGGATCTCACTCGAACGCCTGCAACACGTTGCGCCGTTGGAAGTCGTTACGACGCCGACCCCCACCCCGACGCGGCCGCCCCTCATCACTGGAAAACTGGACACCGCAAAATTGTTCAACGGCATCACACTGCATTCAACAGTCGAGACGATGCCTGGCGCCGATGCAACGACCGAGCAGGCCGAGGCAGAGAGCTATGTGCTCGATCTTAAATTGCAGGCGCGAGTGCCATCGCCAAACAAGACCATTGAAGAGCTGGCCAAGGTCAGTCCGCAACTACCGACGCTTTTGCCCGCATTGGCGACGATGCTGCCACCCGATCCGGTTTCACCACTCTACGCTCAGCTCTACGATACGAAAATCAGAATGCTACGCGAAAACCTCGCTCGCCTCGATCTAGTTCTTTCGCGGCATAACTTTTTCGATTGCCAAACCGTCTTGCAGCTTCAGCATCCCCAGACGCACCGGAAAGCCCTGCTTCTCCAAGCGGATATGGATGTGGACGCTGACGGGTCTGATGCCGATCGGATGCCCATTGGCACTGGCACACCGGCAAATTTCAAACCGTCTACCAGTTATCGCTGGCCAAAGAAGGCATCCGCGCCTAATCCATATCTCGCCGCTACCGAAGACCGATTGAAGCACGCGGAAGCTGAGTTTGCGCTTTCGACTACGACTCCCGCCCGCAAACGTGATCTGCGCAACATCATCGCGCAGTTGCGCGCGGAAGTCGGCACGTTAAAAAAGTATAGCTTCCTGATCGGCGCGACCGACCCTTTTCTTGTCGTGCCGGGGGCATTCATGCATGGCAGTGATCCGGTTAAACTTGGTGACTACGCGCTCGTCATTTTCGGCAACTCGATTTATCCGGCCCTCGTCGGTGATGTTGGGCCTAATGACAAAGTCGGCGAGGCATCGCTGCGTATTGCAAAAGAGATCAACACGCTTTCGACGCCGTACAATCGCCCGGTAAGCGATCTCAAGGTCACTTATCTGATCTTTCCTGATACCGCTGACAAGCCATTTGGTCCTCCGGATTTAGAAAAGCTTCAGGCGCGCTGCGAAACGCTCGTCAAGGAAATCGGTGGAGCGAGCGTACCGCTGCATCGCTGGGAAAATATCATCCCGCCTTCGCCTACGCCCAGTCCGGTATCGAGTCCCCTGGCATCGCCGAGCGCAACAGCGTCTCCTTCATCAAGTGTATCGGACACAGCTTCTGCTTCAGCATCGCCAACATTTGCGTTTCCGATTCCGAGCCCATTAGCGACCACCCCGTCTAATTCGACGGTTGCGCCGACGAGTTCACCCGCCGCAAGGCGAAGCCCGAGCAAGAAACGCAAGCCGTGAACGTCGAATACGGGCCGCGCTTTCTAACTTGCTCGCAGTTCAAAACCGTTGCCTCCTACGAATGATCATCCGTGATGCTGTTGAGGCTGATCTGCCGGCCATCGTCGAGATTTACAACGCCACTGTTCCAACGCGCATGGTTACGGCCGAGCTTGAACCAACCACGGTCGAAGCGCGATTGGCGTGGTTCCGCGAACATTCACCAGAGCAATATCCCTTCTGGGTCGCAGA
>DASSFL010000193.1:0-10408 GCA_035694525.1 Candidatus Udaeobacter sp. | reverse complement strand
TATCGCGAAGAAGGTTGCATGGAATTACCGTTTGCAGACGCCGCATGTGCTCCCTTCTTTCGCGCAGCGTTTGCAGTAATGGCAGTTTTTGCACGCAGTGCAGGGATTGCTTCCTGTGCAGGTCGCTGCTTCCGACAGGCTCGCAAAGACGAAGGTGGATATTATGGTGACGATGAACGCTATCGTTTTCATGGTTTCTCGATTGTGTTCAGAAGGGGCAGACTTGACCCGGTCTGCCAGCGGGTGGTTTTGGTTTTAGTTCAAGCCTACTAAGTAGCCGTATGTCTGGCGCGTGGACGGTTTCCACAGATAGACCAGCCATAGCTGAACGCTGGTTCCATTTTGAATTACGGACTCAACGTTGACTATTTGCCATCCAGCCGGAAGCGTCGGGCCAGCGTAACCCGCAATGATATGCGAGTTAGGGATTGGGAGGAATGGGGATTGCTCGACCGCCTTGGTCGGATAAGGCATCGCAGTAGGGACTTCCTGCGCTGCTGCCGCGAACGACAGCACACAGACTATTGATACTGCTGTTAGCAGTGTTTTCATTATGGTTGTTGCTTTCTAGGTTGGGTAGTCGTCACACTTTAGCCACTGACTGTATGACGTTATATGCTACGACATGCTATACGGATTACGATTCCCAAAGTTCCAAAGTTTTTCAGAATTTTGACCCCCAATCGGGCAAAGCCGCCTTAATCTTGCAGTAGCGTTCGAAAAGACTCACTAGATACGTTCGAAACGCTGCTTCTTCTTCTGTCAGATCGAATGGTTTCCCATGACCCCACCGCCTAAGGTCGGCTTCCAGCATAGCTTCAAATAGCGGTCGCAGCGTCATTAAGACGCCTTGCCAGCCCGCCTCAAGCCCACGATCATACGCCTGCTTTGTTGCTTCTTCGATTGTCATAAGTCGGTTTAATTCCATTCAAAAAACTGTGTCCCGCTTTTATGCGATTACGGGACGGGCGATGAGAAACTAACCACCGAAACAACGAAACGGCGTCGCAATGCCCTGGCTTTCAAATTCAATTGTTCGTCCAAACCGTGCTCGCAGCTCGATCATCGTCCCCGGGCTGCCAGAATCACCACCGCCGTGCAGACGGCCAAAGGCCAGAGGGATTTCACCGCGGCGTGTAGATAAAAAGTGAGATTGTGTATCATCCTGTTTGCGTCATCTTGCTGCAACGGGTGCACATCCAACCGTGCGCGCCGGTCTTCGAATCGCGGAAGAAAACTTCCATCAATTCATCTGCCGGCGGGCATTCACACCAACCGTGGCAGAGCTGGCGCCAGTTATGTGCGGCGGCAATTAAACCGAACGCGGTATCGTTGTTAGCGTCGTCGCGTAGCGTTCCCATTCGTTAAGTCTTTTATTAGTGTGGTTTTGTTTGCAGCGCATGACCCGCGCTGCTGCTCGGGTTCGTTAGTTACCTGCCGCAGCCGGAACACGCCGCAGTTCTCAACGGGGCCAGTTGTTCATCGGTGCGAGTTTTACCTGGTCGCTCCATTGCCGATTCAACGCTTGTTGTTGCATTTGTTCTGCGACGCGATGTGCGGTTTTGCTTTCGGCAATTGCCCGCGAATCCATTTCATGCACAAATCCTGCCTTCCCCTCTTGAATGATGCGCCTGCACTCATGCATACTTGCGGCGAAGTTCTCGCTGATTCGCCAGTTGGTGTAGGTGAACCATACCGCGATGATGACCAGAATGGTCAGCAGTGACCTCATGGCGCCGTCGCTTTCCTGATCGAGTCCGCGAGCAATTCCGGCGCGAGTTCTCGGATTCGCTCGTGAGTTAATTGAACTCTCATCGGCCGCGGACTCCGACAACGTTGTTTTTCTCGAACATCAAGCCGTTCGGATACACATCGATCTCACGCTTGCCGATGATTAACCGGCTGGTCGGCACGCCTTGGACTTGATAGGCTTGCTGGCGTTCGATGATGTAGTTGTGGCTTTCGCGCCGAGGCTTGGACTTGCGTCGATCGTCGGCGTTCGCGGTCACTATCAGCGCCGCGGTCAGTAGTAGTGTCAGTGTTTTTTTCATTGTTTTGGTTCCTTTCGGGGAGATCACTCGATTCTTACCGCGGCGGTGTTGTAGAGCTTCAGTCCGCCTTTGGCCGTGGCACGATTCCCCTCGCGCACCACACACACACCTTGCTCAAGTCGCATAGCCTTTAGCGCAGCGACCGCTATTTGTTCGGCGATCTCGGCCTCGTAGCCGCTAGACGTGTAATCCGAGTAGGATTCCACTAGGACGTCGCACCTATTTGGGTGTTTTGGATTGTCGTGTAGGAAAAATGTCAGTCCAATCATCGTCGTTCGGAGCGTCATTGCTGTGCGCTTCTGTCAGTTAGCTTTTCTGATCGCCGCCGCGAGCAAGTCGAGCGATTTGAGTATCAGCCTATCAGTCTTGCGACAGCCGCTCACAGGTGGCCGCCTCGTGGTTTTATCCGCTGCGTATATGATGTCGTCCCGCAGCGACCCCGCAGCGTAGTACAACGCTACGGCCTGCGGAACCGTCAGTTCGAGTTTGATTTTCCGATTAGGGCGGCTCATGCGTGCGTCAGTCGTTTCGTCTTGTTCTTGTGACGCTTATCTCTCTGAGCATCCCATTTGCAGGTATAGCTGCAGAACTTGTGGTTGTGCGCCCGAGCGACGAACTTCTTGCCGCAGTGCGGGCATTGTCGCTCAATGTCGTCGCTCAATTTCATTGCGTGGCGACGGTGTTGTCTTCCGCGGCACGACTCCCGCGCTGCGGTACCGCAAGGCGTATTCGCCGACTGACCCGCTTATTTCCGACGTGCGAACGCCGTGATTTATGCTGGGCGTGATCTAGCCTCCGACAAAACCACAAGGTTATCAGACATGGAATCAGCAGACTAAACCAGCATATTGCCATTAGAACGTTGGGATTCATACGTGTCTTTCGTGTCGTTTCTTCGTCATACCTTAGCACTTGAATATATGGGTATCGTATCGTTATGATATATAATACGTATTACGATATGTCAAGTACCGAAAATTTAGCGAAGGTGACACTGTCGAATAAACAGGTGACAGGTCGCGGTTTTCGTATTACGGTGGATTACAAACGCAACCCAAACCCTACAGCGGAGCGAAATTAGGAGAGACGAATGGCCAAAAAAATTGTGAACATCCGGTTACGCCCGGACCAGGAAGCGAAAATCAATGCGATCGTGCAACGAAGCGCGATTCTCGATACATCGAAGTTCGTTCGCATCGCCGTGGATTGGTTGCTGATGTCTGATCTTGGCGAAGTGATTGGAAAGATCATGAATGCGGAGACGTTTCCAGATTATCGAATCCCCAAAAAGCCCGCCGGGCGAAAGAGGCGGCGCAGACCTTCTTCAAAATAAACGGGACGCCGAGCGGCATCTGACTTCCGATAGATTTGTCGCGGGATAGGCTAGTCCTACTGCTCCGAGGCGAACGGGTCGCCCCAATACTGCGCTTGATGCGCCCAAATGTGAATGCGCCGACGCACGGCAGGACTGCACCTTTTCACGCGCCCACGGCTGACGAGAAAACCGCCGTGAACAGTCCTGCGCGTCGCGACCCGATACAGCCCATCCTTCGGCGGTCGCCACCTGCCGAGAAGTCGCAGCGGTCGCGGCAACGCGATCAAGTCACGAGCAAAAGGAATCGGGTCAATCCACTTCATTTCGAGATGCCAATATCGCCTCGCTCAAAGCGAAAGCAGAGATTGCAGCCGCAAAGAAAAATCTCGAAAGCCTTGAGGCCGCCGCTACTATACTCAGGGATGAAATACTTCTTCGCTATACTCTGTGTCGCCCTCATGGGCTGCGCGACGACTCAGACTACAGACCCTACCGCAACCAAGGGCCCCCCATCGGCCGACTGGAGCCGACATAGCCTTACACACTAGGGCCCCCATCTCGAAGCAATTTCAGAGGGTTTGCCACGACACCCTGCCGTGGCTTATCTCTTTCTCATTAGATCGCCTAAAGAAAGGACCTCACCATGTTCAAATTCACCCTCGCTTCCGCCCTCCTCGTGATCGCCACCTGCATGTCAGCCCAGACAGGTATTACCGACGCTGGCAGTGCTGAACTGGCCCACATCCGCTCCGAGTACGCAGATGTTCTCGCCCTCCAAGGAACCGCCAAGGCCGAGGTACTTGCAATCGCTCGCGTACTCCGAGCGAAGCCCGAAATGGCCATCGATAAGACAAAAGCAGCGGGCGAATACTGCTTCAAGAGCAGTCAGGGCACCATGGTTCACTACGCGTCGCAGCCCGAGGCCACAGCGGAAGACGTGGTGTACGAATTCGACGCCACCCAGCTTCTCGCAGCCGGCCTTGACCCCCAGCGGGTGCCAAAGCTTCCCGCCCTGGGCAACATGGAACCCGGTAAGTGGTATTTCCTCCCGAGTGGAGTGATCGACCCTCACCATCAGCATGTCTTCGCTACGCCAACGATCGCTATCGCCGTCAACGTTAAGTAGCGCGTGGCCTAACCAGGCGATGCAGCCGACGACGCGCGGCGGCTCCAGCCTCGTTGCTCTTCAGGCCGGAGCGCAGTAAAGCCGTTTCCGGTGCTCGCGAATGCGTGAAGTGCTGTTGTTACATTTTTAAAGCTCATTGTTCTTCTTCTGATTTAGTACGAACTAAGAATATTTGACAAAGCTTATAAAAAGTGCGCGATGCGCTTCCATACGGCTCCGCCAGTGAGTTTTTCTTGTAGGGGAGGGTCATAGTAGCGGCGCTCACCGCCAGGGTATGATGTTGGCGGTTGCGTGCTGCGGTTGCTCTCCGCGAATCCTCGCTCGTTTTGCATACACTTTCTTGAGCAATCCAAAGGCGCATTCCTGTCGCATCCACGTTTCAAGCGAGAGGTTGAAGCGTTCACCGGGCGCGCGGGCCTTTGTTTCGTCCGTCGCAGGCGCTCGGACTTCTGAGGTGGGACTCTGACTTCGGTCGTGTAGGCCTTAAGTCTTATTGTCTTTTTTGTCGCCAGGGATAGCCTGACAGCGGAGTTGTCCCTCATAAACGCGTTTTCGATGCTAACGATGAACAATGATTGTCCAGCTCGAAAAATAGCACAAAACAATCCGTCAAATAATTGCGCGAAGTTGAAACTCATCCCACGTCCATCACTGGTGTTGCTAGCACTTTTACTCGGGGTTTGCCGGGCGAGCCTTGGGCAAGGTGACGCCATTCTAGAAGCACCGGGTTTGGCACCTTATCCTACTACTTTGGCTACCGGCAACATCACGCTCTTTCAGAATGTCCGCATCTTCGACGGTAAAACTGCCACGCTCTCGGGCCCTTCCAACGTGCTGGTTCGAGACAACAAGATTGAGCGAATCTCTCTGGAGCCGATCGCCGTCGATACAAATGTTAATGTCCGCGTTATTCCGGGGAATGGACGCGTGCTGATGCCTGGTCTTATCGACGCGCATTGGCATATGTTTATGGCGGCGACAACCCAGACGCTTGTTATGACCGCGGACTTTTCTTACCTTCATCTATTGGCTGCTCGACAGGCTGAGGCGACGTTGATGAGGGGTTTCACCACAGTGCGTGATTTGGGTGGGCCTGTGTTCGGGCTCAAGCGCGCCATCGACGAAGGTGTCATGATTGGTCCGCGCCTCTATCCTTGTGGAGCCATGATTTCTCAAACCTCGGGACACGGAGATTTTCGGTTCCCCTTCGAGGTTCCGCGGACGCTTGGCGGCCCTTTGAGCCACTTGGAGGTCGAAGGCATCGCAGCCATTGCCGACAGCCCCGATGAGGTCCGCCTGCGGGCCAGAGAACAGTTGAGAGCGGGCGCGAGTCAGATCAAGCTGATGGGAGGTGGTGGCGTCAACTCGCCTCTCAATCCGATTGAATCGACCCAGTATACTGAAGCGGAGATTCGCGCCGCGGTTGAGGCTGCCGACAATTGGGGCACCTACGTAACCGTACACGCGTATACGCCGCGTGCGATCCGACAAGCGGTCGCCGCCGGCATCAAGTGCATCGAGCACGGCCACTTAATCGACGAGCCAACCGCCAAGTTGCTGGCGGATAAGGGCATTTGGTGGAGCTTGCAGCCCTTAACGTATGAGGAAGGCGTATTTGCGCGAATGTCGCCCGCGTCGCAGAAGAAGGCGCTGATGGTGTGGGCCGGAACGGAGAACGCCTACAAGCTGGCGAAGAAGTTCAAGGTTAAAACGGCCTGGGGTGCAGATATTCTGTTCGATGCGGGGGCGGCCAGCCGACAGGGAGCCTATCTCGCCAAGATGGTGAAATGGTACTCGCCGGCCGAGGCGCTCAAGATGGCCACGGCCGACAATGGCGAGTTGATGGCACTTTCCGGATTTATCAATCCTTATCCCGGCAAGCTTGGTGTTGTGGAGGAAGGCGCACTTGCCGATCTGCTGTTGGTCGATGGCAATCCATTGGAAAATATCAAGCTCGTCGAAGATCCCGACAAAAACTTTCTGATCATTATGAAGGATGGCAGGATATACAAGGATACAGTGTCCAGGTAAGACTGAAGGTCAGGGTCGGGGAAAGAGCTCGTTGCAGCCAGGTGGGTCTCTGTTATCAGTTACGACTCACGCAGTTGGCGTATCTGCTCCAGTTGCTCTTGCGTCACGATCAAAGCTTGGTTGGCGTGCACAGTCATCCCACCTTCGCCCCAGCCAAAGATACGAGCTGCGCTCTGCGATTGGATCGGGCAAGACTACACTGATCGCGCGTGTGCAGATCAAAAGCGACACAATCCATCGCTGGCAGACAATTATGCAGTAATGTTCAAATGAACCTAGACTAAGGTATAATAGACATACTGTCCGCGCATCATGTAAAAACCTTCTCGGTTACGTCACCCGACGTTTCAACGTATCTTCGGCCGGGCTGAAGAAGCCCGTGGGGCTGGACCTTCGCTGGGACCGCCGCTTAGCGCAATCTCCAGGATCCAAGTGGAGCCCTGAGTCAGCCGAAAGTGAGGCCGCGGGTTCAAAGCGCCTCGTGAGGATGGTTCTTCGTTCCGCAGGGAACTGGATTGCAGTTAACATCCAACCTCAACAAAAAAAAATAGAAAATATGACAACTCTGTCGCAAAGAAATTCCGTTAATCGCGCGCCTTTACGGCGAAGTAGCCTCACGTTGAGACGCCTCACGGCTCCCTTCCTAGTTGCAGTGGGCGCGGTCATCTTCGCGTTGTCGGCCGTAGCCGACAGGCCGACGAGGATTCCGTTTGAAGGGGTCACCTTTAGCAGCGTCCTAGCTGACGTGTGTGCGTTTCCGGTCAACGTTGACTCGACCATCAGTGGCACCGAGATCGACTACGTCGACCGGAGCGGGGCGTTGACAAGGATCTTCATCCACCAGGTCGAGCAGGACACATTCACCGCGAACGGGAGGACGCTCGTGGGCACCCCGTTCACGTTCAACTCCGAGATACTGTTCGATAGCGACGGCAATGTGACGCACTCCTTTGCCAGCGGGCTCTTCGAGACGATCCCGCTTCCGGACGGAAGTCTGTTCGTCAGCGCTGGTCGGGCGGATTTCACGAAGCATCCAGGCGTTGGGTTCCTCCTGTCGCCCGATATGGGAAACCCCGGCAACCTGGCCGGGTTCTGTGCCACACTCTCTCCGTAATTTGAACGAGGGCACCAATATGAAAAAACAAACTAACCCCACCATCAAAGCGCATCTTGTCAGAGGCGCGTTTTATCTGCTTCTGCTTGTGGCCGTCTGCGCGATTCCGTTCGCGCTGGCGCAACGAAACGCTGCGAAACGAAGCGTGGCCAAGCCAAACCTGTCCGCCATCGCGCAGCTGCAGCAGACTGCGCCGCCTTTGACTCGAGCGATTTCTGCACTGGCGGCCACCGACATTTCCAAGACCGGGCAGCTCCAGCTTCCTCATCACGTCGTGCCCGGGGCTTCAGCCGACGAGCGCGTTGTGAATGCCGCGATTCCCGGCGGGGTTTGTCAATTCCACGTGCTAATCGTGTACGCTGATACGGAGGGTTTGCCTACTCAGCTGCAATCGGAAATCCAAGCCGAACCAAATGTGGTCGCGGTTGACCTGTTCGACGCCACCGTCGGTACTCCCACTCTGGGTCAGCTTCAGCAATATGAGATCGTTGTGCCATTCAGTAATTCTCCCTTCCTGGACGGGGATACGCTGGGTAACAACCTGGCTGACTACGTGGATGGAGGCGGGATCGTTGTGCAGTATGGGTTTGCTCATTATGGGCCGGGCCAGCCATACGGAATCAACGGCCGCTGGGTAACAGACGGCTATAACCCCTATGACTATTCGGGGACTCTTGAACCCAATCCATTCTCACTGGGAACCTTTAACGCAGGACACCCGCTCATGGCTGGGGTTGCCACGCTCAACAGCAACTTCGCGAACGTCGTGACACCCAATGCGGCAGCGACAGAGGTGGCGCAGAACAGCCTAGGCGAGTCATTAGTAGCGTATCGGCCGGTAGATACTCACACTACTGTGGGCGTTACAGCCTATGTCGGAGCCGCTGCTACACAAAGCGGTGATTGGGGCAAGGTGGTAGTCAACGCGGGTAACTGGCTCTGCGGTGGCGTGACACCAACACCCACCCCGACGGCTACAGCGACTGCTACAGCCACACCTACACCCACGGCAACTCGACCTCCACCTACGCCAAGGGCGCGGCCCACGCCGTTCCCTCGACCGACGCCCTAAGGATGGTGGGTTGGAAGGTTAAAGGAGTTACAAAAGAAGTAATCAGGAACTCGCGAGGCAACTCGCGAGTTCCTTGCTTTTAAAAGCCTCGTGGATCGACTTCTCCGGAAAATGCAAAATCCGGCTCGGATTGCTCGGTTCTAAAAAGAATTGGCTTACTCCCACTCCGTTGGTAGTGGCGACCTGAAATGCGTAGGTGACATTTTAGTGCTCATTGTTTTTAGTCCTCAGTCCCTCGTAGCTGTCTAATCTGTTCTAGCTGCTCCTGGCTAATCACAAACTGCTGATTGAGCTGGACTCCTGGCTTGTCGTTGTTGTCCCAGCCAAAGATACGAGCTGCGCTCTGTGCCAGATCGCGTAGCTGTGACGTGTTGGACACATCAAACGGCGGCTTCTCAGCAGCATGTTCAGCCGCCGTAGCCGCTGTTTGCATCAGACCGGTGCTTAGCTATTTCAGGTTAATTTCGCGCATGTCTTTGGTGCCCATGATTTCGCGAATTTCCAGCCGCTTCGTCTGTGTGGCGAGCTGTTGATCAGGTGTCCCCACAATTTTTCTGGTGATCGGATCGAACTTTTCGCGCAAGCCGTCGAGCGCGCCCATGTTTTTCCTTTCCACCATGATCAGGATGTCGAAGTCTTGCGGCGTGGCGGCTGGACCGAATAGGATTTTGTAATCCATGATGAGGTCCTGTTTTTTCGCTTCGTCCAATGTGCCTTTTAAGGTCTTGGCGAGGCCTTTGAGGTATTCGTCGCTCATGCCGGCCTTGGTTTGGACCATCGTTACCGTCCAAACGGGCCCTTCGGTGTAAGGTGCGTCACTTTGCGCCCGGCAAAGCCCCGTGAATGCGGTAGATACCGCGACGCTGACAATGAGAATAAGGAATTTGTTCATATTGGTGTTCTTTGTGGTTCTTTTGTTCAGGGTTTCTAGTTGAAATCATCCTGCTGTGTTTGAGCAGACAGAAGAAAACAGGGTAACAAACTTGCGAGGGGCTAGGAATTAAACGGGGACTAACCTAGCGCGGCGTTTATGAATCAGCACGGCCTCCAAATGACCGCCTCTCCGCACCGGTGAGTGCTCGCAGTCTGTTGCCAAAGATTTCCTTTCATCATTTTCTACGAGAGTGCGGAAATCTCCCAACAGACTGGAGAAATCCTGAGTGTGGTCCGGCATTAGAAACGACAAAAATAGAGCTAGGCTGCCGGCCTGTCTATTATACCTTAGTATAACGCGGGAAGACTGGAGGACAGAGATCGCAAGTAGCGGCGGTTAACCACAATAGCCCGGGCGGTTCGGGTGAACCGCCGCCCCTAACTTGCGCCGATTCCGCAACGTTCTGTCAATCGAACCAATTCGGCCACGGATCGCACCCTCATCTTCTCCATCACGTGGGCACGATGGACTTTGACCGTCTGCTCCACAGTGCCGAGGTCGCCGGCAATTTGTTTGTTCAATTTGCCAGCGACGACATATTCGAGCACCTCTCGCTCGCGCGGTGTGAGCGTGGCCAGGCGCGCGCGGATTTCGGAAAGTTCGGCCTGCTCCCGCCGAAGGGCCCCGTCTTTCTCAATTGCCACACGAACCGCTGCAAGCAGGTCTTCATCGTTCACGGGCTTAGTGAGGAAATCACTGGCGCCGTCTTTCATCGCCTGGACGCCCGTCGGAATATCACCGTGACCGGTCAAAAAAATAATGGGC
>DASSFL010000192.1:0-25843 GCA_035694525.1 Candidatus Udaeobacter sp. | reverse complement strand
CGGCCTATCCACATTCCCATATTAAATTGGCTCCATTCTAAATCGTTCGTTTAAACTTCCACAGCGCGGGCAGCGAGGAAGCAGGGCGTCCGTTCGATCTTCAAATTCGAACGCGCAAATCACACAGCGCAGCCGATACTGTAGAGCTCGTCGCTCCCGCCGCCGGCGATTCCATTCTCCCACTATCCAGAGGAGAAAAACTGCCGCAAGAAAAAGCAGCAAATAAATCGTGACTAGGGCAGCGAGACTAACTCGAATCACGGCGTAGCTCTGCCTGGCTGTCTTGTCTGCGGGCGCGCAATGTCGCTGCCCCAGTCAATTGTTGCGATGCCCCAGATTAAGGACGCGTCAGGCTTCCCACCTGAGTCTTTTGAAGAGAAACGGCAACGCGTGAGATAGAGCCGGGCCTGTTCATCCAGCCCCGGATCGCCTGAGGAATTCATAGGAAAACAATATCTGATTTCTCCGAGTCTGCTTACGGCCACGCGAAAACGAATTGCTTCAGGCGTTTCTCCATTCGAAGCCACGAACTTCAGCTCCGGCAACGCCGCAGGCCCAAAAGCATCGAGCTCGTTGGAAAACGAAACAGATGTCGGGATCGGCCCGGTAGCAGAAGCGCTCTTCTGACGCATAAACGGTACCGCGGCCGGCGGCTGAGAGTCCGGGGCGCGCGAATCGATTTCGAAGGGTGGAAGTTCCTTGAGAGTTGGTTCCATGGCACGATAGGAAGGCACGTGCTCAACCTTCGGCAGCGCGCGGAGCCTTGCTTCCGGCGGACGATGGGTTGTAAAAGCAACCGCAGGATCTTCCGCGTCGATCCAGCGAAGCAGCGTGCGGCCTTCTTCAGACGCAGGAGTTATCAAAGCCACCCGGGCAGGAGGTGGCAGAAGCGTGATCGTAGGTGGATAAACAACTTGAAAAATGTAAAAGCAAACGGCGTGCGCCAGTAAGGAAACCGCCAGAAACGCCACGAAGGCTACTCGTCGACGCCTAGGTGAATCCCAGCTAAAGAGCAGCGGTTCTGTAGCCAGCTCGGGACTAAGATTATTCATCGCGGCGAACCAGCGGCCAGCGCCACCGATGTGATGCCGTGTTCAAGAGCAGCGTTTGTTACGTCGGCAACCGTTTCGTAAGAAGTGGAACGGTCCGCCTTGATAATGATCGATTGGCCTTCGCGCTTGGCTGCATCCAGTAGGGGGCCGAGTTGCTCCATGGTGACCCGCTGGTCGCGGAAATAGATGGCCGGAACTGCGCCGCCGGTAATGCTGATGATTTGCTGGTTAGTTTGTGGGCCAAGTGTAAAACGAGAGAACGGCATCGAAACAGAAATCCCCTGTTGCAAAATAAAATTGGAACTTAGCAACAGAAAAAAAACTAAAAGGAAAGCGACGTTCACCAGCGCCACGAGCACAAGCCAGCTGAAGTTGTAATTAATTGTGCGCTCGAGTTTCATGAAGGCAAAGAAGCGTCAAAAAGTTAAAATGTTACAAAGTTAAAAGGTTACAACGTTTAGCGCGTTGCGCTCTTTCCGAACCATTAAACTGGCTTTGTAACGCTTTTAACTTTTCCTGTGCTGATTACAAATCCGGGCGCGCTTCCAGCTCGCGTGCAGTCTCATTGGGTTGTTGAAAGCTGATGATCCCACTGATCGGACGGCTCTCAGTCAGCATGTGCACAATTTCGATCCCCGCCCGCTCCATGTCATGGAGCATGTTATTCACGCGGGAAGAAAGATAACTGTAAGCGACGAAGGTGGGAGTAGCTACAACCAAACCAGCTGCAGCGGTCAGCAAGCTTTTATATACGCCACCGGAAAGCTCAGTCACCGTGGCGTAGCCGCCGCTTGAAGCGATCGTGGCAAATGCATCGATCATTCCTGCGACCGTCCCCAGCAACCCAAGCAACGGCGCCAGGAAAGCTATCGTAGCAAGCACCGGAAGAAACCGTTCCAGCTTCGGCACTTCGAGTTGGGCGGCCTCCTGTACGATGTCGCGCAATTCTGCACGAGGTGCGTCGTGACGGATGATTGCGGCATGAATAACGCGGGCTACCGGGCCTGGAGTCCCGGCTGATTCATGGAGCGCTTCTGCGAAATTGCGTCGCCGAATCAGATTCGATAGCCCCTTCAAGAATTCGCCCACGTGAATCGTGGCACGGTGAAAGTAAAACAGGCGCTCGGCAAAGACTGCGATCGAGATGACGCTACACACCAGAATTGGCCACATTAACAGCCCGCCCTTTTGGATGTAATCAATCACGCCGATTTTTTAGTCTTTTTTACGGGCTGTGGCAAGCCAACAACCAGATGTCCATGCGACGTAGCTCGATGCAATCGGTAACATTTGGCGATTTTCCAAATGGCTTCTCTTATCGGGAGCCCTTGTCTCGGGCCTTGGGAGAAGAAGATGGGCGGACCTTGGCAGCGCTCTTGCCGCCGACCAATTTGCCGGATGCGTCGAACACCGAATATCCGGTCTGCTTGCCCGATGCGTCGTAACTGTAAACGATCTTATGCATAAGCGTGCCGTCTTCGGCACTCTGACTCTCTTCCAGCAAATGGCCGGCATCATCGTATTTGTAACGGCTCTTGAAACGAAGGCGGCCATCGGGTCCGGAAATTTCGCCGGTGGAAAAGCGCCCCGCATCATCCAATTCGTAACGAATCGTCTCGCGGAGTTTGCCATCCGGGTCGGTGGTCGTCGCCACCGCCTTGTGCTGCGCATTGTCGAATTTGTAAATTGTGCGGGAACCGTCTGGGTGCATTGAAACAGTGACCCGCACAGCGTCACTTCGAGGTTGTTCTGAAGATTGGCTCAATCCGATTTCGTTGGCACAGACGACAAGGGCACAAGCCACTGTCAGCCCTGCTTGGAAAAATTTCATGATCCGGGGAGCTTACGGTTGAGGTGGGCAGGCGCAAACGGGCCTGATTTTTTTTATTGACCGCGCGGTGCGGAGGTGGTTAAAAGTGGGGTCAAGTGGAGCAAAATGGATGAATTCTCCACTTGATACATGGACAACGATTCTCCACCCGAACGTTTTTATGCCGGCGAATTCCGGCATTCCATCGACGAGAAAAATCGAATCACGATTCCTTCTCGTTGGCGACGGGATAAGGCAGAAGAATTTATTCTTTTGCCGGAGGCAACTCATCAATTTCTGCTCGTCATGTCTCCGAATGAGTTCGCGCGAATGAGTTCGGCGGCAGAAACAAATCAGGGTGTTTCCGCGCGGGATCGCCGGATTTTTTTGCGCCATCTGCATTCACGCGCGCAGCATGCGAGCGCGGACCGGCAGGGGCGTCTTGTTTTGCCCGAAGAGCTTTGCCGCAGGATCGGACTGAAGGACGAAGTTGCTTTGGTCGGTAACCGGGGGCGCTTTGAGATTTGGAATCTGCAGCGCTGGAAACGCGCGCATGAAGAGGAAACGTCTACTTACCAGCACGTGGCAAACGTCATTGGCTTATAATCAGATGCTTGGTCAAAACGTTATCAACACATTTTGGTTTGAGCGGCCTTTGTGGGCGGCTGTTGATCCGTTTACTGCCGAAGAGGAGGCACCCGAAGTGGAGGAATTCATATATCACCGTCCAGTGCTCGAGAGCGAAGTACTGGAATTACTCGAACCCAAGCCCGGTTCGCTGATTGTAGATGCAACATGTGGTGGCGGTGGCCACACTGAAGCGTTTTTGGAGAGCGGGGCCAATGTTTTGGCGCTGGACCGTGATCCTGACGCTATCCAACACGTCAGTGAGCAGTTGGCGCGCTTCGGCGCACGCCTTGCCGTACGACAGTCGAATTTCCGGTGCGCGACCAGCGTTCTCGATGACCTTGGCATTCCCACGATCGGCGGCGCGTTTCTCGATATTGGTGTCTCTTCCCGGCAACTCGAAAATTCGGAGCGCGGGTTCAGCTTCATGCGAAATGGTCCCCTCGACATGCGCATGGATCCACGCGCGCAACTGACTGCCGCCGCCATCGTAAACGAGTACAGCGAGGAACAATTGACGCGGTTGTTTCGCGAGTTGGGAGAGGAACCGGCAGCGCGTCGCATCGCGAGCCTGATTGTAAAGATGCGAAAGAGTGCACCCTTTCGCGAAACTCTGCCGCTGGCGCGAGCGATCGAAAAGCTCGTCGGCCGTCACGGCCGTCATCATCCCGCCACGCAGGTCTTTCAGGCGTTGCGCATGGAAGTAAACGATGAACTTGGCGCGCTCGAAGAGGGCCTGCGAGTGCTGACTGCACGCCTTGAGCGCGGCGGGCGGATCGCGGTAATCACTTTTCATTCACTGGAGGACCGGATCGTGAAGAATTTCTTTCGTGATCATAGTCGCGAATGGCTGGACAAGCCCGAGTGGCCCGCGCCGCAACGCAACCCCGATTATGACCTTAAACTGATTACGCCAAAACCAGTTGAGCCGACCGAAGAGGAACGGCGCATGAACCCCAGGTCACGCAGTGCAAAGTTGCGCGTGGCCGAAAAGACTTAAATGAACCGGTCCCGTCGAAGAAATTGCAATACGGTAAACGCGGCGTCGCTGGCGCGCTGGATTGTGGTGACGGCGTTTCTGGCGCTGGCCGGGCTAAGTTACGTTTATTTGACCCTGCAACTCTATCATCTGGGTGAGCGCAGGAAGGCAGTCGAGAACGAGCTGGCTACTCTTCGCACTCAAAACGACGTAGCCAGCGCGCAAATGGCGGCTTTGACTTCGCGTTCTGCGTTGCAACGCCGCTTGAAAGAAGGCTATTTGAAAATGGTACCGATTTCGGAAGCCAGTATTGTGCGGCTCACCATCCCTGCCCGCTCAGCGGACGACGACTTGATCCAACCGGTGGTCAATCCTTCCAGCACAAAATGAATGTAAACAGCCGAACCCGTTGCGTGCTGGTGTGCGCTGCTTTCATCGGGCTGTTCAGCATTTTCTCATTTCGTTTAATCTATCTGCAGGCAATCAAGCACGACGAATACGCCGGCCTTGCCGCTGAAAAGCACGTTCATAAGCAAATCATCCACGCAGACCGTGGAACCATCCTGGATGCGAATAACGAAGTCCTCGCGCATAACATTCCTGTTCAAACAGTAGTGGCCGACGCCACGCATCTTAACAACCGGGAAGCGATCGCCGATCTCGTGAGCAAAGAACTCCGGCTCCCGCCCGCGCAGGTCACGGAAAAGTTAAACAGCGACCGCCGGTATATCATCGTTAAGCGTGAAGTGCCCGAGGCGCAGGCTGGCGCGCTACGGGAAAAACTTCGTGCCGCTAATCTCCGTGGAATTTATTTCGAGCACGATGCCACTCGGGTTTACCCGAACGGCTCGATGCTTTGCCATGTCATTGGATTCACCGACTTCGACCATCGTGGTATCCAGGGAGTGGAAGCGTCGATGGAGGAATATCTTCATGGACAGGATGGTTTTCGCTTCATCGAACACAACCGCGCTGGACAGGAGATCGTCCCTTATCGCGGACAGGAGCGCCCGCAGCGCGATGGCTATCAGGTCCATCTGACCATCGATCTTAGCCTGCAGAACATTGTTGAGAACGAGATCGACGCGGCGATGCAGGAATATTCTCCTCAAAAAGCCACGATTATTTTGATGCGGCCGCAGACCGGCGAAATCCTCGCAATGGCCAATCGGCCGGATTTTGACTTGAACCTTCGCTCCGAGGCGAAGCCTGAAGAAATGAAAAACCGGGCCATCATCGACATGATGGAGCCGGGCTCCACCTTCAAGATCGTTGCCGCCGCCGCTGCTCTCAACGAACGCAAGCTCCGCCCCGATTCGACGATCTTTTGCGAGAACGGTCTCTGGAACTTCGGCGGCGCGGCCCTGCACGATCACCGCTCGTTTTCGTATCTGAGCGTGCGCGATATTCTTGTTAAATCGAGCAATATCGGCGCAGCCAAGCTCGCACTGAGCGTCGGCGAACAAAGGTTCTACGAATACATACGTCGATTTGGTTTTGGCGAGCGGACCGGAATTGAGCTGCCGGGTGAAATTAGTGGACTGATTCGGCCGCCCCAAGCGTGGAGCAAAATCTCCATCACGCGTATTCCGATGGGCCATGAGGTCGGCGTGACGCCGCTTCAAATGACACTGGCAATGGCGGTGATTGCTAATGGCGGCAAATTAGTCACGCCACGGATCATAAAATCGATTAACACACCGGAAGGCAAAACTATCAGCTCACTTTCCCCTGTAATGCTGCGTCAGGTAATTTCTCCGGAAACTGCCCGGGAAATCGGTGATGCGCTGCGCGGTGTAGTGAGCGATCGCGGCACTGCTGCCGCCGCTGCCGTTCCTGGTTTTACGATTGCCGGCAAGACCGGAACCGCGCAAAAGGTTGATCCCAGGGGCGGATACGAGCAGGGGAAGTACGTAGTTTCTTTCGCTGGCTATCTGCCGGCAGACCATCCTGAGTTTGTCGGGCTGGTCGTGCTCGATGATGCACACACAAGCAAACCGGAGCTAAACTACGGTGGGCTCATTGCAGGACCAATTTTTTCCCGACTAGCGGAGAAGGCGGCCCGCTATCTAGATCTTGAGCCGCATGAGGAGATTCGCAAAGCGATTCCCGTAGAGCGAGTCGAAAAAACAACGCCGGCAGAGCGAATTCGCAAGCCCAGGCCGGCGGAACGAATCGCCTTAACCAATGCCTCGCACCATTGAATACGTCGCCATGGTTCGCGGCTGCGAATCCGTCCCGTTGCGGACATGTTAAAGCCTCATGCAGCTCAAGACTCTCCTCTCCGCGACTGCAGTTCGCCAGGTCATCGGGACACTTGATCGCGCGGTGGAAAACATCGCGTATGACTCGCGGCGGGTGCAAAGGAATGGCATGTTCGTGGCATTGCGGGGTGAGAAATCCGATGGCCACGAATTCATCGGTCAGGCAATCGAAAAAGGCGCATCGGTAATTGTCGCCGAACGCGAGGAGCAGAATCCGCGCGCAACTTGTCTCGTTGTTGAGAACACGCGGACCGCGCTCGCTGATTTTGCAGAAACCTTTTATGGCCACCCGGGGCGCAAATTAAAAATGGCCGCGGTCACGGGTACGAATGGCAAAACCACTACTACATTTCTCATCAAACACATTTGCGAAAATGCCGGCCTGCGTTGCGGATTAATCGGAACGGTGCGCTACGAAATAGGTGAGCGGGTTTTGCCTGCCATTCGTACGACGCCAGAATCACTCGATTTACAAGAACTATTGGCGCAGATCGTCAACGCGGGCTGTCAGGCAGCGGCGATGGAAGTTTCTTCGCATGCGCTCGCGCAGGATCGTACGCGTGGACTCGAATGGAACCTCGCCGTCTTTACAAATCTTACGCAGGACCATCTCGATTTTCACGGGACCATGAAAAGCTATTTCGAATCCAAGATGAAGCTCTTCACGGGACTTGGGAGTCAGAAAAAAAAGCGCAAGCCCGTCGCAATTGTGAATAGCGATGATCGCTACGGCGAACAACTGCTCGACAAAATCGACAAACGTATCCCGGTTATCACTTACGGAATGGGGATGCGCGCAGAGTTCCGCGCTTCAAATTATCGCGTTGAGTCCAGCGGCACTTCTTATCAGCTGGACGCTCGCGGAAAAAGTTACCTGGTCCGCGTACCGTTGATTGGTCGGTTTAATGTTACAAACTCCATCGCGGCGCTGGCTGCCGCTAATGCCCTGGGGATTAATCTGCGCGACGCAGTGTTTAGTCTTGGCAAGTCGCCGCAAGTACCGGGACGCCTGGAATTGGTTCCAGCGAAGCGACAATTTCAAGTTTTCGTAGACTACGCGCATACCCCCGACGCCTTGGGGAATGTGCTCAAGACCCTGCGCGAGCTCGAGCCGCATCGGTTGATCGCGGTTTTCGGTTGTGGTGGCAATCGCGACCGGCAGAAACGTCCGTTGATGGCCGAAATAGTGGATCGCCATGCTGATTACGCCATCATTACCTCGGATAATCCGCGCAAAGAGAATCCGGACACGATCGTCGCCGAGATCGAAAAAGGATTCCGATCGACTCATTATGAAAAAGTTGTCGATCGGACTCGGGCCATTAATCGCGCCATTGAACTGGCACGGCCGCACGACATTGTTTTGATCGCAGGCAAGGGGCACGAAAATTACCAGGAGTTCGCGGATC
The DNA here is from genome assembly GCA_035694525.1 of Candidatus Udaeobacter sp. Lineage (GTDB taxonomy): Bacteria > Verrucomicrobiota > Verrucomicrobiia > Chthoniobacterales > UBA10450 > Udaeobacter. The sequence goes on along the minus strand of DASSFL010000192.1, from coordinate 17,702 downwards.
ACACCATCCCGTTCGACGATATTCAAGTCGCGCGACGTGCAATCGAAGATCATCCAATGGAGTTTTCGTCATGATGCTCTTGTTTGGAAGTTCACCGGCACGCGATGTGCGCTCTCCAGTTTTCGCGTTATGAATCCGCTTTCGCTCTCTCAGATTGCGCAATTAGCCGGAGATTCGCTCTCGTCCGCAACCGGAACTGTTGTAATCGATAAAGTCAGCACCGATTCGCGTACGATTAAGCGCGGCGAACTATTCGTGGCATTGCGCGGCGAGAATTTCGATGGGCACAATTTTGTAGAAGCTACCGCAATAGCTGGCGCAGCAGCGGCAATGGTTGATTCCAATTGGAAAGAAAACGTGCCGGAGAATTTCGCGCTCATTCGCGCAAAAGACACACTGCAGGCGTACCAGCAGCTCGCCGCTAACTACCGCAAGTCACTGACGCTGCGTGTAGTGGCAATCACCGGAAGCAACGGCAAAACCAGCACGAAAGACTTTGCCGCGGCGGTCCTTGCCCGCCGGTTTCGAGTGACGAAAACACAGGGGAACTTCAATAATCATGTGGGCTTGCCTCAAACAATTCTGGAAGCCACGTCGCGCGATGAAGTCGCAGTTTGGGAAATCGGAATGAATCACCCCGGCGAGGTTGCGGCGCTTGCGAGAATAGCAGCACCGGACGTTGGCATCATCACAAACATTGGTGTCGCTCATATCGAGTTTATGGGATCGCGCGAAAGAATCGCGGAGGAGAAAGGCGCGCTGGCAGAGGCCGTTGGCGCCGAGGGGACGGTCATCTTGAACGCTGATGATCCTTTTACGAAGGGAATCGCGGCTCGCGCGCGCGGCAAAGTGATTTTGGCCGGTACGACTGCCGGCACGATTCGCGCCAGTGAGATCAACCAAAGCGGAAGCGGAACAGATTTTACAATTCTCGAGGGTGCACATCGCTGCCGCGCCCAATTACCTGTGCCTGGATTGCATATGGTGCAGAACGCGCTGCTGGCCGTTGCGGCGGGTCGTGTCTTCGGTCTTTCCCTGGAAGAATGTGCCGCCGGCCTGGTCACCGCGCCGCTCACGAAAGCCCGTTTGCAAGTCAAGGAAATCCACGGTGTGCAATTTCTCGACGACAGCTATAACGCGAACCCCGATTCCATGAAGGCGGCATTGCGAACATTAGTCGAACTGGACGCGGACGGGCTGCGGATCGCTGTGTTGGGCGAGATGCGTGAATTGGGCGACGAATCGGAGCGCGGACACCGCGAAGTAGGCGAAACCGCTGCTGCGTTAAAGATTGATCACCTGATTGCCATTGGAAATGTGGCCGCGACCATCGCAGAAGCGGCAAAACAGGCCGGGTTGGAGAAGAGCTCTACCGTGGCCTCAACTGCTGAGGCCGCTGAATTGTTGGCAGAGCTCGCCGCGCCTGGCGACCTGGTGCTCATCAAGGGCAGTCGCCTGGCGCGCACCGAGCAAGTGATTGAAGCGTTCCGCAATCCACAATCCATAACCGCCAAATCGCCATGATGTACTTCCTTCATCACCTGAGCGACCGGTTCATCGGGTTCAACGTTTTCCTTTATGTCACGTTCCGAGCCATTGCCGCGGCGGTGACGGCGTTCCTGCTCACTTTGGTCTTTGGGAATTTCATTATTCGAATACTGATTGCACTAAAATTGGGGCAACCAATTCGGGGAGCGGCGGAAGTTCATCGCCTTGCTGAACTACACGGTGGTAAACAAGGAACGCCCACCATGGGTGGCGTCCTGGTTATTGGCTCCGTTTTTGTGTCCAGCCTTCTCTGGGCGCGTCTCGATAATCGTTTCGTTTGGCTGGTCTTGTTTTGCATGATTTACCTCGGTGCTCTCGGTTTCGCTGATGATTATCTCAAGGTGACGAAGAAGAAGTCCGATGGCATCAGCGGCCGGATCAAACTGGTTTTTCAGATTGCTCTTGCCTTAATTGTCACGGCCGTTTTTCTCAGTAGTCCGCTGCTGGAAGTGCAGGCCCGTGCTCTCTATGTGCCGTTCGTCAAATCACCAGTCATTGCGAACATGAGCTGGTTTACCTTCGTATTTTTTCTCCTCGTCATTGTTGGTTCCTCGAATGCCGTTAATCTCACCGATGGCCTCGATGGTCTGGCCATTGGTTGCACCGTCACCGTGGCATTTGCATATGCGCTACTTTCTTATGCAGCCGGAAATTTCCGGATCGCCGAATATTTACAGGTCCCGTTTTATCCATTTGCCGGGGAACTGACTGTCGTCTGTTCCGCACTGATCGGCGCGGGTCTGGGCTTCCTCTGGTTTAATTGTTTTCCAGCGAAGGTTTTCATGGGCGATACGGGATCGCTGTCTATCGGCGGGATGATTGGCGTCGTGGCGATCTGTTGCAAACAGGAGCTGCTCCTGGTGGTCGTGGGCGGCGTCTTTGTGATCGAAGCAGTCTCTGTGATTTTGCAGGTGATGAGTTTCAAACTGACGGGCAAACGGATTTTTGTCATGTCTCCGCTTCATCATCACTTCGAATTAACGGGCTGGAAGGAAAACACGGTCATCGTCCGGTTTTGGATTCTCTCGATCATCTTTGCGTTGCTTGGTCTTGCAACACTGAAACTGAGGTAAAGAAGATGCACTACAAGAATCAGAATATTGCCGTTCTTGGTGCAGGGCTGAGTGGAAGCGCCGCCGCGTTGCTGCTCAGGTCGGAGGGCGCGCAGGTTGCAGTGCTCGATAGCGCCGAGGAGAAGAATTTACTTAAATCAACGATCGATAATCTGCGGGCGCAGGATGTCCGTGTAATCTGCGGGGCGGCTGCGGATGAAGACTCGTCTACTTATCAAATGGCGGTCTTAAGTCCGGGCATCGATCCGGCTTCCCGACTGGTGCGCAATTTCTCTTCGCGCGGAATCGACATCGTCGGCGAGCTCGAACTGGGTTGGCGCTCTTGCGAAATTCCCGTGATCGCAGTCACCGGCACGAACGGCAAAACGACAACGACCGAATTGCTCGCTCAGATGTTGAATGCTTGCGGCCAGCGAACGATCGCCTGCGGAAATATCGGGAAACCGCTTTCCGAAGTAGCACGCGAGAAACAGCCATACGACGTGCTCACGGTCGAGGTGAGTTCGTTCCAACTGGAAACGATTCGCACCTTTCATCCGTCCATCAGCCTTTGGCTTAACTTCGCTCCGGACCATCTCGATCGTTATCGCTCGGTATCGGAATATCGCGCAGCCAAGCTGCGCATCTTTGAAAATCAAACGGACGCCGATGTGGCTGTGGTGAATGCCATCGAAAAAATACCGAATATCCATGCCCGCACGATCACATTTAGCGCTTACGCCAACGGCGGAGACTTCCGAGTCTCAGAGGGAGCGATTCTTTACCGCGACGAATCAGTGTTGCGATTGGCGGATACGAAGCTGCGCGGCTTGCATAACATCGAGAATTTGATGGCCACCCTCGCCGTCGGCATGGCGCGCGGATTGTCCTTCCGGGAGATGGTGCTACCGCTCTCCGCTTATGAGCCGCGGGCGCATCGCTGCGAATTCGTGCGCGAAGTCAACGGCGTTGGCTATGTGAACGATTCCAAGGCGACCAACCTCGACGCAATGGACAAAGCGTTGCGTGCGCAAAGCAAACCTGTCGTCCTGATCGCCGGTGGCAAGGACAAGGGGTTTAGCTTCGATCCGCTTCGATCGCTCGTGAAGGAGAAGGTCAGATCGACGATCTTGATCGGCGAAATGGCCGAGCGCATCAGCCGCTCCTGGGATGGTGCGGTCAAAGTCGAAATCGCAACGTCGCTCGCCGACGCGGTCGAGCGTGCACATGCCAGCGCTAAACCCGGTGAAATCGTTCTTTTTTCCCCGGGCACGTCGTCCTTCGACATGTTCAAAAGCTACGTCGATCGAGGCGATCAATTTCGCGCGCTCGTGCAAGCTCTGCCTCAAACCGACCGATGAAAATCCCGCGCCTCCTTAGACATAACAAACTGTGGGCGGCGACTGCGCGTCGCTCCTCGGCGGCGTCTGCCGGAATGGACTTTGAAGAAATGCCGCAGCCGAACATGAAATTATCGCGAGCGCTGCTCATTGTTTTGCTTCTGCACGTAGTCGCCGTGTCGGGAATTATCGCATTCAACGCGATCAAAACTCGGGAGAGTTCGTTTGTTCCGGCATCTCCGACAAGCGCGGAACCCAAACCGTCCGCGACCGTGGACGCCGCAATTCACACTGGTGGCGCCAAACCCCAAACTGCAGCGGCGCAAAAAGAGAGCGCGTCCCGCGACGATCCGAAACCTTCACATTCGCCTTCGAAATTATCTTCAAAAGACGACCACGCGAACGCGCCCTCCGTCGCCAATCGGCCTTCGCACAAGCCAACGGCGAATCAGGAGGCTACGGCAGGCGAGCCGGTGCCTTCTGGAAAAACATACGTCGTGAAAAAGGGCGATAATCCGGTGACGATCGCAAAAAAACTAAAGGTTCCTTACGACGATTTGATGGCCCTCAACCATATCGAGGATCCGCGCAAATTACGGATTGGCCAAAACCTGTTAATTCCCAAGACAACAAAGCCAAAAGCGACGAACGGAAAAGCAGCGAAGCCCAAAGAGAAGAAAAATGAAGTGCGCCACACCAAGCAACAAGCGCGCTCCACATAACCATGCATCGTAAGAGCGCCTATATCCTTTTTCTCGCTGTGCTGGGACTTCTCGTTATCGGGATTGTCATGCTCTTTAGCACGAGCGCGTTTGCCCGCGACAGTCATGGAGACGTTTATTTTTTCATCAAACGGCAGGCGATTTGGTTCGGAATTGGGCTTGCAGTCTGCATCCTTGCCGCGGTGATTGATTATCACTTTTGGCAGCGCACATGGTGGCTGTGGTTCGCGCTGGCGCTTGTCGCATTGTCGCTCTGCTATTTTCCGCATATCGGGATGCGCCTTAACGGATCGCGCCGCTGGATCGGCCTCGGCCCGCTAACTTTTCAGCCCTCGGAACTGGCGAAACTGGCGGCAATCGTTTTCCTCGCTGCCTGGTTTGCTCGACGCGAAGAAGCAGGGAGCAATGTTCTCTACGGACTTATTCTGCCGCTTGCAATCATTAGCATCCCGGCGGGACTTGTTCTGGGAGAAGTCGATCTGGGAACGACAGCTCTGCTGGGAACAACCGCGTTCGTCGTCATGTTTGTTGCAGGAGCGAATCCATTATGGCTCGGGATGATATTCTTCGCTGGCCTGGGCACGCTTCTGGTCGTTGCCAGCCGAATCTCCGAACGCATGGGACGGCTAGCTGCTTTTCTTCATCCGCAGAACTACAAGGAAGATGCTGGCTTGCAGCAAATGCAGGCATTGATCGCCTGGGGCAGCGGCGGAATGGAAGGACTCGGCCTGGGCAATGGTCGCCAAAAAATGCTCTATCTGCCGTACGCGCACACGGATTTTATTTTTCCAATTATTGGCGAAGAGCTCGGTCTGCGGTTCAGTCTGCTCGTGATCCTTTTGTTTCTGGTCATCATTGTTTGCGGCATCATGATCGCGCTGCACGCCAAGGATCGGTTCGGTCTGCTCCTCGGCTGTGGTGTTGTTTCGCTGCTGGCTATGCAAGCCGCAGTCAACATCGGTGTGACCACGTCGCTCCTGCCCAACAAAGGACTGCCGCTGCCGTTCATCAGTTATGGTGGTTCGAACCTGGTCGCGTGCATGTTCGGCATCGGTTTATTACTGAATATTTATCGCCAGGGCATTCTTGAGCCGCCACCCAAGAAACCCGTGGCCATGCGGGTCCGAGTAACGCCGCGTATTTAGGCCGATGAATTTTATAGATTGTATAAGTCGTATGAGTCGGAGGAAGGATCAGATCTTATGAATGCAGTGATCGCATGCGGAGGAACTGGCGGACATCTTTTTCCCGGGATCGCCGTGGCAGAAGTGCTGCGCGACCGCGGCCACGAAGTGATGCTGTTAGTTTCTGAGAAAGATATTGACGCTCTGGCGCTCTCCGGGCGTGCAAATTTTCGAGTGGAAAAATTGCCTACCGTGGGACTGCCATCGCCATTCTCTCCGGCGTTTTTTGGTTTCCTTCGCCGTTTTTACGAAAGTCTGGCGCTTTGCCGATCCATCTATGGGACATTCAAACCTCAGGTCGTCCTGGGGATGGGCGGGTTTACCTCCACCGCGCCGGTATTGGCGGGCCGGATACGTGGCATTCCCACTTTTATTCACGAATCAAACGCTGTCCCCGGAAAAGCGAACCGTTTGACAGCGCGGATAGTGCGCACGGTCATGCTCGGTTTTAAAGAATGCGCGCCTTTTTTTCCAAAAACCAACACGGAAGTTACAGGCACTCCAGTCCGCACCGAGCTGGTTCATTTGGATCAACGGGTGGCGCGTAAAAAACTCGGGCTCCGCGAGGACGTACCGACACTGCTTGTCATGGGAGGCAGCCAGGGTGCGAGCGGAATTAATCAGGCGATGATTAAAGCACTGCCGCTTTTGCGGGGGGCCCAGCTGCAAGTAATTCACCTTTCCGGCGCGCGCGATGAACGTTTGGTTGCAGACAATTATCGTCGCGAAAATATTCCCGCCCACATCGCTGCCTTTCATCACCGAATGGAAGAAGCTTATAGCGCCGCCGATCTCGTTGTGGCACGAGCCGGCGCTGCCAGTCTCGCGGAGTTCGCCGCCTTTTCATTGCCCGGCATCCTGATTCCATTTCCGTATGCGACCGATGATCATCAAACCCGCAATGCGGAGATCTATGCTCGTGTTCAGGCAGCGATTCTCCTTAAGGAGTCAGACGTCTCGGGCGAGTTACTCGCGCGCAAAATTCGCGAGCTGATCGAGGATCGGGAACGGATTCGACAGATGGCTGCGAATTCCTCGCGCCTCGCGCCGAAGGACGCGGCCGGGCACGTGGCCACGACCATGGAAAGATATACGACTCATGAAGCCCGTCTCTGAAGAACGCAGCGCACATGAGCAGCCTCCGCCGTGGACCGGCCCGGCTGCTACCAGCGAGCGCGCGGTGCCGCTAGATCTGCCCGGATTTCTGACACGTGAGCATCACCGTATTCATCTTGTCGGTGTCGCGGGCAGCGGCATGAGCGGTATCGCTGCCCTTTTAATCGAGCTCGGCCACACAGTCAGCGGATCGGACAAGGTTAGTACGATGGAAACAGATCGATTGCGGCGGCTCGGTCTGCGTTTTCATGAGCGGCATCGGCCGGAAGAGGCCGGCACCGCAGATCTCGTTGTCTTTTCTTCTGCAATTAAGGGCGACAACCCAATTCTTGTTAGCGCGCGCAAGTACGGAAAACCCATCGTGCGCCGGGCGGAAGCGTTGGCCGCAATCATGCGGAGCAAACGAGGCATCGTTATCGCCGGAATGCACGGCAAAACGACAACCTCAGCAATGGCGGCCCACGTCTTGCGCGAAGGAGGACTGCATCCATGCCATTACGTCGGCGCGGAGATTCCGATTCTGGGAATGAATGCACACTGGGATTCACGCGGCGAGTATTTCGTTGCTGAGGGGGATGAGAGCGACGGTACGATCACGCTCTTTCGATCGGAGCACACGTTGATTCTAAATATCGAGGAAGAGCACCTGGATTTTTATGCTGATCTCGACGCGATTGAAAAGGTTTTCGCGCAACTGATTACTCAGACCGCCGGCACAGTTTTTTATAACCTCGACGACAAAAATGCCGCGCGGGTATGTCGATCTTTGCCACGCGGAATTTCGTACGGTTTCGCCGACGAGGCCGATTATCGCGCAGTAGATATCCGGCTGACGGGCTTCGCTTCGATGTTCCGGGTCGATCACCGGGGACAGGATCTCGGCGAAGCTATCCTGAATGTGCCCGGACAACATAACGTTCACAATGCGCTGGGAGTGATCGCGCTCGCGTCAGAGCTGGGTATTGCGTTTGAAAAGATCGCGAAGTCGCTGGCGAAGTTCGAGCACGCGCGCCGCCGGTTCGAAATCAAATACGACAGTCCGCGTTTTCTTTTGGTGGACGATTACGGGCATCACCCGACGGAAATCCGCGCCACGCTCAAGGCGGCGAGATCGGTCGGCCGCAAGCGCGTGCTCACGATGTTCCAACCGCATCGTTATTCGCGCACCAAAGCGTTGCGGAAAGAATTTGGTTGTGCGTTCGACGATGCGGACCGCGTAGTAGTGACCGATGTTTACGGATCGCATGAAGCGCCGATTCCGGAGGTGACCGGACAAGTCATCGCTGACGAGATCGTCGGGCACGGACACCGGGGAGTCAGTTACGAGCCGCGCTTGGAATGTGTGCACCGCGCTGTAGGGAACATGCTCGAGTCCGGCGATCTCGTTCTGAGTCTCGGTGCCGGAAATATTCACGAGCAATTATCCGCCCTTGCTGCCGACCTGGTTATTGCGGAAAAATTGAAAGAGGTCGTGGGCGAAGACGGCGAAGTACGTCTCTACGAGCCGCTGTCGAAGCACACGACTCTGCGAGTAGGTGGTCCGGCGCAATTCTGGGTTGAGCCGCGAACTGAGAAGGCCTTTGCCGAGTTGATCCGGTTTTGCCGGGACGAAAATCTTCCGCTTTTCGTGATGGGTCGCGGATCAAATCTTCTGGTCCGCGATGGCGGCATTCGTGGCACAGTCATTCATCCGTGCGGTGGCGATTTCGACAAGATTGAGATCAAGGGCGCCGAGATCACCGCGGGCGCCGGGGCAAAATTGAAAGAAGTCGCCTACGCGGGCAAAGCGGCCGCCATTGGCGGGCTGGAGTGGTTGGAAGGAATTCCGGGCACGGTCGGAGGCGGCTTACGCATGAACGCGGGGGCGATGGGCGCGCAAACTTTCGAGAACGTTGTGCGTGTTCGCTATCTCGACGCGAATGGCGAGTCGCATACAAAAACACGGGACGAACTGGAAGTGTATTACCGGAATTTCCCGTTGTTGGAGAAAAATTTTGCAGTGTCCGCCGTTTTTCGCGGCGAGCCTGCTCCGCTTGAAGAAATTGTTCGCAAACTGGAAGCCTCGCAGGAGAAACGGCGCACGTCGCAACCAGTGGCGAAAAGCGCGGGCTGCATTTTCAAAAATCCCGACTCATGTCCCGCGGGGAAGCTGGTTGACGAGTTGGGATTGAAGAATGCGCACGTCGGAAAAGCGCGGGTATCCGAGGTGCACGGGAATTTTATTGTCAATGACGGCGGTGCCACAGCGGCCGAAATGCTGGAATTAATCGAAAAGATCAAAGCGATTGCTTTGGCCAAGCGCGGAATCGAGCTGGAGACCGAAGTGCAAATCGTGGGAGAGCCGGGGTGACGATGGCGACAGATCAAAGTTTACCGAAAAAAATTGCGGTGTTAATGGGCGGGCCTGGGTCTGAGCGCAATGTGTCGTTGGCGACTGGTCGCGGCGTTTCTAAAGCGCTTCGCTCCTTAGGTGCAGAAGTCATCGATGTCGATGTTCGTGGCGAAAACTTCGCGCTTCCCAAAGATGTCGACCTTGCCTTCATCACCATTCACGGAACCTTCGGCGAAGACGGTCAGCTCCAGCAAATTCTGGAGGAGCGCGGAGTCCCTTACACCGGTGACGGTGTCGAGCCAAGCCGGGCGGCTTTCGACAAAATTTTGTCGAAAGAAAAATTTCGCGAGCACAACGTCGTCACTCCGGAATGGGAAGTCATCGAAGTCGGCCAGCGCCCAACGATTTCGGTTCCGCTGGTAGTAAAGCCGGCGAGACAAGGTTCTACCGTTGGCGTGGTGATTGTAAAAAACGCGAGCGAACTTGATTCGGCAATGGCCGAGGCCGGCAAGTACGATCAGAAATTGTTGATAGAAAAATTTGTGTCGGGCCGCGAGTTGACGATAGGTGTTCTTGGTGATCAAGCGCTGCCGATTCTTGAAATAATTCCAAAGGGCGGTTTTTACGACTTCAACAACAAGTACCCGTTTCTGAATCCGCAGGGTGGCGGCGGTGCCGAGCACGTTTGCCCTGCGAAAATCGATCCGAATAAGACGAAACAAATTCAGGAACAGGCGCTGCATGCGTTTCGAGCGCTCGGGCTGGTTGTTTACGGTCGTGTTGATGTGCTGCTTCCCGATTCGGGCGAACCGTTCGTCCTTGAAGTGAACACGATTCCAGGTATGACAGAGGCGAGCTTGCTGCCCGAAGCCGCTGCGGCTGCCGGTATCAATTATGTCGATCTTTGCGCGCGCATCATGGCGCTCTCCCGGGCCAGAGCGGAAAGGAGCCGGAGATGAGACCTGCTCAGAAGCGCCCCCAATCGCGCAATCGGCGAGTCTCCAATGTGCGCCAGCGACGCCAGCAACACTTGCTTGATGTAAAAGTTCGCTCCCGCAGAGTTGCACAGCATCGCGCTCGAAGGGCACTGGCGGTTCTCTCCCGAGTGGTATTGCTCGCCGCGCTGTGCGCCGCGATTTATGCGGGAACACGTGAAGGCGCGCGGCGTCTATTTTTCGAGAATCAGGATTATCAGCTGAAGACAATTGAATTCCAGACGGACGGAACGTTGCAGCGCGAGCAGATTCTAAACGCCGCTGATCTACGCGAAGGCGAAAACATTTTCCGCGTAAATCTGGGTCGCGTCCACGATTTGATACAACAGCTTCCTCAAACTGATGAGGTGCAGGTTATGCGAAAATTGCCTTCCGAGATCGATATTCGTGTAGTGGAACGAAAGCCGGTCGCGTGGATCACGAGCGAGAAGGAAATTTCCGATCCATTTGCATCAGACTCGGCTTTTCTAGTGGACGCGCGCGGGGTGTTGATGAAAGAAAAGAAGTTGTTGCCCGAATACCTCGGATTACCGGTCATTTTGGGATGCTCGAACGAATGGCTTGAGGTGGGCAAAGTGGTCGAATCGCCCGAAGCAAAGACGGCGCTCGAGCTGCTGCGGTTGAGTTCGCGCAGCTTTTTGCAAATGCGCTTTCAGATCCGCGAGATCGACGTTTCCGAGAATTATCGCCTGCTGGTGACCGACAAAAATCATAGCCGCGTAATGTTTGGTTATAACGATCTCGAAACGCAATTACGCCGGCTCGAGCAATTTCTTGTTTATTGTGACGATTCAAAACAGGAACTGGCGACGTTGAACCTGCTTGTGCAACGAAACATCCCGGTGACGTTCGCCCCGCGGCCGGTCGCGGTTATTAACGATACCATCGAGCCTGCCGTGGAACCGCGGATTATGAAGGCAATCCCGGTGCATCCTTCTGAAACCGTGTCACCAGCGCCCAAGGCGCGCCCCAGTTCAAAACCACCCCCCAAGGCAATTCCCACTCAGCGACAGAAAACGGATTAACACAATGGCGAGCAATAATTTAGTGATTGGTCTTGAGATTGGAACCTCCAAAATCTGTGTGGTTGTTGGAGAGAGCCGGCCCGACGGCACCGTCAAAATTCTCGGTGTCGGGCAGACGCCGTCGCGCGGCGTACGCAAGGGCGAGATCGTTGATTTTGAAACGGCAATGAAATGCGTGCACGAAGCGGTGGTCGATGCCGAACAGAAAAGCGACGTCATGATCCGGAGCGTTTATGTGGCCGTGGCGGGGTCGCACCTTCAAAGCTTCAACAACCGCGGATCCGTGATGCTGCCCGAGGACCGCGATGAAATCGATGAACAGGATGTCGAAGACGTAAAAATCAATGCGCGCGAGGTGAGCATTCCTGCGCAAAACGCATTCCTTCATTCCATTATTCAGCATTATCATGTCGATGGACAGGACGGCGTGCTGAATCCAGTGGGGATGCTCGGCCAAAGATTGGAAGCCGATTTCCACATTATTCATGGCGTGCGGACGCGCATTCAGAACACGATCCGGTGCGTGAAAGAGTTGCCACTAGACGTTGAGGATGTCGTTTTTGGCGGCCTTGCTTCTGCGCAGGTGGTGATCACGCAACACCAGAAGGATCTCGGGGCGCTGGTAATCGATATCGGCGGCGGAACCACTGATTATGTTTTGTATGCGGACGGTGCAGTGAAGCAGAGCGGGTGCATTGCAATCGGCGGTGACCATATCACGAACGACATCTCCATGGGGTTGCGTATCCCAATGGCGCGCTCGGAGAAACTCAAAATTGAGGAAGGCAGTTGTGTCCTCGGCAATTGTTTCCCAGGCGAAATGATTTTGCTAAAGGACGATTCCGGTTTTGCCGGGAAGGAGATCGAGCGCGAGACTTTGAATACGATTATTCACATGCGCCTGCGCGAAACTCTCGAGTTGCTCAAACGCAGGCTTGATGAAGAACCATTCATTAATTACCTCGGCGCTGGTATTTTCATCACGGGCGGATGCAGCCTCCTCAATGGCATCGATAATCTCGCGGAAGAGATTTTCGAAATGCCCGCGCACGTCGCGCACGCTCAGACAACATCAGGCGTGACCTCTGCAGTGGAGAATCCGCAATTTTCGACTGCAATCGGTTTGATCAAGTATGCCCAAGCCGTGCAAACCGAACGGCCGGCGCGAGGAATCGGGCGAATTCTGGGAAGAATTTTTAGCGGAAGACGATGAAAAATTGAAAGGTGGATATGATTCAACTTAGCAAAAACTACAGTCTCCCTGAGCGCGCGGAGGATTTTATTCCAATCAAAATTGTCAGTGTTGGTGGCGCCGGTCTGAATGCGCTCGACCGGATTGTGCTCGACGGCTTGGAAGGAGCAGAGGTTCTAGCCGTCAACACCGACGTGCAATCGCTGGCGAGCTCCGTTGCTCCACACAAAGTTCAACTCGGCCGCACCGTCACCCGCGGCCTCGGCGCGGGTGGCGACCCCGAGGTTGGCTATCAGGCCGCCTTCGAATCGACGGAGGAGATTGGCGAGGCGTTGACTGGTGCGAGAATGATTTTCATCTGCACAGGGCTCGGAGGGGGCACGGGTTCGGGCGCGGCGCCGTATGTCGCGCATCTGGCTCGCGAGGCCGGAGCACTGGTGCTTGTGTTCGCAACCCTGCCGTTTGGGTTCGAAGGCAGACGACGCAACGCCCAGGCGCGCGAAGCGTTGGGCCGGCTCAATGAGATTGCCAACGCCGTCGTTTGCTTCGAAAACGATCAGATGGGCGACATGGTCGGTCCGCAAGCAGGCATTCATCAGGCGTTTTCCAAAGCCGATACGACGATCAGTCAGAGTATCCGTTCGATTGTGAATCTGGTTCAGCGACCCGGACTCATTCGCATCGGCTTTGACGATTTGGTTGCTGCCTTGCGCAGCCCCAACGGGCGATGCCTTTTCGGCTTCGGGGAATCCGATTCAGACAATCGTGCGCACGACGCACTCGCCCAAGCGCTCAAGAGTCCGTTGATGGATCGAGGTCGCACGCTGGCGGACGCCGCTCGGGTTCTGGTTCAGGTGGCAGGCGGGCCCGGTATGACTTTGTCGGAAGTCGAAATCGTCATGAAGGAACTCGACCGACATGTTAGCGACGAAACGCAGATTCTTTTCGGCACTGCTGTGGACGGACGATTGGGGGATCGTTTGAGCGTTACAATCATCAGTTCGTTTACAGCGACCGCGGATTTGTCACAAACTCAGCCTCCGCTGAGCGGTCCCCCACCAGTGTTGCCAACGTTGGAGCAGCTTGACCCGAGTCCGCCGAAGATTGAGGTCGAGCCCGAACCAGTGCCGATTGAGAATTTTCAGCCGGCGCAGACGACTCCTAATGAGGAGCCCGAGTCCATCGAGGTGGAAAACGTGCCGACACCATCTGTCGAATCAGTCTCGAGCGCGTTCGAGGTTGTGGACACGCCTGAACTGCCTGCGAGCACGCCACGAAAAAAGCCGGCCCCGGCGAAAGAGGAAAAAGTGTCTGCTGAAAAATCCATGCAGGCTAAACAGGAAGTTTTGCAGTTCGAGCCGGTCAATCGTGGTCGCTTTGAAAAGAGCGAGCCGACCATCGTCGAAGGCGAAGATCTCGACGTCCCGACTTATCTGCGAAAAAAAATTAGGGTAAAGTGACCGAACCAGTCATTGCAAGCGAAGTGGAGGAATCCCGTTGCGAAACCGTGCGGCAGTTGCACGGGATCCCTCGACGCCGCTGCGCTTCGCTCGGGATGAGCTAGCGCTCTACTTCTTCATCAATTCGAGCACGGCGCTCGTCATTCCGATGATCCCAACACGGATCGTTGGTTCTGGAACCGGCGCGAACTTGCTCGAATGGAGGGTTGGTAATTCTTTTCCCGCCTGCTTGTACTCCGCGATCTTCGCCGGCTCGACGGCGCCGAAATGAAAATTAACCGCCGGGATGGAGCGGTCCGGCAGGCTGTATTCGGAAAAGTCTTCACCACCCATGGTGGGATCGACGATCTCGACGTTTTCGTTGCCTAACGATCTTTTCCAAACGGCAACGAGGCGTTTGGTGAGTTCAGGGTTGTTGTACATTGCGGGGCAGCGTTCATCCTTGCTCACAGTTACAATCGGAGCGCGCTCAGTCGGTATTCCAGCGGCTATCGCGCATCCTTTTACAATTTGATCGATAGCCGCCAGCACGCGTTCGCGTGTGTCAGATTTGTAGGTACGCACCGTGAGCAGCAGTTTCACGTCGTCCGGAATGATATTGCGCTTCGTTCCGCCGTGAATCGAGCCAACTGTGATCACAACCGGATCGAGTGGATTATTTTCGCGGCTCGCGATTGTTTGCAGCGCGTTAATTATTTGTGCCGCGAGAACGATCGGGTCTTTTGTCTTGTGCGGGTAGGCACCATGCCCGCCGACGCCACGCACGGTAATATCCACTGAATCGACGTTTGCGGACGTATATCCTTCGGTTACGCCAATGTGACCGGTTTCAAGATCGGCTTTGTCATGAAAACCGAGCGCGAAGTTCGGTTTACCGAATTTTTCGTAAAGGCCGTCTTTGAGCAGCGCGCGTGCGCCGGTACCAATTTCCTCTGCCGGTTGCGCCACGAACACGATCGTGCCGTGCCATTGATCTTTTAACTTCCCGAGAGCGCGCGCGGTGCCGATGAACGCCGCAATATGTGTGTCATGTCCGCAGGCATGCATCACGTGCACATCCTTGCCTTCATCGTTTTTCGCGATCGCCTTGCTGGCGTACGGCAAACCAGTCTCTTCTTCCACAGGCAACGCATCCATGTCCGTACGCACAAGCACGGTCGGGCCGTCGCCATCCTTCATCACGCCCACCACGCCGTAACCTTTGAGTTCGGAGTTTTCGTATTTTCCCAGATGCTCTGTGACTTGGCAGCCCGCCGCGCGCAACTCCTTTGCGACGAGCGATGCGGTGCGCTCCTCATGTCCGGATAATTCTGGGTGGGTGTGAATGTCTTTGTAAATCGGCAGCAATGAGGGCAGCTCTGTATCAGCGAGTGATTGCGGCGTTTGCTGCGCGAAAGTCGAACCCGCGAATAAAATCAACGATGACAGGACCGAGACAAAACGAATCTGCATATCCGATCTATAGCAGAAATTTGGCGACACAGGCGCGTTTATCTGGCAACGCGTTGAGGACAACGCGTTCCACCCTGTTCGCGCTTGGGAAGGTGGATCGGCTTCTCCTGAAGACGATGGCAAGCGAAATCGCCGAAGGCCTAAATTTTGAGACGCGACGGGGCGCATCCCGCCATCTACGTTAAATCTTCATGGAATTCGAAAAAAACACGTTGCTCTTCGGCACGGATCCAACGCCACGCATTGTCGCCATTGAACTCGGCGAAACTGGCACGGTTAAGGTTTATCGCCGGGAACCGGACAGATCGACCGTTGCCGATGTTGAGCCTTTCCACCCATTTGTCTGGTGCGACTCGGACGTTGTCGATCTTGGCATCGAATCCGAAAAGCTCGAGAGCGATCTCAAGTACGGCTGGCTGGTCACAGTCGATAGCTGGAAGGAACTCATCGCATTGCGCAACGGACTTAAAAGCGCTGGGCGCGATTTCTTCGCATTCACTGATCCCGTGCAGCATTACCTCACTGCCACGGGGCGCACGTTGTTCAAAGACCTGCCGTTTGAAGAGCTCAAACGCATGCAGATCGAAGTGCTCTCATTCGAAGACACTGCAGCCGTGGGCGGTAGTCACATCATGGCAATTGCGGTCTCGGATAACACCGGTTGGGAAGAACTGCTGATTGTCGATCCCAAAAATGTCGAAGAATCCGAGCACGACGCGCTCAAGCGCCTAACAAGCCTTATCAAGGAACGCGATCCGGATGTCATCGAAGGCCACGACTTGTTTCGTTTTGATCTCCCGTATCTGGTCGCACGGGCGAAGAAGACAAAGACGAAACTGGATTGGGGACGCAGTGATGGATTCCTGCGTTCACGACCATCACGCCTCCAAATTGCGGAAAAAACAATCGATTATCCAAAGTTCACGGTTGGTGGTCGACACTTCGTTGATACTTTTTTGCTCGCGCAATTTTATGACGTCGGCATGCGTTCTCTTGCCGGCTTCGAACGAGCCGATGTCGCCCGGCATTTTGATCTTTGCGACAGTGAGGAAATTTCCGCGCTCACGGGCAGGGAATTGCAGCGTGCGTACCTGGAGAATTCGGAAGCATTTCGACGGCGCGCGATGTGCGGTGTTCGCGAGACGCGGGCCTTATCCGGACTGTTAAGCGCGAGTTACTTCATCCAGGCGCAGATTTTTCCCTACAACTATCAGGACGTGATCGTCCGCGGTAACGCCACGCGGATCAATGCGCTGTTTCTGCGCGAATATTTCCGGCAACGCCATTCTATTCCCGAACTGCCAATGGTGCGCGCGTTCGAAGGAGGTTATACCGACATCTTCTTTACCGGAGTTGCGCACAACATCTGGCACTGCGACGTCGCTTCGCTCTATCCCTCAATCATGTTGAAATTCGATTGTTTTCCGGTGACCGATCAGTTGCAAATCTTCCGGCATTTGCTCACTGATCTGCGCACGTTTCGATTAGAAGCCAAGGCAGAGATGCGGGCGGAAAAGGATCCCGCGAAGCAGCACCATCTTCAGGCGTTACAGAACACGTTCAAGATTTTGCTGAACAGTTTCTACGGCTATCTGGGCTTTGCGCAGGGGCACTTCGCCGACTTCGACGCCGCGTCGCGCGTGACTCAGATCGGACGCGATTTGCTCAAGAAGATGATCGACTGGTTAGGCGCGCACGGGGCGAAGGTCATCGAAGTCGATACTGATGGAATCTATTTCGTTCCGCCGGATAAGATCAAAATCGACGAATTACGCGAAGGTTTGGCCAAGGAATTGCCCGAGGGAATTGAAATCGATTTCGACGAACAATTTGGCGCCATGTTCAGCTACAAGGCGAAGAATTACGCGCTCCTTACCAAAGATGGCGAGGTGGTCATCAAGGGCGGCGCCCTTAAATCGCGGGGGTTGGAGAAATTCCAGCGTGTGTTCCTGGAGGAAATGATCAAGCTCATCATGGAAGGAAAACTAGAGGCGATTGGCGATCTTCGGAACGAGTTCGAGAAAAGAATCCGGAACCGCGAATGGAAGATCGATATGCTGATGAAGACCGACACGCTGCAGGATTCGCTCGATAAATATCGCGGCAAGATCGCCGGCGCCGCCCGCAATCGCGCCGCTGCCTACGAACTCGCTCTCGCCAGCGGCCGCAATTACAAGCCGGGCGACCAGATCAGTTACTACATCAAAGCGACTCCAAAAAAGGTCCCCGCCTACGAAGCCGCCAAACCGGCGAGCGAATTCGACCCACAAAACCGTGACGAAAA
>DASSFL010000191.1:0-3000 GCA_035694525.1 Candidatus Udaeobacter sp. | reverse complement strand
CACCGAAAATCATTTGCCAGCCAGCAATCATCGCTGGAGCCAGTGGGATTGCACGCGCCTTGAGCAATACGTTCGAAAACGCGGCGCTAACAGCTCCCAATATGATGCCAAGCCCGCCCCAGAAAGCCATGAATCCGTTGAAGCCGAGAAGACGCTCGCAAATAACTGCTACCCCACCAACCGCGACAAGTGCCCCCAGAAGTTTGGGCAACTGCAGTGGTTCGTCGGGAAGCATCAGATGCGCGAAAAGCATGCCGAAGATTGGGATGGTCGCCTGCAACACAGCTGCGAGACCGGAGGAAACGTGCAACTCGCCCCAGAAAAGCAGGCCGTAATTTATGGCAAACATCAGAACGCCAGTGAAAGCCAGCAGGAGATAATCGGACCCGCGCCGCGGTAACAAACCCACTCGCCCGGCGGATACGGCGAAAAGAACAATGATCGCGACCAGAAAACGGATACCCGCATAAGAAATTGGCGGCAGATCGCGCAATCCGATTTTGATAACGAGCCACGTCGAGCTCCAGACAACGCAAAGCGTTAACCATGCCACTGGCACACCCCATCTGCGCACTCGGCGGTCGCGCCCTGCCACATCAACCGATGTCCTTTTCATCGTCATCTGCGCGCGACCATCGTGTGTCGACAGCAATTCGTAAAGTCAGGCCGTGCGCAACCGATCAATTAAGGATTGCCAGTCTGCCTCGACTCATCGGGCTCGCTAGCATTGAGAATGCCTCAGATGATAAAGGTGCCCACGATAATGGTGCGATTAGACGCATTCGTTAGCTCCGAATGCCTTCAGGCTCACTAGCGGAACCGCATAAGACAACATTCAAAGATTTTGCTTGCCATTAAAACGCAGCCCGTTAGACCTGAGCCTTCAATGCCCTAACCCATATGATATCACTTATGCAAAATCTGCTCATTCATCCTCTATCATTGCTCGCACAAGTCGAGTATTCATATTCATCACAGGGCCAGGCTCCCAGCCCAGCCGTATTAATCGCCGAGTTACTTATCGCCTTATTGGTGATCGTGGCGATGTGGAAAGTGTTCACCAAAGCTGGTCGCCCAGGCTGGGCCGCCATCATCCCGATCTACAATATGTACGTATGGTGTAAAATAGTAGGCCGGCCCGGTTGGTGGGTGATTTTGATGCTTATCCCATTGGTGAATATCATCGTAGGAATTATAGTTTGCATCGACATGGCAAAAAGTTTTGGCAAAGGCGTCGGGTTCGGAATTGGCATCGCTCTACTGGGAATCATTTTCCTTCCGATCCTCGGCTTCGGCAGCGCGCAGTATCAAGGGCCATCGGCTTCACCGGGAGTAGAGGTTTCTCCGCCGCCACAGCCTGCTTAGGCGGCCTAGGCGAAGACTCCAGGGGCGGAAGCTTCTACTCCGCCGTCCAAACTGCACAAGGTGGAACGTGTTGTCCTCAACACGTTGACCGGGCCCCTGCTAACCGATTGGGGACAATCGGTTCCACCTTCTGCCCCTTCTGCTTGCTACAACTCCGCCCAGCCAGGCTTCCGCTTTTCGTTAAACGCGGTTATGCCTTCGCGCGCTTCCTCCGATTCGCGTGCTTGCATGTGATACTTCAGCGCAAGATCGACATCTTCTTTCACCGAACTGGACCAAAGTTCTTCGATTAATCGTTTCGTTTGCACCAGCGCGCCAGGGGCGCCTTGCAGAATCGATTGGGCAAACTTTTGCGCTTCATTCATCAAATCAGATTGCGCGACAACACGATTCACGAGACCGATTTCCTTTGCGCGATCCGCATCGATCAGCTCGGAACCTAACAACAGCTCGCGCATGTTTCGTTCGCCTGCCTGCCGGCGCAGGAAAGTCATGACCAGACCGGCGACCAATCCACGACGAACCTCGGGGTACCCGATTTTCGTACGTTGTTCTGCCACAACAAAATCGCACGCAGACATAATACCCGCACCGCCTGCAACCGCTGCGCCGTGCACCGCAGCGATCGTGATAAGGCGGGTTTGGCTAATTGCTATCAAAGTGTTCGCGACCATTTCGGCCGTCGCATGCGCCTTCGTCTGGTCGGCCGCTTCCTTCAAATCCAACCCTGTGCAGAATGCCGCGCCTGCTCCGCGCAAAATGATCACGCGCTCTTGCGGCTGGTCGGAAGCAATCTTAATGGCGGCGTTTAGTTCACTGAGTAACTCAATCGTTAACGCGTTACGGCGCTCGGGTCGATTCAGAGTAAGAACAGTTATTTGCGGCGTTTGCTTTTCAATAAGGACAGTTGGCATTTGGTAACCGCAGATTACGCAGATTTTCGCAGAATTGTAGGGCGTTTCTGTGAAACGCCATTTTGCGGGCGGCGTCTGACACACACGCCCTACAATTGTTCATCTACACCTGGATTACGCCAGTGTGAAAATGCGCCTGTGGCATGGGCCGCGTGACGTATTGCAACAAACGAATCAGAACATCCCGCGTCTCGTGCGGTTGAATAATCGCATCCACCCAGCCGCGCGCCGCGCCGTACCGGATGTCGGTTTGTTCTTCGTAACTCTGCTTCACTTTTATGCGGAGTTCTTCCAGTTCTTCGTGTGTCGCTTTTTTGTCACCTCGCTCCTGTGCGCGGGCGAGAATCGCAAACACGGTGTCGGATGCCTGGGCCGCGCCCATCACGGCGTAGCGCGCAGTTGGCCAGGCGACAATAAACCGCGGGTCATATGCCTTGCCGCACATCGCGTAATTCCCCGCCCCAAATGACCCGCCCACAACAACTGTGATCTTGGGTACGACAGAATTGCTGACCGCGTTCACCAGCTTCGCACCGCTTCGAATGATTCCGCTCTGTTCCGCGTCGCGACCTACCATGAATCCGGTAACATCCTGGAAAAAGATGATGGGTAAGCTTGTTTGATTGCAGTCCATGATAAACCGCGCTGCCTTATCTGCGCTATCGGGATAAATGACGCCACCCATCTGAATTCCCTCCTTTTTGGTCCTGACCTGCAAACG
>DASSFL010000190.1:0-9013 GCA_035694525.1 Candidatus Udaeobacter sp. | reverse complement strand
GCCTCCCAAGACAATTAAAAGTTGCGCCCCGCGGGCGGCTGGACATTATTTGTCTCCCTCTCAAAACTGCGGGTGTAGCTCAGTGGTAGAGCGTCTCGTTGCCAACGAGAAAGTCGCGAGTTCGACCCTCGTCACCCGCTCATTTCTTGACTGAATTGCCCCCAAGCATCGGGTACACCCCGCCAGAATTCCTCCGAAACGATGCATCAATGGCGCAAACTAGCTGAGCCCGGCTGGCTCAGCGCCCATGAGAACCCTTTGCAAGCGCGGTCGCGCGGCAAACTTGTGATTATCTCAAGACCGGGGCGCAAGCGGTTGCAACTCGAGATTGCGTGTACGTCGCGCAGTCTTGCCCGAAAGCTCATCGAGGAATTCGGCGGACGCGCTGAGAAATGGCCACGCGATTGGCTTAAACGATTCGCGGATCTCCACAAATCGAACCCGCTCAAGATTGGAAAACGCTTGTTAATCTCAACCACGGCGTCATCCCAAGCGAAGCGAGGGACCTGCAGAGTCGGAAGGACGACACGCAGCGGGCGGCCTGGCGTTCGTCAACCTCTGGTCCTCGTCATTCCAGCTTCTGCCGCTTTCGGGACAGGAGGGCACGCAACGACGGCAATGACGCTTCGTCTTCTCGAGCGCTTGACTCGCAGATGGGAAAAAGGCTGGTCGCTTGCCGATCTTGGGACCGGGAGCGGGATTCTTGTTCTCGCGGCGAAACGTTTCGGCGCAGGACGCCTGACCGGTATTGATATCGATCCGAAAGCGATTTCGATCGCAAAAGCAAACGCCCGTCTCAACAAAATCGACAATGCCGACTTCCAACTCGGCGATGTGCGCACGTGGAAACCAGCAGCCAGGTGGGACGTTATTACCGCGAATCTATATGGCGAGTTGTTGATTGACGTCGCGTCGAAACTGAAACGGAGCGATTGGGTCATTCTCTCCGGCGTGCTGCGCACGGAGGAAGATGAAGTCCTTCGCGTTCTCCGGAGGAACAACGTGGAGATCGCAAGCGTGAAGCGTCGCGGGAAGTGGATCGCCCTGACGGCACGCAAACGCTGAATGCCCAACGCTCAAGTATTCCTGATTCACGTTGAGCGTTGAGCGTTAAAACTTATTTGACGTGATGGTCGCCTGACGGCTACGTTTCCGAAGCCTTGGCGGCTTCGGGTTCTCTGCATTTCACGCGGTTTAATCACGAGCCGCGGCAGAAACAGACACTATGCAGAACGAACAACTTGCCTATGCTGCCGTCACGCCATATTCGATGCGCAAATCGCGCACCGGCGGCATCGTTGGACGGCTGATTTCCCGCACAGGACTCGACCTGGTTGGAGGACGCATGTTCGCGCCAAGTCACGAGTTAGCCGAACGTTATGCCGAGACAATTGTGACAGAAACCGATCCGCGTCATCGCGCCACACAAGGGTTAATTCGCGACTATGTACTGAAGAATTTCACCGGCGAGAAAAACGGACAGCATCCGCCCGTGCTGTTCCTGGTTTTTCGCGGGCCGGACGCGGTGGAGAAGATTCATCACACTGTCGGTCATATTGTGCACGAGCGCACCAGCGGCGAAACGATCCGCGACACCTACGGCGATTATATCACCGATGATTCAGGCAAGGTAACTTACTTTGAGCCGGGTGTGCTTGCAGCGTTCGACCCAAAGGCGGTCGAGCGGGATTTGAAACTTTGGGCGGAATTTTCGGATTCTGACGGTGGAATCCTGGACCGAGTCGTCGCCTTCCCCAGCAACGCACAAGTCGAAAAGACTCTGGTTTTGATCAAGCCCGACAATTTCAGGTTTCCGAATCTGCGGCCCGGCGGCGTCATCGAAGTCTTTTCGCGGTCGGGGCTCTCCATCATCGGATTCAAAGTTCATCAAATGAGTGTTGCGCAAGCGGAGGAGTTCTACGGCCCGGTGCTGCCGGTGCTTGAGAAGAAACTCGGCCCAAAGAGTGGCCGCGAAAACTGGGAAAGCATTGTTGAATTTATGGCCGGGCAAAAACCCAGCGAATGTCCGCCCGAAGAACGCGCCGCTGGTGGGACGGAAAAATCGATCGCCATTGTTTATCAAGGCGTGGACGCCGTCCGCAAGATTCGCGATGTGCTCGGCCCGACCGACCCAGCCAAAGCACCGCCAGGCTCGATCCGAAGAGAATTCGGACAGACGATAATGATCAACGCCGCACACGCGTCGGATTCCCCTGAGAACGCGAAACGCGAAATGGGAATCGTTCGAATCGACGAGAATAATTTTAAACCTCTGATTGAAAACTTCTACCGGCGCTCATAGCTTGCGCTCCATTTTGAACCATCCCACAACTAGCCCTACTCCTATGGAAATTTCCGAACGCGCCGCTCAACTGAGTCCTTCGCTTACTCTCTCGATCGATAGCAAGGCCAAAGCCATGAAAGCCGAGGGGATAGACGTCTGCGGTTTCGGCGCAGGCGAACCGGACTTCGATACACCCGAACACATAAAAAAGGCTGCCATCGAGGCGTTGGAGGCCGGCTTTACCAAATATACGCCCAGTGCCGGGATCCCGGAGCTCCGTCAGGCGATCGCGGAAAAACTGGCTGCCGATAACGATCTGAATTATCGCGCGACGCAGGTCATCGTGAGTAACGGTGCAAAGCACGCGTGCTACAACGCGATCCTTGCCACATGCCAACCCGGTGACGAAGTCGTCATTCCGGCGCCATATTGGGTCAGTTATCCGGAAATGGTCAGATTAGTAGGCGCCGAACCCGTGATCGTGCCGACCAGCGAGCGCAACTCCTGGAAAATGCGCGCCGAAGACTTTGAGAATGCAATGACCCCTCGCACGAAGATGTTGATCATGAATAGCCCGGGCAATCCAACCGGGGCGGTTTACACGCGTGAGGAATTGCAGGCGATTGTCGATGTCGCGGCCGAAGAAGACATCTACATCCTGTCTGACGAAATCTACGAAAAGCTCGTCTACGACGATGCGAAACACGTAAGCATCGGGTCGCTCTCACAGGCTGCCTACGACCTGACAATCACAATCAATGGCTTCAGTAAATCCTACGCGATGACTGGTTGGCGTCTGGGTTATCTGGCAGCGCCCGATGCTGTGGCCAAAGCGGTCGATTCCATCCAAAGCCATACCGCATCTAACCCGTCTTCCTTCTCCCAGTATGGGGCGCTCGCAGCTTTAAAGGGGGATCAACAGCCGTTGATCGATATGCGCGAAGAGTTCGATATTCGCCGCAATTACATGTTCGACCGCGTCTCAAAGATTTCCAATGTGACCGCAGTCAAACCGCAGGGCGCATTTTACGTGCTGGTGAATATCAGCCAGCTCGGTCTGACCTCGCAAAATTTCGCGGATCGCCTGCTGAGCAAAGCCAATGTCGCGGTCGTTCCGGGAGCTGCATTCGGTGACGATCGCACCATCCGGCTCAGTTACGCCACCAGCATCGACGTAATCAAAAAGGGGCTGGACCGTTTCCAGGACTTTTGTCGCACGCTGTAGACCGTCATCCCGAGTCGCGCAGACGACGAGGGAGCTCGCAATCGTAGTTTTGGGAATACTTGCGTCCGGAAACGGTGACGCGCTCGGTGACGCAATCCGCGTCGTTGTTTGTGTGCCCAAACCTTTGTTGAGAGGTTCCTCGCTTCGCTCGGAATGACACGCTAAATGTCTTTCGATGCACGGTTCTCTCGCGCTCATTCTTCATGCGCATCTTCCTTTCGTTCGTCATCCGGAACATGAGCATTTCCTCGAAGAAGACTGGTTCTTCGAGGCGATGACCGAGAGTTACATCCCATTGCTGCACATGATGCAGCGCCTGATCGATGAGCGTGTGCCGTTCAAGCTGACCATGTCGATCACGCCGACGCTCTGCGCAATGCTGCAGGACGAACTGCTTTGCGAACGCTACGTGCGGCATCTCGACGTCTTGATCGATCTCGCTGACCGTGAACAAAAACGCAATCGCAATCACTCACAGCTCCGCGACCTCGCAGAATTTTATTTCAAAATATTTCGCCAAACCCGGCGTTTCTTTGTCGATGAATACAAATGCGATTTGCTTGCCTCTTTTCGCGAACTGCGGAAAAGCGGCGTGCTTGAAATCATCGCCTCGGCAGCCACGCATGGCTTGCTACCCCTGCTCCAGGAGCCGGTTGCAGCCGAGAGCGCTGACGTCGGCGGTGCGGCGTCTTGCCCGTCCGCGCCGAGGTCAACGCCTTCAGCTACAGCAGCAATGCGCGCTCAGATTTTGATCGGACGCGATGTTTATGCTGATCTTTTCGGCGCCGAGCCCGCCGGGTTTTGGTTGCCCGAATGCGCTTACGGACCAGCTCTCGAATCTATTCTGCAGGAGGCGAATATTCGCTGGTTCGTTCTCGATGAGCACGGCTTGCTGTTCGGAACACCGCGGCCGTGCCGCTCGATTTATGCACCGTGTTATACGCCGGCCGGGCCGGCCGCTTTTGCGCGCGACTGCGAGTCAAGCAGGCAGGTTTGGAGTGCACAGGGAGGTTATCCTGGCGACCCTGCTTATCGTGAATTTTATCGCGACGCCGGATTCGACCTTCCATGGGAACACTTGGGACCAGTTGGCCACGGCACCCGGAAATTTTCCGGCGTAAAATATCACCGCATCACCGGGCCCGGTGATGAGAAGGAATTGTACGATCCAGTTGTCGCGAAAGAAGTGGCGGAGACGCAAGCCCTTCATTTTCTCGACGAACGCCGGCGTCAGATCCGCGAAATTGCTACTGCAGGGTTCGATCCCATTGTCGTCGTTCCGTTCGATGCGGAGCTATTCGGACACTGGTGGTTCGAAGGCCCCCGTTTCCTTGAATTCTTCATTCGCCAGGCTGCAACCGAACGAAATTTTTATCTCTCGACGCCAAGCGAATATCTGGCGGCGAATCCCACACAGCAAATTATTGAGCCAGCAGCCTCAACATGGGGCGAGAACGGTTATTTTGAAGTTTGGCTGAGTCCGAGCAACGCGTGGATTTATCCACAGCTGCACATCGCGGCACAGCGAATGAGTGAAGTTGCACGCAAATATGGAGGCGACGTTGCAGGGCAACCCGGAAAGAATTCGGGATTACCAAGCGAGGATGGTGCAGGCGAAGCGCCGGCCCTGCAATTTGCAGATCGTGTTCTAAAGCAACTTGCCCGCGAACTTTTGCTGACCCAATCCAGCGATTGGGCGTTCTTGATCAAGACCGGTACGGCTCGCGAATACGCAACCAAGCGCACCATCGATCATCTTTCTCGCTTCAACCGCTTACACGATCAGCTCATCACAAATAATGTTGACGAAGAATTTCTGCGCGAGTGTGAATTGCGCGATAATCTCTTTCCGAACGTGAACTGGCATTACTACGTCTAGCCCACTTGTCATTCTGAGCGAAGTCGAGGAATCTCTCGCTGTTCTCTTCTGCCTTGTTTTTATCTAATTAGAGAAGTCTCGACGCCGCTCGACATGACAGCAAAAGCCAAGACCGCAATTCTGATGATGTTCTTAGCCTCTGCCGTTTTCGCTCAGGAATCTCAATCACCAACTCCTTCGCCAATACCAGAAGAATCTTCCCCCGCTTCGATTTCGCCGGCTGAATCTATCACACCGCCGCCCGTGCCAGAGCAAACGCCTTCGGCATCACCTGCGAGAAGCGTCCGCATCAGTTTTGTGCCGCCGCCATTGGAAGGCAAAATTAGCCTGGGAATCTACGATGCGAAAGGCAAGCTGGTGCGCGTTTTGCACCAGGAAGCAGAGCTCAACGAATTCAAGATCGGCGCAGATGCGCTGGTAACACAATGGGATGGAAAAAATGACGATGGCGAAGATTTACCCGCCGGAAAGTATCACGCGCGCGGTTATCTGGTTGGTCTACTCAAAGTGGAAGACGTCAGCCAAACCGCAGCGTCCCCTCCGGAAAACAACTCGAGTGCAAACGCCCGAGTGAAACTCACGCCAAATCCCCTGGCCAACGATAAACGGGCAATCGTCGAGCTAGCCGCGGGGTTTGACAGCGACGGAAGCTTCTTGAAAACAAACGACGATCTGCCGTTGTTCACGGTAAATGAATCGGCAAATCTGATTCGTGTATCGATTATGAAGAACGGAGATAAATCGGTCGATATCTGGCAGACCGACGGCGCCAGTTCGCACGAATTCCGCATCTCGAATGTGGACCAGATGATGGCATTCGACTGCGGCGAGTTCGAATTGAAATAGAACGAGCTGCCGGCACAGCGCAGGGAGCTACAACCGCTGGTCACGAGGCAAAATCTCTGCTAGTTAAACGCCGATGCCCGCTCCCGAGTTTCAACATACAGTTGGTAAGACCGCCAGCCTTAGCGGCACTGCCCTGCATACGGGTGACAAAGTCACTCTGAAATTGCATCCCGCTCCCGTAGATCATGGAATCAAATTCAAGCGGAAAGATTTGCAGGATGAGCCGACGATCGATGCGAAGATCGAGAACCTCAAGACAGTCGAGCGCGCCACAACTATCGGCGAAGGCTCGGTGCGCGTGCACACAGTGGAACACATCCTGTCCGCGCTGTCGGCAATGGGCGTGGACAACGCCATCGTAGAGATGGACGCAAACGAGCCGCCAATCGGAGACGGAAGCGCGCAGCTTTATGTCGATCTCATCAAGAAAGCCGGCGTAACTGCCCAGGACGAGCCACGAAAATTTTTCAACGTGCGCGAACCGATGCACGTTGAATCGAAAACGGGCGCCCTGCTTGTTTTGCTCCCAGACGACAAATTTCGCATTTCATGCACCCAGGCCGGACCGAATAACCGGTTCACGCAGTTTTTGTCGATGGAGGTAACGCCGGCGTTCTTTGAACGCGAGATCGCTCCGGCGCGAACATTTGTTTATTACGAAGACGTTAAGCCGCTCATGGATAAAAACTTGATCAAGGGCGGCAGTCTCGAGAACGCGATTGTGGTGCGCGGAGATGCGGTATTAAGCAAGGAACCATTGCGTTTCGGCGACGAATTCGTGCGGCACAAAATCCTCGATATCATCGGCGATCTCGCGTTGGTGGGCCGTCGGATCCGAGGCCATATCGTGGCAGTGAAACCGGGTCACGCCAGCAATGCGGACCTGGTCCGCTCAATTGTGCGTGAACAGACGCGCAGAAGCGCCCTCGCCGCCCCGCGCACAATTCCAAGCGGCGACGGCGGACTCGATCCTGATCAAGTAATGGAAATTTTACCGCACCGATTCCCTTTTCTGATGGTCGATCGGATTCTCAGTTTCGAAACGGAAACCAAATGCGTCGGCGTCAAAACGGTCACGATCAACGAACCGTTCTTTCAAGGACATTTTCCCGGTCATCCGGTGATGCCAGGCGTGTTGCAGGTCGAAGCTATGGCGCAGGTGGCCAGCATCCTGTTGTTTAAACTCGCAAAAACCACCAGCCGCATCGGCTATTTTATGAGCGCGGACGGCGTAAAATTTCGGAAACCAGTCTTGCCCGGCGATACGATTTTTGTCCACGCCGAACTGACGAAATCGCGTGGCGAACGACTGGCGAAAGCGAAATGCCATTGCGTGGTGAATGACGCGATCGTTTCCGAAGCCGAACTGATGTTCACGTTCCTCGATAAATGAGCAACGTGCAGATTCATCAAACAGCGATCGTTGATCCAAAAGCAGAACTCGGCAGAGGAACCATCGTCGGGCCCTACTGCGTAATCGGACCCGATGTCGTCCTCGGCCAAAATTGCTGGCTCCAACATCACGTCACGCTCTGCGGACCGATGAAAGCCGGCGAGAAGAACAGATTCTACGCCTACTGCTCTATCGGCCAGCAAACGCAGGACTTAAAATATCGGGGCGAACCCACCTATTTGGAAATTGGCGACGAAAACACGTTTCGCGAATTCGTGACAGTACACCGCAGCACGACAAGTGAAGGCAAAACGCGAATCGGCAATCTCGGAAATTTTCTCGCTTACAGTCACATCGGACACGATTGCACCGTGGGCGATCACGTCATTTTCTCCAACAACGGGACGTTGGGCGGTCATGTCCAGGTCGGAGATCACGCAGTAATGGGCGGGCTGACCGCCGTGCATCAATTTTGCCGAATCGGACGATTTGCCATCACGGGCGGCTGCTCGAAAATCGTGCAGGATGTTCCGCCGTTCATGATCGCAGACGGTAATCCGGCGGAAATTCGCGGAGTTAACCTGGTCGGATTGGAACGCAAGAAGTTTCAGCATGAAAGCGTGAAGGTGATCAAAGAAGCTTTTCGACTGATTTACCGGTCGAAATACAACACGCGCCAGGCACTCGAAGCGATGCAAAAAAAGTTACCCCAAACGGAAGAGATCACCGAAATCATCCGATTCATCGAACAAAGCGAGCGCGGAATTATTCGCTGAGATTTTAACACCGCCGCGAACTCGATCCTAGAATCTGAGCTTCAATCCGTCGTACGCAATGTGCGCACCAATGGGAAGCCGGGATTCGGCAGATTGCGGCAAGTCGTGACAGATGTGCGTAAAGTAAGTCGATTCAGGCTTTACGCGCGCTGCCGCATCTAGGGCCTGGCCTACGGTCAAATGCGTGGGATGCGGTCTGTCGCGAAGCGCGTCGATGATAAAGACTTTCACGCCAGAGATAAGATCGACGATCGCATCCGGTACGGCACTGCAATCGCTCAGGTAGGCGACAAGTTTTTGGTCCGCGCGCGAGAAAAGATAGCCGTTCACCCAGGAGTCGCCATGCGGCACCTGCAGAGGAGTGATCAACGTCTCGCCTAGTTTAAACGGGCCATCGATAATGTGCGGCTCGGGTTTCAAATAATATGGAACCGGATTGCTCGTGTTGAACGCGAACCTAAATACGCGCTCCAGATCGGCCATCGTTTCGGCTGATGCATAAACCGGCATCGAGCCCCGCGCGTGCGAAAATCGCCGCAAATCATCAAAGCCCATGATGTGATCGGTGTGCGAGTGCGTGAAAACGACCGCATCGACACGCCGAATATCC
>DASSFL010000189.1:0-5930 GCA_035694525.1 Candidatus Udaeobacter sp. | reverse complement strand
GGCCGATGTAATCCTCGGCCAGGAGTTTTTTCACGAGCAAATCAGCCCGCATTCCCATCGGGGGCGGACAAAGCATGGTCACCAGTTCCGGATAGCGCTTTGATGCGGCGAGCATTTCCTCGGCTTCCACCAGATCCATCGACATACGCGCCTGACAAAAGACGTGTTTGCCGGCCTCAAGCGCCGAAACAGTCACGGCCGAATGCATTACCGGCGGCGTACCGATCCAGATAATGTCGATGTCCGGCAGGGCGAGTAACTCGGGCCAATTCCGCATCGGCGTGGCTGACGGGCAGTATTCCTGGCAAAATTTTTCCGAGCTTTCGTACGTTGAATTAGAGACGGCAACGATCTCGACCTCCGGATGTTTCTTCAAAGCCGGCAAATGGCGAGCGCGAACGATATTGCCCGCTCCAACAATCCCAATCCGCAGTTTGTGATTATTTTTGTGCACGGGTTACGCGAAATGTTGATCTTGCCGAGTCGACTGGTTCTTGTGCGAGCTAAATTTGACCGCCACCGCCAGTTGCGCGTTCAACCATGAATGAAGACAAGGACAAAGCATCCCCTTCGCGTTTGGCTACCTTAACATCTACTTGACCGGTGGACTGATGCGCGGCAGCTTACGCGCCTGTTTCTGAGGTTATATCATGTCCAGAGTTTGCAGCATCACGGGATCAAAAGTCATGCGCGGTAGCGTCATCCACCGGCGCGGCCTGGCCAAAAAGAAGGGCGGTGTGGGCCGACACGTCACGAAAAATGTACCACGCATTTTCGCGCCGAACCTGCGGCACCAGCGTATTTGGGTGCCTGAGCTAAAGAAGTTTGTGCGCATTCGGATTACCGCACGCGGTCTGAAGACAATTAACAAGCACGGCGCCTATAAGGCGCTCAGAAAAGCCGGCGCCATCTAGATTGTACGGCGTCTCTGTCAGACGTCATGGCGCCTGATACAGGCGCCCTACAAATCGAATCGATGCAACTCGCTCTCCTCAAAGCAAAGATTCACCGCGCCACCGTCACCGGGGCGAGCCTGGATTATGAAGGTAGCCTGACGATTTCTGCCGATCTGGCTGAACTCGTTGGACTGATTTCGTATGAAAAAATCCTCGTGAGCAATTTGAACAATGGCGAGCGATTCGAGACCTATGCAATTTTCGGCGAAGTGCGACGGGGGATCATCGAACTAAATGGTGCCACGGCGCATCTCGGCAAGATTGGCGACCGCCTCACCATCATGAGTTTTGCGCGCTACGCACCCGAAGAAGCGGCATCGCATGTACCGCGCATTGCGGTCTTGAATGAAAAAAATGAAGTCCTTCGTTACGAAGAAGGCGACTCCGTGCCCTCGCTAAGAATCGTTGGCGAGTAGGGTCCACGCCAAATCGCCAACGCGAGCGTCTGCTCCGTCGGTTCGGCTGATCTGTGTTCCATTGGGCCTGCGGCCGGAACTTCCTGTGCTACGGGCTCCTGCGGCTTGGTTTTTCCTCGTGGAAGATCAAGCAAGCCATCATTGAACTCGATCACGTAGCCTTCGTTGATCAGCCACCTCAGATCGGACGCGAACGCGAGTTTTCGTTGCTCGGCGCCTTCGGTTGTCACATCCCCAAGCAACTTTCCAAAAAGCTGTTTGCGATTGATCACTGCTGTCCCTGCCAGCGCTTCGAGAATCGCATTCACTGATGGAGACACGCCGGATTGGTCATGAACAAAGCCGCGTGTCCGGATTGGTGAGACAAACAACATCCCGCGGCGATGCCGGAAAACGTGGAGCCCATTCTGTCGAAATCGTCCAGCCAACTCCTGCATCATCCCTGAGGGCGAGCGCGTTTCCCGCACCCACGCATCCTCGACCGCCCGATTGAGGATCCTGTCCGACAAACGTCGGCTCGCGACTCCGCCGATGGTCGCTTCCCTCGGAGTCTTAATTGACCCCTCCAAATAATGCGATCGGAAATGCCGCTCTGCATCCGTCGCGGAAGAGAAGGTTGAAGGAACCTGCTCGCGGGAAGTCGTATAGGTAGTCACCTTCCGAGCCTCGTCTTTCCAGCGCTCAATCAACTCCGCATCGTTCACGATCTCGATTTGTCGTTGATAATCGGCGAAGCTCATCCGGCGGCTAAAGCGTTGCTCGTAAAGGCTACGCAGTTGCAATTGATAATTGTGATGGTTCGTCGGCCCAAGAAGAGTCCCGCTCAACCGGCATCGCGCCACATTTGAAAAACTGCCCTTGATCGGCTCGGATTCGGTAATGTCGATCTTGTAGAACTCGGATTGAGCCAGGCGGAAAGCATTTCGCTCGAGGATTTCTCGATTCAGAGACAAGGCGCCATTGTCGCCAAGCTGATAAAGCGGCGATTCCGCTTTTCCTGTGAACCGAACCTCGTAGCGTTCAGGCTTTTCAAGAAACAAACGCGCCAGAGCGTACAGCGAATACGCGACCGAGCCGGACTTGATTTGCGCAACAACATTTTCGAATGGCGCAGAGTATGGCAGAAAGCGGATCGTGACCTCGGGTAAAACTGGCTGGGAAACTTCAGAACCGGCTTCTCGACGCGGAGATTCCCTTCGATCCCGTTGTCGGTGCACCCGGCGATCGCGCCCCACCTCGTGCCTGCTAGCTTTCGTTATTGGGCGTTGAACGCCTGCCCGCGATTTATCGGAGCTGAGCGGTGAGCGTCTTCCCCCGCGCGTCGGCGTACCCCCACGATGTCGTGCTGGGCGCTCGTAATCGTGCTCGCCTTCCACATCGGCGTAACGTTTTGCTTCAACGGGTTCTTTCACCCAGGCGGGCAGAAGCTTTAGATCGAGCAGGTCGGCGGGCTCGACAGTGGAAGAAGTCATCGGCTTCATCTACTCGAATGGCAAACGGAAGCAAACGTGAAGGTTTTAAGTGGCAAACCCGAAAATGATTGACAACTTCTTTAATTCATTTACTTGCCATGCTGTGCCCGGAAATGCTTTAGGCTTTCCACGCGCACCAACACAAACCGAACAAATTTTATGGCGGAAAAATCGATCGAAGAGAAAGTTAAAGACATCATTGTCGAGCAACTGGGCGTTAACCCCGAGCAGGTTACGCCACAGGCCTCGTTCATTGAGGATTTGGGCGCGGACTCGCTGGATATTGTCGAACTGGTGATGGCATTTGAAGAAGAATTTTCGGTCGAAGTCCCAGACGAAGACGCCGAAAAGCTGCAGACAGTCGGGGACGTGATCAAGTATATCGAAGAGCGCGCCAAGCAGCAGTGAGCTGGCGGACGCTGCTGATCTTGTAGAGGCGCTCGCAGCGGCGAGCGCCTATCTTTTCCCGTATAGCTCAGGCGTTCGCCACGGCGAACGCCACGACAACGCTAACGTATTTGACCGGCGCGGCTCCAGGGTTGCGAACGCCCACAACGCGTTCACACTACAGAACGTGGAATTGACGCTTCTCGAGCGGCCGCTGTTTTACGTAGGCGGCCATTACGTCACTTTCCTCGGCTTGGCTGCGTTCGTTGGCTTTTTCGTGGCAGGCCTTGTCATTGCACGATTTCTACAAAGCGATGTCGTTCGCCGTTTTTTTAGCCGGTTCAAGATCGATACAAATTTTATCGCGATCGTCACGACCATCCTGAGTCTGGCGTCGATCGTCTTTTTTACGGTCAATGCGATTAACGCAGCGGGAATTCCAATGGGTTGGAACGCCGCTCTACCGGCTATCAAGTTGAGTCTGCTTCAGCTTTTCCTGTTGGTAGCGCTCTTGATCGCAGTTTTTTGGATTTCTTCGAGAACGAAACGCTTTCTCTTTAACCGGCTGCTTGCGCAAAGCGGCCTCGATCGTTCGCTCCAGTACGCGATTGCCCAAGTCGTCAGCAACATCGTGCTGGTGGTCGGCATTTTCATTGTCTTGGAGAACACGGGGATTCATCTCGCGGCTTTAACGGTTTTCGCTGGCGCGGTCGGAGTGGGCGTGGGGTTCGGTTTGCAGAATATCGCCAGTAATTTCATTAGCGGCCTGGTGATCCTGGCGGAGCGGCCGATTACAATCGGGGATCGCGTCGAAGTAGCCGGGATCGCCGGTCAAGTCGAGCATATCCGAGCGCGCAGCACGGTTATCCGCACTAACGACAACATCATGATGATCGTGCCAAACACGAAATTCATCGATTCGCCGGTAACCAACTGGACCTACGGCGACCCCCGCGTGCGGTTCCGCATTCCAGTGGGCGTAGCTTATGGCAGCGACGTCGACAAGGTGCGGGACTTGCTGCTAGCTGTCGCGCACGAGGATCCCCACACTTTAAAGGAGCCGGCCCCGGGCGTTTTCCTGGAACGATTTGCTGAGAACTCGATTGATTTTAAGCTGGTGGTGTGGAGCAGCGAAATGAGCGCTCGTCCGAGCCGCTACCGAAGCGATCTTAATTTCGCTATCGAAAAGAAACTCCGCGAAGCCAGGATTGAATTCCCATTCCCGCAGCGCGATCTCCACATCCGCGGAGGTGTGCTTAAAGTGGAAGTCCTTGAGGCTGCAGCGCCGAAACGATCGAGCCCCTAGGATGGAGCTATCCAGCTACACTTCCTGAATCGGTGACGCTTCGATCGCACGCTTTACCACATCAACCAATTCGGCGGCGGCAACCGGCTTCTCGAGAAAGGCAAAGGCACCCAATTGGAGCGCCTGAGCTTCGACCTGAGGTCCGCCAAATGCGGTGATGATAATCACGGGCAGTTTTGGCAACGCGCCGGCAAGCGCTAAAACCCCGCGTCCGCTGAACGTGGGCATCCGAAGGTCAGTAATGACCAGGTCGAACCGTGGTTCAGACTCCGCAAGCGTCGGGACAACCGCAGTTGGATCAGAGAGTCCCGTGACTCGCATGCCTTCTTTGGCTAGCACTTTCATCATTGCCCGGAGCATTCCCGGATCGTCATCAATGACTAAAACAGATTTGTTTCTCAGGTTTTCCATAATCGTTCCAAAAGAATAACTCCTTACGATATGCCAAATCGTCCATCGGCGACAAAAAGCCAATCGCGCGGATCGGAAAATTGAAAAAGGGAAATCGTCATGTCATGCACCGACCGCAAGTGGAAGTTGAATGCTAAAGGTGCTGCCTTTGCCCCGCGCCGTAGCGCAATTAATCCTACCGCCATGTTCGTTGACGACCCGCTGCGTGTATGCGAGACCCAGGCCCGTACCATCGCTCTTTGTGGTAAAGAACGGGACAAAGAGATGCCGAGCTTCTTCCTCGGTCATACCGCGACCGTTATCGCTGATCGATACCAAAGCTTCCGCACCATGCCTTTGCGCGCTCACAGTCAGGTTTCCTCCATCGGGCATCGCATCCAACGCATTACTGATCAGATTCAAAATGGCTTCCCAGAGTTGCTCGGCATCGACCTGAACCGGTGGTAGGTCCGGATCAAGCGTCCTGCGCAAGTCCACGTGCTTTTGATTAAGCAACGCCTGCACGAAATTAAGTTTCTCTTCAAGAAAGGCCGGCAACGAAACCGCGGCACGCTCGGACTTCGGCATTCGCGCGAACCGGAGATACTCTTGCAGCACCTGGCGGATTCGGAATACCTGCGAACGCATT
Organism: Candidatus Udaeobacter sp.; assembly: GCA_035694525.1. GTDB lineage: Bacteria > Verrucomicrobiota > Verrucomicrobiia > Chthoniobacterales > UBA10450 > Udaeobacter. Next base: position 354 of record DASSFL010000189.1, on the reverse strand, counting down.
TCGCGAAGGAGCACGTCGCATTCGGCAGTGGAACTGCCGCTGGACTTTGCAAAAGCGTGAAGTTCCTCCCCGATCAAGTCAAGATTGAGCGAGATAGAGCCAAGCGGATTCCGAATTTCATGCGCGACCTGGGCTGCCATGGCACCAACCACGCCGAGGCGCTCCGCCTGGAGCTTAGCCTGTTCCAGCCGTTTTCGTTCTTCAATCTCCGTCCGCAGCGCGGCTGTTCGCTGCTCGACTGTTTGCTCCAGGTGGTAGTGAGAATGTTGGAATGCAGTGAGTAGCCAGACGACAACCAAAAAGAATATATAAAGCATGATCGCGTTCCAAGCGGGAATCAGCGGAGACCGATAT
>DASSFL010000188.1:0-1089 GCA_035694525.1 Candidatus Udaeobacter sp. | reverse complement strand
CATAATCATCAGCCATAAAGAACATCCTTTGCGTGTGGACACAACTCAATAGCTACTTTCTTCGGTAACTTGAGCCATACTTTTTCCCTTGTATCTTCTGGATCGTTAAACTCATCGCGCTCATGTGGACTATACGCGATTCCTGCTGCGTCAAACAATCCGTTCTCGACGACACAAATTAAAGCATCGTCGCCTTTGAAGTTGAAGTCCTCAGGACTCAACACTAGCTCGGCACCATATAGTCTGACGAGCTGTTCAGCCTTCTCTCTGGGGAGTGGTAGTTCGACATAATAACCCATATAGTTAGTTCGGTTCGTCTGGGAAGTTTCTGACTCTAATTTCGTGCATTAAAGCGTGGTTAGACTTGATTGCTTGAAGTATTAGCTGGTGACTCCGTGCCACTGCATCTAACATCCCTATTAGGTTTCCCGCTTGTGCTTGTTCTTGGACTTTTATGACCGCATCCAGAATCGTGTTTTCGTTAGACAACATAGTCTGAAACTCACGACCACTAACAGTCATAGTAACATCTTTATCATTCATAGTTCGGCGAGAATCTCATCTGCGGTTAACTTCTTCTTGACCTTGACCTCAGGTTTGTCTTTTGACTTCTTAGGCTTGTGGAAACTCCAATGTTGTTTCTTATCAGGGTTGATGTGTCCTGATGGCCAGTTTGACTTAATGCGTATTGGTGCCCAACCATTCTTGTCTGGTGCCTTACTAGGATGTAGTTGCCAATCGAGTCTCTGTGCTAACTGGGTAGCAAGTTTCTGCTCAGACTTGAGCACCATACCTTTTAGTCGGTTGACGATGGCTTCGAACTCTTCTCTGGTGACGTCAATACGCATGGCTCCTTGTGGGTGTCTCCAATGTTAACAAAATGTAACTCATCGCATAGAACTTTACAGTTTGCTGCAAAGGTTGCGGCTTCAAGCCACTTGGCTGTTTTAATACTATCTAACAGGTATCGAGCTTGACTGTTCACTTCTGCTTCTAGTCCAAGCGACATACCGTGTTGCTTAATTTGCTTTAAGTTTACTGTTGGGGTCTCTGTTGTGTTTGTGGGCATAAAAAAATGGTGTCCGTTTT
>DASSFL010000187.1:0-3127 GCA_035694525.1 Candidatus Udaeobacter sp. | reverse complement strand
AGCTTCCGGCCTTTTCAGGGCGCGCATTTCGCGGCCCGTGAGCAATGGGACTGTAACTGTGACACCCTTGGTTTCCCGTGGTCGCCCAGACCGGCCGGACCGAACAAAGGTTGTATGATGCCAGCACGGGATGAGCGCCAGACGCGCCGAACGCAAGGCATCACCACTCTCTGAAATCTCCCGCGTACTCGTGCGTTTCGATCACGTTGCCAACTTCATCGTAAACCCGGATCACAGTATCATGTGAACGGCTGAGCTTCGCCGGACATCCCCAGAACCGCAGGCACGAATGCGTCGAGCTTAGCGCCATGCTTCGGCCCGAGAATCCCGCCTAGTTCGAAGAGATAGCCCCAAAGAGAGAAGCATTGACCGAGTTTAAGATAAGACCGCCCCAGAAAACGCTTGATGAGCTGATCGTTAATTAAGTCTTGTGCCACGGCTCGCCAGTATCCACCCGGTATCCGTTCAGGATCAGATACCATGAGGGTTTCTTTTCTGGTGCCGCTGTTATTTCGACGATGACTTCGATAGTGCTCTACGTGAAGCTGGGTGGAAACCACTGAGGATTAAAAACCGAATCGTCCTCACGTTTGGGATTTCTGTTGCGACAGTCGAGGGAACAGCAGCCGCACAAATATGCACACGCAAGCAGAACAACGAGCGCACGAAATAGAGGCTTCATGTGGGTTGCCTATGCGATTTGGTCAGCACTCTTCAAGCAAAATCTACAGGCTGGCCCACTGCCGACCTTTCGTTTTCGGCTTACTCTTTGGATTGTTCCAACTCGCCCGCGTGCTCCCGCGTCGCGACCACGTTGCCCGCCTCATTTGCGCCTGTTCATATCATTTTGTCATTGCCCTGTGGAGCGCAAAACAGGCACAATCAGTCGGGTGACGAGCGTTTCATAACGCGCGGAGAGTGAACGCAAAGAACATCTTCACTGAGCTTAAGCGGCGCAATGTTTATCGCGCAGCGGTCGCCTACGGAGTCGTTGCATGGTTCCTCACGCAACTCACGACGCAGGTTTTCCCGTTTTTTGAAATTCCGAATTCGGCAGTGCGTTTTGTTGTCATAGCGCTCGCGGTCGGATTTCCAATCGCGATGCTACTCTCCTGGGTTTACGAATTTACCCCCGAAGGAGTTGTGCGGACGGAGGATCTCAATCCGATCCAAGCAAAATCGGTTCAGCGCGCCACCGGGCGGATTCTCGACTTCATCATCATCGGGGCCCTGCTGCTGGTTATTGCAATGCTGATCGCTGGGCGACTTCCGTTTTACAGGCAGACAGGCGAGTCGATCCCTCAGAAAAGCATAGCGGTGCTGCCGCTCGAAAATCTGAGTGGCGATCCGGATAACGCCTATTTCGCCGTCGGTATTCAAGAGGAAATCCTGACGCGGCTGGCTGGCATCGCGGATCTAAAAGTCATTTCGCGCAGTTCCACCCAGCAATATCAGAGCAAACCCCGGAATCTGCGCGAGATCGCCAAGCAGCTTGGCGTAGCAAACATCCTTGAAGGCAGCGTGCAAAAAGCGGCCAAACAGGTGCGGGTGAATGTTCAGTTGGTTAACGCGCAAAGCGATTCCCATCTGTGGGCAAACACCTACGACCGGAAGCTGACTGACATCTTTGGCGTCGAGAGCGAGATCGCTAAAGGAATAGCGGAGTCGTTGCAGGCGAAGCTCACCGGTGGCGAGGAACAGGCTTTAGCAATCAAACCGACAAACAATCCGGAGGCTTACGATGCATATCTGCGCGGCCTTGCGTTTGATGCACGCAGCGCGCCCTACCCATCTTCTGAAGCCATCGGCTTTTATGAGCGGGCGGTGCAACTTGATCCCAATTTTGCGATCGCTTGGGCACGGCTTTCTCGTGCGGATGCGCATCGTTACTTCTTTAATCCGAGCGACACTGCTTCCACCGCTCGGCGCGATGCAGCGAGCCGTGCTTTGGAAAATGCGCAGAGACTGGAGCCGAACTCGCCTGAAACGCTGCTCGCCCTGGGTTATTATCAATACTGGGTGCTGCGCGATTTCGGGCCTGCCAAAACCACGTTCGAGCGCGTCATCAAAGCGTTACCAGGCGGCAGCGAGGCACCAATGGCCCTCGGGTTAATTACCCGACGCGAGGGACGTTGGGATGAAAGCATTTACCACTTCGAGCGAGCTCTGGCCTTGGACCCGCAAAATCTCGGTTTACTTGTGGTCGCGGCATGGACTTACACCAATCTTCGACAGTTCCCAGGCGCGCTTAGGCTCTACGATCGAGCGCTGGACATTAAGCCAAACAATCCGGATGTGATGGCGGCAAAGGCCGGCATTTATCAGGCCCAGGGTAACCTGCAAGAAGCAGCCAGGCTCCTGTCAGAAGCAAACGGACCGACACCTTCTAATGATATATTCGGAACGAAGATCGCTCAGTTAAGACTTGAACGAAATTACGGTGAGGCTATTCGACTGCTGCAAGACCGTCTGGCTCAATTCCATTTTGGTTCTGATGACGACAAGGCCGATAATCAACTAGAGCTTGCTTTGACGCAGAGAGTCGCTGGCGATATAGCGAGCGCAACGGTTACTGCTGAACAGGCACGCGATACATTTGAGCGGCTCTGCAGAGATCAACCCGACAACTACGATCTAGCGTTTAGACTGGCTCAAGTTTATGCTGTGTTGGGAGAGAAGGACTCGGCCCTGAAGGCAGCGCAGCGTCTGATGATGCTTCAGTCCCGTGAGAAAGGTCGGGTGCCCAGAACTGGCTCTGAAGAAGTGCTAGCGTTAATTCAGACAATGGTCGGCGAGAATAGTCGTGCGATCCCAACTCTCGCCAAGCTGTTACAAACGCCCTATTATAGTTCGCTTTACAGCATAACGCCGATTACGCCGGCACTTCTTAGACTCGATCCGATCTGGGACCCCTTGCGCGGCGATGCCGCTTTCCAAAAACTCTGCGAGGAAAAGCAGCCGTGAAGCGGCCCTGGGAACTAACTAGTCGCGAACAAACTCCGCAAAGCCGGTTGGAGTTGGGCTGCGTCTCAGCGATTGCTTTCCCAATGTATCGCCGACGAGGAACGCCGATGCTTCTTTTTTAATAACACTTAGCGATGACTGAGCGTCATTCGGCTTCTCGGCG
>DASSFL010000186.1:0-1111 GCA_035694525.1 Candidatus Udaeobacter sp. | reverse complement strand
CAGTATCGGCTGCGCTGTGTGATTTGCGCGTTCGAATTTGAAGATCGAACGGACGCCCTGCTTCCTCGCTGCCCGCGCTGTGGAAGTTTAAACGAACGATTTAGAATGGAGCCAATTTAATATGGGAATGTGGATAGGCCGGAATCGCAAAGCACGAGTGACCTACGGATTTGACGAAATCGCGCTGGTACCCGGGCGCGTGACGATCAATCCGAACGAAGTCGATATCACCTTTTGCTTACCGCGCAGAGAAGCGGAGCCGCTCGAAATGAAAATTCCGATCCTCGCCAGTGCCATGGACGGCGTGGTCGATGTCCGCTTCGCCGTCGCCATGAACAAATTGGGCGGGCTGGCAGTTTTGAATCTCGAGGGAGTGCAAACGCGCTACAAAAATCCGCAAGAAGTACTGCAAAAAATTGTCGAGGCCGATAAATCCGAAATCACAGCGCTGCTGCAACGAATTTACCAGGAACCCGTCCAGGAAGATCTAATCGCGGCGCGTGTGCGTCAGATCAAAGACGGCGGCGTATTAGCCGCGGTTAGTTCCATTCCTCAGCGCGCGGCCGAATTTGGCAAGATCGCGCAAGAAGCCGGCGCGGATGTTTTCGTCGTGCAAAGCACGGTTTCAACGGTGCGACACATATCGTCGGAGTACAAGTCGCTCGATCTTGAGAAGTTTTGCCGGGAGATGCGCATTCCTGTGATCGTCGGAAACACTGTTGGTTTTGATGTAACCTTCGAAATTATGGAGTGTGGTCCGGCTGCGGTTTTAGTCGGTGTCGGGCCGGGAGCGGCCTGCACTTCACGCGGTGTGCTCGGACTTGGTGTTCCGCAGGTCACTGCGACGGTCGATTGCGCGGCAGCACGCGATGCTTACTTCAAGAAAACTTCACGCTACGTGCCTATCATCACTGACGGTGGAATGAGCAGAGGCGGTGACGTTTGCAAGGCACTCGCGTGCGGCGCGGACGCTGTCATGGTGGGAAGCGCCTTTGCAAAGGCGTACGAAGCGCCCGGCTGTGGGTACCACTGGGGAATGGCCACGCCGCACGCCAATCTTCCGCGAGGGACGCGCATCCAAGTTGGCGCCACCGGCTCGCTGAAACAGATC